>DATAFP010000119.1:0-24028 GCA_036257415.1 Gemmatimonadales bacterium
CTGGAGCTTTCGCCGGACGCCTTCTACAGCGATACCACCTGGCTCCACCTCGTTCGCTCGAGCATCCACCTCCAGCGGGGCGACAGCGCGCGCGGGCGCGAAGAAGCTGAGAAGGTGATCCGCCGCCTCACGGCTCGGCCCGACGAGGAGGACGACGCCGATCTCCACTCCCGCCTGGGGCTCGCCCACGCGGCGCTGGGCCACGCGGACGAAGCGGTGCGAAACGCCGAGCGGAGCGTGGCCCTGTTGCCGATCGCGAAGGATGCGCTGGTGGGTACGCTCATGGTCTACCGGCTGGCCTGCGTTCAGGCGCGGGTGGGGCGCACGGCCGATGCCCTCGCGACCCTGCGCACCCTCCTCACGCTGCCGTACTACGTATCGCCGGCCTGGCTCCGCCTCGATCCTAACTTCGCCCGGCTGCGCGCCGATCCCGAGCTCACCCGCCTGGGGTCATAGCCGGCTCCTCGGGCTCGGGGCACGGTATCGGCGGGTCGGCGGCTCGCATCGGTTCGAGCGACATCACCTCCAGCGCGCCCTCCAGCACCAACAGCGTCACCGGCGGAGTCACCCGCTCGGCTTCGCCGTCCCGCGCGAGATCGAGCAGCCCCGCGCACCGAAGCTTTACGACCGGGGCGTGGAAGGTCTCGAGCCCCGCCTGGTGGGGCGGATTGCCCCGGCGGAGAGTCGCCACCGTGCGTATCGCGTCTGCCACCAGGCGAGCCCGGGTTCGTCCCGGCGCAATCACGATCTCGAGGGTTCGGGCCGCGATCGGCTCGGCGTCGTCGGGCAGCCGGAAGCTTCCTCGCCCCAGTCCGATCCAGATTCCCGCGATGGCGCGGTCGCGCTCCCGTCCACACGCCTCGATGTTGATCGTCACCGTCCGCAGCCGCCAGAGTGCGTGCAGGCCGGCAACGGCGTTGGCGAAGAGATACCCGATTCGGGGGCGGAGACGCTCGCGGGTTCGCACCAAGCGCGGGTAGACCCCGAGGTTGACGTTGTTGATGAATGCGCGCCCGTTCACCGAGCCGACCGGCACCCGCATCGGATGACCCTTGTTGACTGCCCGCGCCGCGGCCTCGGCCGAGTCGATACCGAGGCGCCGCGCAAAGTGGTTCAGAGTGCCGACCGGCACCGGAATGAGCGTGGTACCGGTGCCGACCAGCAGGGCGGCAGCCGTCGAGTGGGTTCCATCGCCGCCACCCACCGCGACAGCCCCGGCTTCCGCCAACGCACGAATCGCAGGCTCGAGCTCGGCACCACGAACGACCTGCAAGTCGACGTCAACGCCGGCCTGCTCGAAGCTTTGGCGCACCCGGGCGATGGTGCGCTGGTCGATGCCGCGCGCCTGGCCGTTGAGAATGAGGGGCACCCGTCCCATGCCGTCTCCCGCGGAGTATGTTTCCCGTGACCTGCCGCCGCCCATTGAGGAAATACTGCATGCGTTGCCCGTTCTTCGTCCTCGTACCCCTCGCGGCTGTGCTGCAAACTGCCTCGGCGTCCGCCCAGGCCAAAGAATGGATGGCCGACGTCCGTATTCTGGCGGATGACAGCCTGGAGGGCCGTGATCCCGGTACCGAAGGCTATCGGAAGGCCGCCGCGTACGTCGCGCGCCAGTTCGAGCAGGCGGGGCTCGAGCCGGCCGGCACCGACGGGTGGTACCAACCGATCCGGTTCGTGAGCCGCCGGGTCGTAGAGGAGCGCTCGAGCCTTGCCCTGGTCCGGAACGGCGTCGCCGAACGGCTCGCCCTGGGCAACGACGCGGTGCTCAACCTGAGGATCGATCCGGCACCAAGCATCGAAGCACCGCTCGTGTTCGTTGGCTACGGTGTGAGCCTTCCTGAAGCCGGCATGGACGAGCTGGACGGCATCGACCTCAAGGGAAAGGTGGCTGTTGTGCTGGGCGGGGCGCCGTCGGGAGTGCCAGCCGCGCTCCTGGCGCACGCGCGGTCGCGTGCGGTGTTCTGGGACGCGCTCCGCCGAGCCGGGGCCATCGGCGTGCTGAGCATTCTGAATCCGCGGACGATGGAAGTGGCGTGGGAACGGACCGCGCGCGGCCGATTCAATCCGCAGCTCTCGTTTGTCGAATCGGAGCTCAACGAGACCGTTGGCCAGCAGTTCTCGGCTCAGCTCAATCCCGCCGCGGCCCCCAGGCTCTTCGCCGGGACCGAACATACCTTCGACCAGCTGGTCGCGCTGACCGCACGGGGGTCACGACTCCCCCGCTTCACCTTGCCGGTCTCGATAAAGGCCACGGTGGCGGTCGAAACGCGAGAGATAGAATCGCGCAATGTGGCGGGCGTTCTGCGCGGCACCGACCCCAAGCTCCGCGATGAATACGTGGTGATCACCGCGCATCTCGACCACGTCGGCGTCGGCAAGCCGGAGTATGGCGACAGCATCTACAACGGCGCGATGGACAACGCGTCGGGGGTGGCTACCCTGCTCGAGACGGCGCGCGCCTTTCGGCGCGAAAGGATCCGGCCTGCGCGATCGCTCGTGTTCCTCGCCGTGACCGCCGAGGAGAAGGGGCTGATGGGATCCCGGCACTATGCGGTGCACCCGACGGTGCCAGCCGACAAGATCGTGGCGAACCTCAATACCGATCTCTTCCTGCCGATCAATCCGCTGGAGCGCCTCGTCGTCTTCGGTCTGGATGAATCGGATCTCGCGGACGACGTGCGCCGCGCGGCCGGCCGCAAGGTGAGCGTGGAGCGCGACCCGCGTCCCGCAACCAACGCGTTCATCCGAAGCGACCAATACAGCTTCGTTCGGCAGGGAATTCCGGCGGTCGCGTTCGCCGTTGGCGCCGCGCCCGGCTCTCCCGCGGAGAAGCGCATGGTCGTCTGGTTCCACGAGCGGTACCACGGGGCGTCGGACGACGCGAATCAAGCGATCGATCTTCAGTCCGCCGAGGATTTCAACCGGTTCTACGTCCGGTTGGTGCAGGCCGTAGCCGACCGCCGCACTCGGCCCACATGGCGGAAGGACAGCTTCTTCCGGCGGTTTGCCAAAGCGGGCACCTCATGATGGACGCGCTGAGCCGGCGGGACTGGATCGCCTCCTGCACCGCGCTGGCGGGCACGATGGCACTTCCCCGCTACGCACGCGCGCTCACCGGGCTGGCTCCTGCGCTGCCGCGGTCGGACGAGCCGGCCCTGGTTCGGCTCTGCTTCAACGAGAATCCACACGGGCCGCCGGCGTCGGCGGTGCGCGCTGCCCAGGCGGCGCTGACACGGGCCAATCGCTATGCAGACCAGGAGGAGTTCGATGCGCTCGCCGCGCTGATCGCTGAACGCGAGGGCGTCACGCCGGCCCACATACTGCTGGGGACCGGGTCGAGCGAGCTCCTGGCTCTCGCGGCCATCGCGTTTCTTCACCAGGGCGGCGAGCTGGTCACGGCGCACCCGGTGTTTCCGCACATGATCAGCATGGCGGAACGGATTGGGGCAACGATCCGGCGGGTGCCGCTCGACCTGAACGGAGCCCATGATCTCGACGCGATGGCCGGCGCGGTTGGACCGACCACTCGCCTGGTGAACGTGTGCAACCCCAACAATCCAACCGGTACAGTCGTCGACGGCGCCGGGCTCCGGACCTTCTGCGAGCGGGTTTCCGGCCGCGCGCCGGTCTTGGTGGACGAGGCGTATCACGAGCTGGTGGATGCACCCCAGCATGCCTCGATGATTCCGTTGGCCCGCGACCGACTCCCGGTACTGGTGATGCGCACCTTCTCCAAGGTGTACGGCATGGCCGGCTACCGCGTGGGCTATGCGATCGCACCGCCGGCCTTGATCGACCGGCTTCGGTCTCACCAATCCACCGATCTCGGTCCGGCCGCCATCGCCGCGGCCGCCGCGGCATATCGCGATCGCGCGTTTGTCGATCGCTCGCGGCGCCTGGTGCGCGAGGCGCGGGAGTTGGCCGAGCGGGGGCTCGACGAGCTCGGCATCAGGCATGTGCCCTCGCATACCAGCTTCATCTGGTTCGAGTCGGGGCCGACGCGGCGCGATCTGCCGGTCTGGCTCCATGCGCGTGGGGTTCGCATCTCGTGGGAGGTGCGGCCGCTCACCGGCGATTGGGCCCGGGTCAGCGTCGGCACCGCAGCCGAGATGCGCCGGTTCCTGCGCGAGCTGCGGGAAGTCTGGGGTTAGTGGCACATATCACGTAGACTCGCCGTGGCCGGTCACCTGATCCGGTCCGGACGTGAGCCGAGGCGCCGCGGCAGGATCTCTCACCCGCTACCGTCGATCTGTCTTGAGAGCGGGGGTTCGCGATATGAGGCTCTACAGCCAGGTCGCCCGGCTCGCCACTGCCGCCGCCCTCGCAGCAAGTGCCCATCTCGCCGGAGCTCCAGCGGCGACCGCGCAGGCGAAGTCCGCCGCGCACGAGGGCTGGCGGCAATACATGGTGCACTGCGCCCGTTGCCACGGCGACGATGCGATGGGCGGAGTGATGGCACCCGACCTTCGAACATCGGTATCGAGGGGAATGGATGAACAGTCGTTCGCCACCGTGGTTCTGGAAGGCCGGCGCGAGAAGGGTATGCCAGGATTGAAGGGCCAGCTCACCGATGCACAAGTGAAGGTCATCTACGACTACGTGGCGGGCCGGGCATCGGGGAAGATCAAGGCCGGCCGCCCCGCGTGACCACCGTTACGGCGATCAAGGCGGCAGATCTGACAGTTTGGCATCCGACCGTACCGAGGATGCCACCATGCAGCGTGCAGTGCTCACCCTGGCCTTCGCGGGATCACTCGCCCTTTCGGCGTGTGCCCTGACGCAAAGCGGACAAGAAAGCCGGAATGACACCGTCTCCGACGACAGCTATCCGGAGACGGCATCCACATCCACCAGCGTCAGCGAGCTCGCCCGCACCGCGTGCCGCGACGAGATTGTGCGGCGATGGCACGTGGACCGGGCGCGTGTTCGCACTAGCAGCCGCAGCACCAATTGGGAGGGCGAAACTCTGGTGGACTGGCAGGTCGACAACGGCGGCGCCGGGTATTGCCGGGTAGACGCCAAGGGGAACGTGAACGAGTTCAAGGTCGAGCGCGACCAGGGCGACTCCAACGGCGACTTCGACGACGACGACTTCAACCGGTATCCCAGCGACACCGGCGGCCTCGATTCGCGCGAAGTTCGCAGCAGCCAGATCCAGGCCTGCCGCGACGAGGTGATCCGCCGGTTCGACGTGCGCCCCTCGGAGGTCGGCACCACCGCCGGCGAGCTCGACGATCGCCAGATGGCCTACATCGAGTGGAAGATCCAGGGCGGCCGGTCGGGAACCTGCCTGGTGGACAGCGACGACACCGTGGTGCGGTTCAGGACTCGGTAGGTACCACCGCTGGAACGATCCGGTTGCTGATCAGGTCCGCGATCGCGGCCATCTGCGGCCCGGCTCCCGTGCCGAGCCTTTGCCAGGTGGCCGTGGTCACGACGACCACCTCCAGTGACGGGACGACGTAGATGTACTGGCCACCATGGCCCCATGCGAGCACCACGTCGCGCCCGCCGGCCCGCCCCACCCACCAGAGATACCCGTAGTCGAGCGTCCCCAGTTGGTCGATCTTGGCCATGTCGCGCGGACGGAGGTAGAGCCCCGCCCCGCCGACAGCAGATGAACCGCCGCCGAGTTGTAGTTCCAACGGGTGCCCGGTGGTTCGATGACGTCTCGTGCCAGCAGGTAGTTGATCTGGTCGGGTGCCAAGACCCATCCGTTGTACTCGGCCACGCTGCTCTCATTCCCCTCGATGCCGCTCCGCATGGTGAGGAGGTCGCCGATGATGACCGCGCCGTGGGCCGCGTCGAGCGTGGGAAGCGGCGACACGAACAGCTCGGACAGCGTCTGACTCGTCGCCGCGACCTCGCCGCGCTCGATCGCCAGGCCGATGAGAAGTGAGATGACGCTCTTGGTGACCGATCGGAGCGCGTAGAGCGAGTCGGCACCGCCGCGGCGGAGGTAGCGCTCCGCGACGAGCCGTCCGTTCCGCACCACGACGACGCTGGTGAGGCCGGGGATGTTGCTGGCGCCGTAAATCAGAGCGGAGGACAACGGGCCGGGATCGACGCCCTGAGCCGAAGGCGAGCTGGTAATCCATTCGGCCGACAGGTCGACCGGACCGTCCGGCGTGGGTGGATCGGGAAGCCCACTGCCGTCCCCGCAGGCAGCGAGTGCAACCACGACAGCTAGCAGGCCCGGGCCGAGGCGTTGACAGGTGCGAGTGGTGTGGCGGTTCACCTCCGGTAGAGGTGCCAGGGACCCTCGTCCGCACGAGCACGCGCGCCGGCAGGGGCGGACCGGTTAATCTCCGGGTCGACACGGAGTCGAGCCTACCGGGCATCCACACCCCGTTTCAGGAGAGGGTCTCCATGTCCCGTCCACTTCCCGTTGCGCTTCTGCTGGGCCTGCTCGTCGCCACTTTTGGTTGCGGGAAGCTCAAGGTCGTCAACGTGCCCTCGCCGGACGAGGAGGAGGACGCCCGCGACGCGACGCCCGCGACCGCGCGTCCGGTCTCCGAGTCGGCGTGGGCCAGCCAACTCGCATTCGAGGCCTGCCGCAGCGAGATCGCGAAGCGGTGGCGGGTGTCGGAGACCAAGGTGCGCACCTCCACTCGCGCCCACGATGCCCGCGAGGGCATCGATCTGGTGAACTGGGAGGTGCAGAGCGGCGCCGCGGGGTATTGCCGGGTAGACTCACGCGGCTCGGTGCTCAGCGTGGAAACGGAGCGCTCGCCGGGCGCGCCCTCTAGGGTAGCCACGGATCCCCCGCCCCCAGTGCCGGCTCTAAGCCCCGCCCCAGCTCCCGCTCCCGCACCAACCCCGGCCGCGCCCGACCGCGGTCTGGAGGGCGAGGACACCGAGCCGCCTCAAGTGAAAAAGGAGCAGCTCGACGCCTGCCGAGAAACGGTCGTTCGAGAGATGCGCGCCAGGGCCGACGACGTGGGGCTGAGCGCCGGCTCGCCCGACGAGCACGGAACCGTGCTCGTCGACTGGAGCCTGGGCACCGGGCGGGAGGGCACCTGCCTGGTAGACGCCGCGGCCGCGGTAGTGCAGTTCCGCCGCGGCACACCGGATCAGAACGTTGCGCCGATCGAGAAGTGAAGGTGCCATCGTCGCGCCGACTCGGTGGGCACCGATGAGATAGGTTGGCCGGTCCGAAGCGCATCCATGACGGCCTGTGGGCTGCGCTCGTCGAGCGACGACGGATTGAGCTTGTATCCCAGCGCGACCTGGACCGCTCCCACGATGGTCTCGTATCCGACCCCGACGCCGGTCGAGGCGTAGAATTCGTCCTGGTCGATCTCGCCTGCGTTCAAAGCAAAGCGGGAATCCGACGTCCATACCCGGCCGCCGTCGAGAAACACGAAGCCTTGCCACTTAGAGCTCAAGAGCGGGATCGGCAACTGCATCTCCACCGAGCCGGTGACGCGGGCGAGGGCGCCGATGGGTGTGTAGCGTTCCGAGAGAGTGTCCGTGTCGACCTGTCCGGCCTCGTTTTCCTCGGTGACCACCCGAAGCTCCGGCAGCTTGGGCCCCAGGAGCTGGCTGCCCCAGCCGCGCACGTCCCGCGACCCGCCCGCTGTAAAGGTCACGTCACGGAGCTGAAGCATCGCGATGAACGGCGACTGGCCGGACGCATCGGTGATGCTCCGGCCGAAGGGGAAGACTCGACCCCCGCTGCCCCGGAAGGTGAAGCCGATCCGGTCGTTGAGCGGCAGGTAGAGCGTGCCGCCCAGCTCGGCCAGCACGAACTCGCTGGTATTGAACCCAAACGGGGTCGTCACCTCGATCCGGGGTCGAATCACGTAGCCCTTGCGCGGGTTGGCCAACCGGTCGAGACGTCCCCAGCTGCCCTGGAGGGTGATCGTGCTGCGGTTCCGCGTCGTGTCCAGCCCGCCGACGCCGGGCGGGGCGAGTCCGAGAATAGGCAGCGACTGCACGGGGTCGAGATTCTCGCCGAATCCGTAGTCAAACACCCGCCGGTGCGAGATCGCGTACCCGAGCGAGATGGAGCGGAGGGGCCCCGAGGCGTACGCCACCGTGGCCTCGAAGCCGATCGCTTGCGAGCGGTCGCGCAGGTCATTGCGGTATTCGACGAATGGGCCGCCGCCTATCGACAGATGGCGATCCCCGAGGAACGGCTGGAAGATCGTGACTGACGCGCGGTAGAGCTGCTCGGGTGGGTCGGTGAGCGCCAGGATGCCGGTCTGCGCAGTCACCCCGAGCGTGAGGGTTCGGAGCCCGCCCAGAAAGCTGCGGTGGGTCCATTGGGCCTCGCCGGACAACCCGGCGCCCGATGCTACACCCGCTTCTCCGCGAATCAGGTGCGCCGGATTCTCGGCCACGGCGAGATGCACGGCAACCGTGGAGTCGTGCGCGCTGTCCTTCGGCACGTCGACCGTTACATGCCGCACGATGTCCAGCTGCACCAGCTGCTGGCGTCCCTTCTCCAACGCGGTGGCGTCGTACCAGTCGCCGGACCCGACCGGAAGCGGACGCACCAGGTGCGGTGCGGCGACGGTCCGGTTCCCCTCGACTGTGATCTCGCGAATCCGCGCCCGCGCACCCGGGCGAACGCGAACCGTGACATCCGCGCGATTGGCAGCGGTATCGATCACCGCGACCGGCTGCGCCTCGGCGAAGGGATACCCGACGTGCCGGAACCAGCGCGCCGTGCTGTCGGCCAGGGCACGCTCTTCAGTTTCGCCGTAGCGCTCGGCGTGCTTCCGGGTGTGATCGACGAAGGAGGACCACTGCGGCTCCAGCCCCGCAGGCACGGCCAGGGCACCGGTGTCGCTGACGAACTCGAGCGACGCGATTCTGAGCGGCGGGCCTTCCTTGATGACGAAGACGATCCGGACCTCGTCGGCCTTGGCGTCGTAGCGGACGTCGTAGCGAACGTCGGCCTTGGGAAAGCCGGACCGATGGTAATGATTGCGCAGCCGGACGAGGTCGCGCTGCAGCTCGAGCGGGTCGAATGGATGCACGCCGACCGGCGGTACCAACGGGATGAAGTCGAGAAATTCGCGGAGGCCCGCGAGGCTGCCGCGCCCCGTGAGCGCAATCCGGCTGCGGAGCTCTTCCTCGGTGAGCGTGGGTCCGTCCTCGAATCGGAACCCGATCGAGGCGACCACTGTCTCCGAGCCCACCCCGCTCAATGCATCCTGGGCGGCAACGGTCCGAGTCGCGCCGAGGAGCGCGAGCATCACCAGCCCGCACGCAACCCGTTCAGTACGCATAGCGCCCGCGGAAGGTGAGGCCGGGCTGGTTGGCGCCACCTCTGATGCCCGCACGCAGCCATCGGCGAGCGGAATATTCCAGCTCGAATCCCGGCCCGAGTTTGGAACCTGGCGCGCTGCTGGTCTCGCCGAGCTCGAGTGGAAGCTGGAGGTTCAGGAACAGTCGGCGCGCGATATAGCGCCCCGCCGTGAGCGAGAGCCCCTCGGTGCCGTCCTGCCGAATCTGGAACACGTCGAACCCGAGACCTTCGCCGGCACGGGCGGACACGGCTTCTGCGAGCGCGCCAAAGGCAACCTGCTCGCCAAGGTTGGCGCCGCCCGCGTCGCGACTGGCGAGCGGATTGTCCGAAGCCGGCCGGCCGGTGACGATGTAGGAGAGAATGTCCTCCTGGCTCATGCTCGGGTCCGAGCTGAACTCGAGCGTAAGACTGTCCGGGTGTCCCACCGCATTGACGGTGATGACCACGCCGTCGTCGTCCATGTCGCTCGTCGTTGGCGCCTGGTACTCTGCGGTCACGTCGAGCCGTGCCGCCTCGATCGGCCCCTCGAGGTGCACCTCGCCGCCGGTGATGTTGAACTCGCGCCCTGAGATCTCGATGAACGCGCGGCCGGGCACAGGTTCTACGTCCCCGAAGAACTCCATCGGCTGCATCGGTTGCTGCCGGATCTGGAGTGTGCCCGACAACTCGATGTCCATCTTGGGGGTCTTGCGCCGCCGGACCCACACGCGCTCGGGCATTTCCACGGTGAGGGCGAGCTGGAACCGCTCCACCAGCCCGGGAGCGTCCTTGGCCTCGTGGATCACCGCCGGCCCGAAGTAGCGGGTGAGCTGGCGGATGTCCGCCGGCGTGAGCTCGATGTCCTCGACCTGAATCGCCGCCGCTTGGGTCCCGACGAAGAGATCGGTGCGTCCGAGCCGGACCTTCCCGGTGAGTGCCGGCTTCGCGACCGTTCCGCCCAGGCGAATGTTGCCCGACGCAAGCGAGTGCAGCTGCTCGTTGTCCGAGACGCGGAAGTCGGCCAGATCGGCCGTGAGATCGAGGGCGGGATCGTCCAGCGGCTTGAGCCGGACCGTGCCTCGCGCCGTGACCGATTCGTTCTTGCCGGTGAGGAAGCGGGCCCGGTCGATGGTGATCTGATCGCCGGCCAGGGTGCCCCGCGCGGTTCCGCCGGTGTAGGTGACGGCGATCGTGGGAAGGGTGACGCCCGCGCTGTCGAGCGCAAACCCACCCTCGGCGCTCGGAGCGTCGAGCGAGCCGCCGATCCGGGCATCGAGCTCGAGCCGACCCTTGAGATCCTTGGCCGTCTCGGGTGGCAACAGCGGATTGAACAACGCCAGGCCGAAGCTGTCGCTCAGCGCGCGCAGATTCACCGCTTCGGCGGTGCCGCGGTCGATGTCGATGGTGTCGGCGGGCGTGAGGCCGAACCGAATCGGGACGGTGCCGCTGACGTTCAGGAAACCGCCTTCGTTCGCGGCCGCCACCGCATTGATCGAGAGCCCAGCGGTCGTCCAGGTCAGCTCGGTGCCGATCCGCCCCACCTGCTGCACGCCGCCCCGCTCGCGGACCACGAGCCCAAGCTTGCCCGACAGGCTGGGCGCGTCCGCCGTTCCCGCGATCCTGAGCGTGCCGTCCACCAAACCGGGCACCGGAGCGAGGCCAAGGTCGTTCAGCACGTCCAGGTCCACGCTGTCGAGCTGGACGGTGAGATCGCTCTGCCCTCTGCGGTCCAGGATCCCGCCGATGGTGAGCCGGCGCGCTCCTTCATGCAGCTCGAATCCCCGGATCTCGATCGATGAGCCATATGCCAGCGTCGCCGGCCGGGCCAGCGACCAGGCGCCGATGTCCAGGCGCTCCAGCGCGGCCCGCACCGTATCGCCGCGCGCGCTGCCGCGAAGCTGGGCCGCCACCCGCAGGCTGTCGTCGAGGGTGGCGGTGGCGACCAGCGAAACGAGCGAGTCGTAGCGGGCCGCGATCCGAGCCTCCGGCACCCGGATCTTCCCGTACGCTCCGCCTTCGACCGCAACCTCACCCCGCACGCCGGACGGGCGAAACCCGTCAATGCTGGTCGCTGCTTTGACCGTCACGTGCTCGGCCAGGTTGCCGGCCACGAAGAGGCGGTGCACATCGGCGGTCCCCTCTGCCGTGCGCCCGCGCGGCGGGCCCGAGAGCGTGAAGGCGACATCGGCGGAGTCGACCCACACGGTATCCGAGCCGACCAGCGACGCCAGCGGCGCGCTGTCCAGCACTCGGCCGTGCACGCGGAGCGTGTCGCCGGGAGCGTCGGCAGCGAGCGGGATGCGACCGCCCCCGTCGAGCACCCCGACGTTCGAGCGGACGATCAGCGTGTCCACCCGGAGCGCGCCCGTGTCGGGCGCCAGCACGAGGTGCAGCGGATCGAGTCGCACGGCTCCGATGACCCCGGCGGCGGTCACGACCCCATCGAGCTCGTTGAGCCCCGTCGTGTCGCCGAGGATGTGGAGCTTGAACGTCGACTCCAGGCGACCGTCGGCCGTGGGTTGGCCGGTCCAGCGCGCAAGCTGCTCGAAGCGCGCGCTCCCTTCAGCCGTCAGGTCGGCACGGCGGTTCTCGAGCCGGCCGGACACGCGGCCGGCGACCGCGCCATCGGCGCCGCCCACGTGCAGGTTACCCTGAACCGCGCCACGTTCGAGCCTGAGCGCAACCCGGCCGCTATCGAGCGTCGCCTCATTGATCCGCGACGGGAGCACCCCGACCTCGACCTCCGCACCAAGACTGTCGGCGGCTCGGCCAGTGACCTTTCCGGTGAATCGCGCGTTGAGCGACGTGCGAAGCCCCGACTGCCCCAGCAGCGCTCCGACATCGAGCGAATCGGCCCGGCCGTCGCGAATCGTGAACGTGGGGATGTCCGCTGTCGAAGCGTCTCCGGCGACGTGGAGTGAGCCGCTGCCTTGTGCCAAGCGGAAGCCGGCGTCGTAGGTCAACCGTTGGCCGTCGAGGTCGGCCCGAAGCGTCCCTGCCGCAAGCTCGACCGTGCCGAACCGTGACGGTGCCAATTCCACGGTGGTGCGCACGATGTGCTGCCGCGTATTCCAGCGTCCGTGTGCCTCCGCCATGAGGCTCACCGGACCCGAGAGCGCGGGTTGGCCGAGGAGCCGGCCCAGATCAACCGAGTCCAGCGCGGCGCGCCGGACGGTGAACGCGCGGGTGGAATCGAGTGGATGCATTTGGGCGTCCATCGTCATCGTGCCACCGGCCACCCGGGTCGCGACGTTCGCCTGCGCCAGTCCGTCGCGATAGCGCGCGGTGAACTCGCCGTCGAGCGGCCGGGGAATGGTGTCGCCGAGGAGCTTCCCCAAGTCCACCTGCTCGATCGTGCCTCGTCGAACGTCCACGCTCGAGCCTTCGCCCAGGCGCGCCACCGCCACCGCCCGCACCCGCCCGCCCCCGACCATTAGCTCAGGCCTCGCCTCGAGCCTGCCGTTCACGAGCGACACATCCGAGTAGCCGAGCGGCACCGCACTGCTCTCACGCACGGCCATGAGGTCGACGCGACCCGAAACCCGCGCCGCGCGGAGTGCCATCCCGGACCCGCTCAAACCGAAGCGCACCTCGAGCACCGGCTCACCTTCCGCACCGGCCAGCGCGCGCACTAGCCCTTCAGTGTCCGGGATCCGCCCAACCGTGCCGGCAAGTCGATAGGATGGGAGCGAATCAAACGGCCGCGCCCAACCCCGGGCGCGAAGCTCGCCGTTGGCCAAGTCCGCGCGGAGCTCCAGGTCGGCCCGTCCGCGGTCGAGGTCCGCGTCGAGGTCCGCGCTGGTCAGCGTCGCGCCGCCCACCACCGAGCGATCCAGTCGGAGCTCGATCCGCCCCTCGCTGGCCATCAACGGGACACCACGTACATCGGCGCGTAGGGCGGCTTGGATGTTGCCCGCGGGCCCGGCCACGAGGAGGGCGGACGGATCGAGTCGGCGCACCTCGGCTTTGAGCCGGTAGCTGGTGGGCCGTCCTCGCTCCAGCGTCGTGCCTCCATCGAGCCTGAGGGTCGCGTCGTCGAGCCGCCCCGCCAGGCTGGTGGTGATCACCCTGCCTGCGCTGCCCAACGCCTCGGCCTCGAATCGAAGCTCACCGGTGGGCCGCACCGCGGGCGCGATAGCGGCGAGGTCGGCCAGCGCGAGCGGTCGCGCGTCGAGCCGGACGTTGAGACGATTCAGCTGGTCCGGCGTATCGAACCGTCGCGGCAGCACGGCGCGCCCAACGACGTCGGTTCGTTCGGTCTGGATCCGGATCGGGTCGAGCCTGAGCTCGCCGGGCGCGAGAGCGCCGCGAGTGGACACGGCGAAGTAGCGATCGCTCCGCGGTGGGGCCACCGCCGCGCCGAAGTCTTCGATGGTGAGCAACGTCTCGCGGCCCAGCGTGAGGTCACGGCCGAGCAGCGTCAGGCTCCGCACCCGTACCGCGGAGTCGGGTGATAACCAGGCCGTGACCTGCACGTCGCGCAGTGCCACCCGCCCAACGCTGAGCGCGCTTGAGCGCGTGGTGTCGGCCGGCCGGCGCAACACGTTCGCCAGGTCCCACCGATTTTTGTCGCGGCGCGTGGTCACCCGGGCGCCTTCGACGATGAGCTCGTCAAGGTGGCGAATGGAGCCGCGCAGGCGGCGGAGATCGTAACCGAGGCGCACTCGGTCGACCTCGGCGAGGCGCTCCCGGCCCCGCACCACTCCCACGTCCTCGAGCACGAGGCCGTGGAGCCAGTCGCCGCTGACCCGGCCTACTTCGAGCCGATGACCTGGATTGAGCGGAACCAACCCGCTCAGCTTCCGGACCAGCCAGGTCGCCACCGGCGGAAGCTGGAGTAGGGCGAGCATTGCAACCACGGCCACGAGGATTCCCGTGGCCCCCATGCCAAGACGGCGAAACCAGCGGCGAGAGGCGGACATCGTCCCCACAGTGTGGCCCGCCGGAAGCGGCGGCCATGACCGTCGTCACGGAGATACCTTCCGGCCATGAGACTGAGGGAACTGGTGGAGACTTCCCGGCGCGTGTCCGAGGCGGGCGGCAGGCTGGACAAGATCGGGCTGCTCACGGCGCTGCTACGCACCGCGCCTCCCCACGAGGTCGAGCTCGCCACGGCCTACCTGTGTGGCGTCACCCGGCAAGATCGGCTCGGCGTGGGCTGGGCCGTCCTGCAAAGCGCGATGCCGGATGGGGCGGCGCCCGGCGCGTCGCTCGAGCTCGCCGAAGTGAACGAGATGCTGCGGTCGGTCGCGGCGGCCATCGGCAGTGGCTCGGCCGCCCGGAAGCGGGAGATCCTCGGTCGGTTGTTGGCGCGCGCCACCGCCGAGGAGCAGCGGTTTCTCGCCGGCCTGATCATGGGCGAGTTGCGGCAGGGCGCGCTCGAAGGCGTCGTGACCGATGCCGTGGCACGGGCGTCAGGGATCGCACCTGCACGGGTGCGTCGCGCTGCGATGCTCGCCGGCGACCTCCCCGCCGTGGCGGCGGCGGCGCTGGCCGACGGGGAGGCGGGGCTTGCGCAGTTTTCGATTCAGCTCTTCCAGCCGGTGTTGCCGATGCTCGCCGACACCGCGGAAGACGAGGACGCCGCGCTCGCGGCGCTGGGCGAGGCGGCACTCGAATACAAGCTCGACGGCGCCCGGGTACAGGTGCACAAGCAGGGCGATGACGTGCGGGTGTATTCCCGCCGGCTCAACGACGTCACCGTGGCAGTGCCCGAGCTGGTCGAGTCGGTACGGGCGCTCCCGGCGCGGGAGATCATCCTCGACGGCGAAGCCGTGGCGCTCCAGGAAAACGGTAGGCCGCACCCGTTTCAGATCACCATGCGGCGCTTCGGCCGGCGGCTCGACGTGGAACGACTCCGCTCCGAGCTTCCACTCTGTTCGCAGTTCTTCGACGTGCTGTATCACGAGGGCAGCTCGCTTTTGGACGAGCCGCTCGGACACCGGTCACGTGCGCTGCGCAATGTGGTGCCGGCCGCCCTGGTGGTGCCGCGCCTCGTCACCGCATCGAGCGACGCGGCACGCGCGTTCATGCGCGCCGCGCTCACGCAAGGACACGAAGGCATCATGGCGAAGGCGCTGGATGCCACCTACGAAGCCGGCCGGCGCGGCGCCCGATGGCTCAAGCTCAAAGCCGCGGACACACTCGACCTCGTCATTCTGGCTGCCGAGTGGGGCCACGGCCGGCGTCGCGGGTGGCTCAGCAATCTGCACCTCGGCGCCCGGGATCCGGAGGCCGGTGGCTTCGTCATGCTCGGCAAGACCTTCAAGGGGCTCACCGACGCCAGGCTCGCGTGGCAGACGGAAAAGTTGCTCGGGCTCGAGATCGGCCGCGATGCGTACACCGTCCACGTGCGCCCTGAGCTGGTGGTGGAGGTGGCGTTCAACGACGTCCAGACCAGCCCGCACTATCCCGGCGGTGTCGCGCTCAGGTTCGCTCGGGTCAAGCGGTTCCGGCCTGACAAGACAGCGGCTGAAGCCGACACGATCGCGGCGGTGAGGGCGATCCAGCTGCGGAGCCTCGCCATGGGACCCGCCGACGAGTGACGCCGCTCACGGCGCAGGGTGGGCCTCGGGCACAACATCGGTCCCATGCAAGGGCTCGCCTTGACGGTCTTGGTCGTTGACGACGAACCTGTGGTTCGACGCCTCGCGTATCGTATTCTCAACAGCGCCGGCTACCGGGTCCTCGAATCATCCGACGGCGCTGAGGCGCTCGACGTGCTGCGGGCTTCGCCCACCGCCATCGATCTCGTGATCGTCGATGCGATCATGCCTAATGTGGATGGCGCAACGCTCAGCACCGAGATCTTTGACACCCGGCCGACCCAGCGCGTGCTGCTGATGTCGGCGCACGGTGAGGAGGTGTTCAGCCGTCTCGGACTCCGACGGCGCATGAACGCCCCGTTCCTCGCCAAGCCGTTCACCGACGCGGAACTGCTCGCGAAGGTCGAGCGTGCGCTCACCGAACCGCTCCTGGTGCCCGCGCAGACCGATTCATAGACCGCCGATCCTTGCATCCGGTCAGGGTGCAAGCCTCGGCATAGCGGTTCTCACGGCGCCCTTGCACGGCGCCGTTTTCATGAGGGTACCGGAAGGGCCCGTGAAACCAACTCGCCGGCCTGATGTCAGCCTCCAATGCAAAGTGTCGTGTAGAGATCGGCGTCGGTTGGGTGACCCGATGCCGCCCGTGGCAGGAGGGTTGCCCCACCCTGGCGCGGGGCGCGACGGCGCGCTCCATCACGCGAATCGATCACCGACAGCATAGTGAGGGACACAATGACGACCAATCTGGTTCGGGGCGTGGCGATGGGCGTTGCCTTCGCCCTTAGCGCGCATGTCGCGCAGGCTCAGACCGGGACGAGCCTCGGCTTCGGCGGCGGCGCCGCCATGCCGACCGGCTCGTTCGGCGACGGCGCCAACACTGGTTGGAGCAGCCAGCTCGTCGCGCGGCTCAAGCCGGGCGCGAGCCCAGTCGGCCTGCAGGTGGACGGCTTCTACAATCGCTTCGGCTTGCAGGGCGGGATCGACGGCAACAGCCGACTGCTCGGCGGCACTGCCAACGCGGTGTTCGCCTTCCCCACCGGGAGCCGCGCACGTCCGTACCTGATCGGCGGTCTTGGGGTCTACAACGGTAGGACCACGATCGACGGGCTGGGCTCGAGCGAATCCCAGACCAAGTGGGGCGCCAACGCGGGCGCTGGGTTCGACGTCGGCGTCGGCAAGCATGCCGCGGTGTTCGCCGAGGGCCGGTTCCACGCGATCTTCAAAGGCGTGACCGACGCGACGACGCTGGAGGAGGAGACCGCGTACATGGTTCCGCTCACCGTGGGCCTGCGCTGGTCGCTCCAGTAACCCGGGGTGGAGAAAAGACTGAGGCCGCCTCGCCGATTCGGCGGGGCGGCCTCGTCATTTCTCTCGCGCGGCTTACTCCTCGAACGGCACCCAGCGCAGGACGCGGGACTTGAAACGTCCCGTGAGCACGTAGTGTCCCTGACTCTCCCCACCCCAGGACACCTCGATGCAACTGCCATCGCCACACGCAACGGCGTCCCCGTCAAAGGGACCACCCACGCATTCGTAGGTGTTGGTGGGTAACGTCTGCCTCGCCATCCCGACCTCCCTGTCTGGGCCCATGGCCAACCACGTCAAAAAACTAGAATCCCGAGGACGCGGCTGCTGTGATCGCCGGAGGCGCCCGCCTGCGCTCCACGTCACGCTCCGCCGCGGACGCGGTATCTTGGATTGCTTGCCTTGAGGGCGTCCGTCCTTGTCCCGGAGGTCGTCATGGTGTCGCTCGGTTCGCTGGTGCTTCCGATCGTGCTCTCCGCAGTGTTGGTGTTCGTAACGAGCTGGCTCGTTCACATGGTCTTCAAGTATCACGCAAGCGATTACACCAAACTCCCCAACGAGGATGCCGTTCGGGCGGCTATCCGGGCGGGCAACCCGCCCCCGGCTCAATACATCATCCCATATGCCTCGGGCATGAAGGAGATGGAAACGGCGGAGATGAAGCAGAAGTACGCCGAGGGACCGGTGGCGGTGCTCAGCCTCAAGCGATCCGGCCCCTACTCGATGGGCGCGACGCTGGGCCAGTGGTTCGTTTTCACCCTGGTCGTGTCGCTGTTCGTGGCGTATGCGGCGGCCCACGCCATTCCGCCCGGCACTCCGTATCTCCAGGTCTTTCGCGTCGTAGGCACGATCGCGTTCCTGGCCTACGCCGCCGGCCAGGTGCCTGCCGCGATCTGGATGGGAAAGCCGTGGTCGGTTGCCTGGAAGGAAGTGCTCGACGGGTTGCTCTACGGATTGGTGACAGCAGGAACATTCGGTTGGCTGTGGCCGCGTTGACCCCGCGCTGGCTCGGCGCCGCCAGCGTCCAACTTCTGGCGATCGGGGCGGTGCCGGCCGGCGCACAGACGCCGGACGTCATGTTCGTCCCCACGAACATCGACGTCGCACTCGGCATGCTGCACCTGGCGGCCGTTGGCCAGGGCGATGTGGTGTACGACCTGGGGTCCGGCGATGGCAGGCTGGTGATCGCGGCGGCCCAGCGGTACGGTGCCCGCGGGGTGGGCATTGACATCGATGCGTCGCTGGTGGCCGAGGCCACTCACAACGCGGACACGGCGGGGGTGGCGGACCGGGTAAAGTTCCGGAAGGCGGACCTGTTCCAATCCGATCTCCGCGAAGCGACCGTGGTGACGCTCTACCTCACGCCCTCGCTCAACCTGCGGCTCCGGCCCAAGCTCTTCCGCGAGCTTCGGCCCGGCGCGCGGGTTGTCTCCAACAACTTCGACATGGACGACTGGCAACCCGACAGTAGCATCATCGTGAAGGGCGTCGCCCTGGCGAATACGCCGGTCCGGCTCTGGATCATTCCGGCCGATGTACGCGGCGCCTGGAAGGTGATGTGGGATGCGTTGCCTCCGTTCCAGCTGCGATTGCAGCAGCGGTTTCAGCAAGTGACCGGCAGCGCCACAATCCCCCGGCCCGCCGTTGCGCTGGCCGACGTTCGCCTTCGGGGCGACAGCCTCCATTTCACCGTCCCGGCGGCGGACGGGCGCGGCGCGATGCGCTTCGACGGGCGGGTGGCCGGAGACAGCGCAGGCGGCCGCGTAACCGTCGAAGGCAGCGCCACCACCCGTATCTGGCGCGCGGCGCGCGTCGGGGGCGGCGGTTGATGGCGTCCGAGCCGTCCGACAAGTCGCGCACCGTCGCGCTCACGCTGGCAGTGTTGCTCGGGCCGTTCGGAGCGCACCGGTTCTACGCCGGTCGCACCGAATCGGCCGTCCTGATGGCCTGCACCTTGGGTGGGCTGGGCATCTGGTGGGCGTACGACGTGATCGTGGTGGGCTTCGGCCAGTTCAAGGATGAGCGCAACCGGCCGATCTCGGACTGGGAGCCCAGGGTGGGCGAGCGGGATTCGCTGCCCGAAGGCGTCATGGACGAGCTCCACTCCCTCCGAGCCGAGGTGGCGGAGCTGGCCGAGCGGGTGGATTTCGCTGAACGACTGCTGGCATCACGCGCGCCCGACGAGCCCCGCCGGATCGACCCCCCCGTGACCTAGTTAGCGCTGATCCGCCAGATCCGGTTTCCCGCGTCGTCCGCCACCAGCAGCGACCCGTCGCGTGCCACCGCCAGCCCGACCGGCCGGCCCCGCACCGCGCCTGTGACCGAGTCGGCGATGAATCCTCCGAGAAATTCCTCCATTCCCCCGCTGGGGCGGCCGCCGTCGAAGGGCACGAACGCGACTCGATAACCGGTCAGCTGGCTCCGATTCCACGAGCCGTGCTGGCCGATAAACGCGCCGTGCTGGTAGCGCTCGGGGAACTTGAGCCCCTCGCCGAAGACGAGTCCGAGGGACGCGGTGTGCGCCCCGGTGGCGAAGTCCGGCGCGACGGCCTTTGCGACCAACTCAGGCGCCTGGCCCTTGAGCCGTGGATCCTCGTGCCGGCCCCAGTAAGCGAAGGGCCAGCCGTAAAACGCACCCTCACGCACGCCGGTGATGTAGTCGGGCGCCAGCTCGTCCCCCAGCTCGTCGCGCTCGTTCACCGCGGTCCATAGGGTCCGGCTGGTCGGCTCCCAATCGAGCCCGTTCGGATTGCGCAATCCGGATGCGAACACCCGCATGTTGCTCCCATCCGGGTCCACCTCCAGGATGGCCGCTCGTCGCTTGTCCTGCCGATCGACTTTCTCCTGGTCCACGTTGGTGCCCGACCCGACGGTGACGTAGAGCTTCGAGCCGTCCTGATTCGCGACCACGTTGCGGGTCCAGTGATTGTTGTACCCGCCCGCCGGCAGGTCCAGGATCGCCTTCCCCGGTCCGGTCACCTTGCCCTGCGCCGAGTCGAACGGATAGCGCACCAGCGCGTCGGTGTTGCCTACGTAGAAGGCGTTGCCCAGCGCCAGCATACCGAAGGGCTGATTCAACTTTTCGAGGAAGGTCTCCCGAACCTCGGCCCGGCCGTCGCCATCCTTGTCCCGCAGCCGCGAGATCCGGTTGGCCGACGGGCCGAAGGTGCCGGCTGCGACAAGCTGCTTCCGCACCTCGGCCGGGAGCCGATCGGGGGCGGGGGTCCGGGACTCCGCGACCAGCACGTCACCGTTGGGCAGAACATAGAGCCAGCGAGGGTGCTTCAGGCTGTCTGCGAACAGCATCACCGTGAACCCCGGGAGGGCCTTCGGCTTTTCGTCGCCCGACCAGCCGACGACGTTGGCGAACTTGGTGCCCCGCGTCGTGGCGTTTGGTTCCGGGAGATCCGGGGCCGCGCCCACGTCGCGGCCGGTGATGGGACGTGCCGCAGGAGCGGTATCGGACGGGGTCGAGCCGCCTATGGTCTCGGTCGTGTTGCGCACAGTTGTGTTGCAGGCGCCGAGCACGCTTAGCACGACAAGCGCGAGGAGGTGAGTTCGAGTCATGCACGGAAACAGCGCCCCGCCCTGGGCGGAGGCTGTGTCGCGCATCACCCGACTCAACGGGAAGCGGTCTTGATCTCCGGCAGCACGTGCACCGGCACCGGAACGCGCCAGGGCACGAATGGGGACTCGACGTCGAGGATCAATTGGCCGGGCGATTGTGGCGTGAACTCGAAATCGCCGATCTCGCCCGGACCGCTCATGAAGGGATCGCTGCTGACCACGGCTTGCGAGGATGGAAGGTCGGCTCCGTCCTTCGCGACCGGCCGCCACGGCACCGCGGACGAGTCGGGCCGCAGGAGCACGAACCTCGTCCGCGCGTCCCCGATGTTGACCAGCCGCAAGCGGTACGTCGTGCGCGCATGGAGCTCGATCGGTTCCGGGTCGAGCCTGCCGTTGATCACGCCGAACGCGGAGTCATGCCGGAACATGGCACCGACCATCACGATTCGATTGGTAGCGGTGTCGAGGGTGGTGCCGGGGTCGACCACGATCAGGGGACCGTACAGCCCGCCGAGGATCTGGCGGATCTCGCTGAAATGGGAGTGGTACATGAAGGTGCCCGCGCGCGGCGGGGTGAATTCGGCGGCAAACGAATCACCCGGCTCGATCGGGCGGAAAATCCGTCCCATCCCGCCGCTCCAGTCCGGCACGCCGTCGGGATAGCTCTCGAGCTCGATCCCATGCCAATGCACGGCGGTGGGCTCGTCCAGCTGGTTTACTACCGTGATGCGCACCGGCCGGCCGCGCTCCAGCACGATCGCGGGGCCGGGCACCGATAGCGCGCCAATGCTGGCCGAATCAACGCCGCCCTCCAGAGCATAGGCGAAGAGGTGCGCGGAATCCGCGTCCGCCCTGCCCGGATGCGCGACGAGGCGAAGCGCGCGGCGGGGGGGAGGCATCATGTCGCCTGCCTGCTCCCGCGCCGGCTTCACGTTCAGTCCAAGTACGAGTCCGGACATCCCATGCCTTGCATGGCCTCGGTGCTCCGCGCCGTGGTCCGGCGAAGCCGCGGTAGCGAGATACAGTTCGGACGATACGTGGAAGGCGAAATGGCAGTGAAACACCCAGTTGCCTGGCTGCGCCGGCGACCAGAGCGCGCTCATCGTTCCGCCGGGCCAGAGCAGCTCGGTGACGACCCGGCGATGACCGTCCGGCGGGTAGATCGTATCCCGGGCCCAGCTTCCCCGGCTCGCCACCTTGAAGTAGAAGCCGTGCAGATGCATGGGGTGCGAGCTCGAGGTGGGGTTGATCCATCGCCAGCGCACGCTGTCCCCCACGGTGTAGCCGAGCCGCTCGGTGTGCGGCCACGACTTCCCGTTGATGCTCATCAGCACCCGCGCGGGTTCGCCGGTGGTCGAGTCGGCGGGCTCGAACCAGAGGCCGATGACGAACACGCGCTCATCCGGGTGCGGCAGAACGCCGGCCGAGTCCACGATCAGGGCCCCGTGGAGCTGACTGTCGATCGATCGGCCGTCCCCCATCTGCTTGCCGGTCGTGGTCCCCCAGTAGAAGTAGGTGCCAGGCTCTCCCGCCACGAACCGCACGGTGCGAGTCGCGCGCGGTGCAACCTGGATGGTGTCTTCCGGCCGCCCGGGGCGAGTGCCGAGGCCGTAGAGCACCAGGGTCGAATCGCGAAGCGTGTTCTTGATCGCGGCGTTGATGACGGTGCCCTCGGGCACGCGGATCAGCGGGCCGGGAATCTGGAGCGGCCGCCCCGTCTCTGCGAACGCCTGCAGCAGCACGCCCTCGCCATCATCGGCGTATGGCCGGAACAGTCCGGTCCTAAGCTCCAGCTTGAGGGTGAGGACGCCGTTTTTGAGCCGGCCCGCCGGCTGGCGATTGGCATTGGCGAGAATCGATTCAGGAGCAGGATCGTGCGCCGCAGCGCCGAGCAAGGCCGCGGCGAACAACCACACGGCAGGGCGCATCGAGCCCTCTGGTAAGGATGGTCTAAGCTACAACGCTAGAGGACGGGGTCAAACGCGGACATTGCGCCGGCGTGAGGCCAGAGCGACTCGACCACGCGGGGCAGCTTGACCGGCTTCTCGCCGGTGACCATCGAGCGGCCCGCGGTAAACCAGGCCGAGGTCCCGCCCTGCACGGTGGCCACCCGGGTGAATCCCGCCTGGCGGAGGAACTGCGCGGCTCGGAGCGAGCGCATGCCCAGCTGACAGATCACCAACAGCGGCTGCTCCCGGGGAAGCTCGTCGAGCCGGGAGGCGAGGTCGGCCTGAGGGATATTGATGGCGCCGGGCACGTGACCCGCGATGTATTCCTCCGGCTCCCGCACGTCCACCAGGACGCCGCGCCCATCGGTGTCGAGCGCATCGACCCCGACCCGATCCACCTCGAGAGCCGACGTCAGCATGGCCCACGGCATGTCGGCCACGCCGCGGTTGGTGGCCTCGATGGCCGTCATGTTGAGTGGGCGCGCCGGAATGCCGGTCGTGAGCGCGGCCACGAACGCCTCCCGCTCGAGGTGGAGCACCGGGCTGTACAACCGCTCGAACCCGATGGTCGTGCTGGGACGACCGCACATGCCCTTCCCGCACGGTCCCTCGAAATGGCCCGGAAACACGGCAACCCAGTCGGGCAGCTGGAGAAGGCGGGCGATGCTGTGGAACTGCGCTTCAGCGTCGCCGCCACCGAAATCCGGACGCCCGACATCGCCCACCAGCAGCGAATCGCCGGTCAGCACCATCGACGGCTCCGGGCTCCGGGGCGGGTTGACGATCAGGATCGAGATCAGCTCCGGCCGATGCCCGGGTGTATGGGCGACCCGGAGTCGCAACTGACCCAGCGGCAATTCTTCGCCGTCGCGCAGTCCGCGAAACGGGTAGCGAACCCGCGCCGACTCGTGCAGGCAGGGATCGACCCCGTGCCGGGCCGCGAGCTTACGCGCGCCCGACACGTGGTCGGCGTGTACATGGGTATCGATCACGTAGCGGAGTCGGAAGCCGCGGTCGGCGAGCAGCGCCTCGTACTGATCGATCGAGATGGCCGGATCGACGATCGCGGCCTCGAGCGACTGACGCGACGCGATGAGGTACGACGCGCAGCCGCACCGCTCGTCCAGCATTTGCTTGAAGTACATGCACGAAAATACCGTCAACCGGGGCGCGCGTCAGCACCGGCCCGGCGAAGCGCGATTACCCCCAGCCCACCGACGACCGCCGCGGCCAATGCCGTACCGACTACGACAGGTGCGTGCAGCGCTTCCAAGCCCAACGCCGCGTCGAGGGAAAAGGGACCCGGGCCCGTCGCCGCCAGGACGAATCCGCCCGCGAGATACGACAGCGGTACCTCGATCCCATCGTTCACTGCGAAGAACCCGTTGCCGACGTGCTGGGTCATGGCCACCATCATCCCGGCG
>DATAFP010000132.1:0-5534 GCA_036257415.1 Gemmatimonadales bacterium
ACTACTACGGGCGGTTCGTCGATTTGTGGAGGAAGGCGGATCCCGATCTCCAGCCACGGGTGCGAGAGGCGAAGCAGCGGATGGCGGCGCTGGCCGCAGAGGCGACTGCGAACTAGCCACCCTCATCGGAAAGGCAGCACGCCGAGTAGGGTGCTGCCGGACGGCGGGAGTTCAGCGCAGAGGATAGGCGGATCGCACCCGGCCCCGGGAAGTCTCGTACAACGCGACGATCATGACCCGGTCGGGGGGAACGCCGACGACCAGAAGCCCGTCATCGTCCGGGCCGCCGCCGTCGTACCCAGACCCGTTATCGTCCCTCCCGTTCTCCCCCCGCCCTGTGAATCTGCTGTTCCTCTACGGAGGGTGCGAACGCTTGGCCGCCCAGCCTTAGAAAGCCGCGAGGCCGGTGATGGCCTGTCCCACGATCAGCGAGTGCATGTCGTGGGTGCCCTCGTAGGTGTAGACCGACTCGAGGTTGGCCAGGTGCCGCATCGAGTGGTACTCGACCAGAATGCCGTTGGCTCCGAGGAGCCGGCGGGATTCCCGGGCGCACTCGGTGGCCATGTTCACGTTGTTCCGTTTGGCCAACGATACCTGCTCCGGCGTGACGGTTCCGGCGTCCTTGAGCCGGCCGAGCTGAAGCGCGAGGAGCTGCGCCTTGGTGATCTCGGTGAGCATGTCCACCAGCCGCACCTGCTGAATCTGGGTGCCGCCGATCGGGCGGGAGAACGTCACCCGCTGGCGCGCGTAGCGCAGCGCCTCGTCGTAGCACGCCATTGCCGCGCCGACCGAACCCCACGCGATGCCGTAGCGAGCCTGGGTGAGACACATGAGCGGGCTCTTGAGACCGCCCGACCTGGGCAGGACGGCGTCGGCGGGGAGCCAGACATCCTCCAGGTGGATCTCGCTCGTGTCCGACGCCCGCAACGAGAGCTTTCCTTCTTGATCCTTGGCGGTGTACCCCGGTGTGTCGGTGGGCACCACGAACCCGCGGATCGATTTGATGTCGTCCAGCGCGCCGGTCTTGGCCCAGATGATCGCGACCGTGGCCTGCGAGCCGTTGGTGATCCACATCTTGGTGCCGTTCAGCACCCAGCCCTCGGCAGTCTCTCGCGCCGTCGTCAGCATGCCGCCCGGGTTGGAGCCGAAGTCGGGCTCGGTGAGCCCGAAGCATCCGATCTCCTGGCCGGCCGCTAGCCGAGGGAGCCAGTGTCGCTTCTGCTCTTCGGAGCCGAACGAGAAGATGGGATACATCACCAGGGCCCCCTGCACCGACGCGAAGGAGCGGATGCCGCTGTCGCCCCGCTCGAGCTCCTGCATGATGAGCCCGTAGGCGACGTTGTTGAGCCCGGCGCAGCCGTACGCTTCCGGCAGATTGGCGCCGAACAGGCCCAAGTCCGCCATCCCGGGGATCAATTGCTTGGGAAACCGGCCCTCGATGTACGCCTTGCCGATGATCGGCATGAGGTGTTCGTCCACCCACGCGCGCACCGTATCCCGGACGGCGCGCTCCTCCTCGCTCAGAAGGCCGTCGAAGCCGATGAAATCGACGCCGGTAAACCGCTCTGTCAGGGTGCCGGTCACGGTGATCCTTCCGTTCTCGCGGCTGCCAGCCGGCGCCGCGTGACGGCGCGTTCCCCGGCGGGCCCACCGGCGGCAACCGGACGCCGCGCCGCGGGGAGCACGCCGACCTCACGCGCCTTCACCCGAAAGGTAGGTCCGTGGTCCACCGAAAGGCCGCTCTCCGCCTGCCACTGATGCACCATCTCGTGCAGCACCGTGTGCTCCACCTCGTCCCACGGGTGGCGGGCAATGTGCAGACGGCTGATCGCGATCTCGAGCGGACGTCCGGTCCTGAGGTCCACGCTCACCTCGCCCAGTCGCACCCGCATCCGTCCCGACAGCCGTATGGGGATCTCGTGCAGCACGCCGTCGAAAAATTCGGTGTTGAGCCGGCGGTGTACCTCGTACAGCCGGTGCAGCAGCGCGAGATCGCCGGGGCGGGGGCGCTCGGCCGGGCGGGTGCGGGTGCCCCAAGGGACGTAGAGCTCGACCGGAAATGCGAGGAAGACCCGCTCCGCAGCGCGCCGCTCCGTGCGCGAGCGCCGCCGATCGAGAAACGCGATGATCGCGGCAAGCACCCGGTCGGGGGCGAAGGCGTATCCGCGGTGCACCCGGAGCACCCGGCGCGCGGTGAGGCTCACCATCACCGTACGGTTCACATGAGATCGCACGGCCGCCACCCGGCGGAGGCCGAGCTGGGTCAGTCGGTGCGTCAGCACCTCGTCCGGCGGGGACAGCAGCGAAACCGCGCTCACTCGTCGACTCCGTCTACGGTGGAAACCACGGGCTCCGGCGTCACGTGCCGGGAGAAGCTGAACCGGTCGGACGGCGCAAAGGAGCCGGTGACTGCGTCCCAGCGGTAGTGCTGCACGTGCACGATATCGGGCGCGATCTGGACCAGATTGAACACCGATGGGCGGCCGCCGCGGGAGCGAAAGCTGTGGGTGCCCGACGTGCTGACGGTCAGGCGGCCTTCCACCTGCCCCGCGCCTTCCTGATGGTCATGGCCGCAGAGCACGACGTCAGCCCCGGTGTCGAGCAGCAGTTTGTGGGCATCGCGCCACCGGGCGAGCCCCATGCGCCGCGAGAGGGCGCCGGCAAGCACGTTGTGGTGGATGGCCAGCACTCGGGCCTTGCCCGGGGGGGCAGTGGCAAGGACCTGCTTGACGCGGTTGGCCTCGGAGCGAGGCAGATGTCCCTTCACCGCGATGTCGTTCAAGTTCCAGGTGAGCGATCCCCACGCTACCCCGTACGCGCTGAGCGCGCCCACGATGACGGCGCCGGGAATATCGAGCACCGGCCGGGGGTCGCCGAAGTATCGGCGATACTTCTCGTACTTGACCTCGGTTCCCCGGATGCCGAGCGGACTCTTCCACCACTCGATGTCATGATTGCCCGGCACCACGAGCGTCGGGGCGGCCTCCTGCATGTGACGGACGAACACCCGTGCGCGCTGGAACTCGCCGTGCCGGGCGCGCTGGGTCAGGTCGCCGGACACGACGATCGCGTCCGCCTCCAACGTGGGAATGAATCGCTCCAGCGCCTCGACCTGCGGCAGATCCGCGTGGCGGCCGAAGTGGAGATCGGAACAGTGGACGATGGTCGTGTCGGTCACCAGATCGCCCGGATCCGATAGGTGAGCGTGGCGCTGCCGCGGGCCGGGACGGCGACCCGGAACCGGGTGGTCGTCGCGGAGACCTTCTCGGCGGGCACCGAGCTCGCCAACACGGTCCACTCGCCGCCGCGCTGCTCGTACACGGCCACGGTCACCGCCGAGTCCCGCGCGTTGGTGAGTGCTACCTCGTAGGCGGCAGTGGCCCGAATTCGTACTCCGGCGGCGCTGCTGTCCCGCTCGGTGGTGAATTCCGTCTGCTTGCGCCGCGCCGTCACATCGAAAGCGTTTCCGGCCTTGAGTTCCAGGTCCTCGCCAGCGGGCGTGTGGTCCACCACTGCCTCGCCCACGAGCTGGAGCCGCCCCTCGCGGTCGCGATCGAAGATGCGCGTGACGCCGGCCGGTACCGGCCGGTCACCGAAGGGGCTGCCCCGCTTCCGGGCGACGGTGTATTCGACCGAGACCGGAATCTGCTGGGGATCCTCCGGCTCACGCTCGATCCCGTAGAAGAACTGCGGCCGGCGGACTGCGTACTGCCGGGTGACCGGTGCGGTGGCCGGTTCGAACAGCGGGATGAGACTGGTTGTGCCTGGCTGCAGCGTCCATCGGCCGGGCAACGAATAGACGTGGACCTCGCCCACCGACTGCTCGGTGGGCGCTGCCATCCGCGCTTCCATCCGATCGGCTGCCACGCCGGCGACTACCATCTCACCCACTCGGAGAGGACCGCCGCGCGACACCGTTCCCGCCAGCAGCTGCACCTCCGCGCTGTCGAACCGGATCTCCTGCACCGGAATCGAGGCCAGACCCTCGACCCGCGCCCGAGCCCCGTCGAGCGTCACGGCATAGGCGGCCTGCCAGCTCGCACCGGACGTGAAGAAGCCGAGGTTGAGCGCGGACTTGGGTTGCGCGGCATCGACGCGAAGCTCGAGCACCGGTTCGGCAACGACCATGTCCTCGGTGTAGCGAAGCTGCCCCGGCCGGTAGAACACGATGCTGCTGTCGGGGAGACGCCAAACCTCGGGGTTTACCGCCAGGAGGGTCGCGCGGAGCGGGCCGTACTGGTAGCCGGTCTGGAACTCGAATGTCTTTCCGACCGCCCGCCGCAGCACGCTCTGCTCGCCCACGTCGGCGTCGTAGCGAGCCTCGCCGATCGCGATGACCGGGTCCAGCGAAATGATGGATGAAGGGTCCAGCTTTCCGACGCTGAGCCGGTGGGTCGAGGCGCCCTTGGGAACTTTCGCCGCGACCGCGCGCCGCACCAGCACTCGGCCGTCGTTGTAGACCGTGATGGACGTCTGGGCGCACAGATGGGCGGATGGGCCGATGGGCAGATGGGCAGCGACCAACAGTGCCAGCCCGTTCCACCGTGCCGCACGCCGGGCAACCCCGTTCATCCGCCCATCCGTCCATCCGTCCATCATTTCATGAACTCCATCGCCAGCCGCCCCGCGATCCGGCGCACGATCACATAGGTCGCGAGCACGGCCAACACCGAGGTGAGCCGCGCCGTCGGATCTTCCGGCACCCGCAGCATCACGTAGACGCCCATCAGAATGGTCGCGGCAAGCGCGGCGCGCGAGGAGATCTTCTTGGCGCGGCGTTCGCGCTCCCAGCGGCACTCCGGGCAGAGGTCGCCCCAGGCGATGCCCCGGACGCGCTTTCCGCACTTGGCGCAGGGAACTTCAGGCGACCCGCCGAGCAACGGCATCGCCGAACTCCTCGGTGCTCGCGGTTCCGCCCAGGTCGCGGGTGCGGATCTTGTCGCGCACCAGCACGTGCTCGATGGCGTCGCGGATGCGCTGCGCGCGGTCGAGCTCGCCGATGTGGTCCAGCATCATCGCCGCGGCGAGCATCTGCGCCGACGGGTTGGCGAGCCCCTTCCCCGCGATATCGGGCGCGCTGCCGTGCACCGCCTCGAAGATCGCCGCCCTGGTGCCGATGTTGGCCCCGGGCGCGAGGCCGAGCCCGCCCACGAGGCCCGACACCTCGTCGCTCAGGATGTCGCCGAACATGTTGGTCGTGACCATCACGTCGAACTGCTCCGGCCGCATCACCAGCTGCATGGCGCAGTTGTCCACGATCATGTCGCTCGACGCGACCCGCCCCTCGTACTCCTGAGCCACCGCGCGACCGGTTTCCAGGAACAGCCCGCTCACCATCTTGAGGATGTTGGCCTTGTGCACGATGGTGACCTTCTTCCGCCGGTGCCGAACCGCGTACTCGAAGGCGTAGCGCACGATCCGCTCGCATCCGGCCCGGGTCACGATCGCCATCGACTCGGCCACGGCCCGCGGGTCGTCGCCCACCTGCACGAAGTGCTCGACGCCGATGTAGAGTCCCTCGAGGTTCTCCCGGA
>DATAFP010000142.1:0-4828 GCA_036257415.1 Gemmatimonadales bacterium
GATCGAGACGGGGTTCACCGTGACCCCGTCGCCGGTGAATCCGCTCGGGATCAAGGGCATCGGCGAAGCAGGCACGATTCCCGCCGCTGCCGTCCTTGTGAGCGCGGTGTGTGACGCGCTCTCGCCGTTTGGGATCCGGCATATCGACAAACCCTTGACACCAGCGCGGGTGTGGGCTGCGATCCAGGCGGCGAAAGCGGGAGGGAACGGGCGGGAACAGACGGGAGCGGGCAGGAACGGAACGGGGGTGGCGCGATGATTCCGGCGAAATTCGAGTACGTGCGGGCGGGCTCGCTCAAGGACGCCCTCACCGCGCTTGCAGCCCAGGATGGGACCAAGGTGCTGGCGGGCGGCCACAGCCTGATCCCGATGATGCGGTTTCGCCTGGCCCAGCCGCCTCGGCTGGTAGACATCGGATCGCTGGACGAACTTCGCGGCATCGCGGAGCACCGGCGGGGCGTCCGGATCGGCGCGACCACGACCTATCGGGAGATCCTCGACTCCGAACTACTACGCGAGCGGTTCCCCCTCGTCGTCGAGACCACCGAATCCATCGGCGACGTGCAGGTCCGGAACTGCGGGACGATCGGGGGCGGACTCGCGCACGCCGACCCCGCGTCCGACATGCCCACGGTCATGGTGGCGCTCGACGCGACGTTCAATCTCCGCAGCAAGAGAGGCAAGCGTTCGGTCGCGGCGCGTGAGTTCTTCCGGGGTCCCTTCGAGACCGCCATCGAGCCGGACGAGCTCCTCACCGAGGTCATTCTGCCGCCGCTGCCGCGTACCTCGGGCACTGCGTACGTCAGCTTCGAGCAGGCGGCCTCGGGTTACGCCATCGCGGCCGCCGCTGCCGTGATCGGCCTCACCCGCAAGACCGTCAGCCATGCGGTCGTGAGCCTCACCGGCACCGGCGCCGTGGCCCCCATGGTCAAGGCGGCGGAGCAGCTGGTAGGCACCAAGGGCGATGCCGATGTGGTGCAGCGAGTGGCGGCGCAGGCGCTCGACGGTCTCGAGATCATCGGGGACATCCACGCGCCGGCGGAGTTCCGCAGGCATCTCACGACGGTCGCCGTCCGCCGGGCGATCACCACGGCACTCGAGCGCGCGGGCTAGCCGGCTTCCCCAGGGACTTCGCTCATGAAGCTGACGTTTTCCGGCGCGCCGGAGATCTCATCGACGCGCGACCATGCCTGGCGTCGCCTGATGGATCCGCATTTCGTGGCCCAGTCGGCGCCGGGCGTGGAATCGGTGCAGCCCATCGACGCAAGCCATTTTAAGGTGATCTCCGCATTCGGCGTCGGAGCCGTAAAGGTGCGATTCGCGCTCGATGTCGAGCTGACGGACGTGGTCGAGCCGGAGCGCGCCACGATGCGGGCCCGAGGCAAGGCGCCGGGATCCAATGTCGACGTCACCGCCTCGGTGAAAGTGGACGACGTCTCGCCGGGGCGGGTACGTCTCAACTGGACCGCGAACAGCGACGTCAGCGGCACCATCGCCAGCGTGGGCGCGCGCCTGCTCGAGGGCACGGCGAAAAAGCTCACCGAGCAGTTTTGGACCGACTTTGCCCGGCGGGTGGAGGAAGATGCTGAAAAGCCGTGACAAGAGACAAGAGACGAGTACGAGTACGAGTGCGGGTACGAGTAGGAGATGCGCATTGCTCGGCTGACGGCATCTGAGCTGGCGAAGGTCTCCGCCACCGAGCTCGCGGGCGCGGTGCTGCTCGCGCCAGTCCGGGTTCCTGGTGGTTCGCTGCCGAAGGGCACCCGCATCGATCACAGCTCTGCAACCACGCTGGCGGAGGCCGCCCGCGCCGGCGCTCTCACCCAGCCGCTTCGACTGGCCTGGCCCGACCCCGACGACCTCCACGAAGACGATGCTGCGGCTCGGCTCGCCGAGGCCGTCGGCGGGGCGGGCATTGAGCTCCGCCCACCCCGCCAGAGCCGGATCGATCTCGCGGCATCGTGGGACGGCGTGCTCTGGGTGGCGGCGGAAGCGCTCCGTCGCGTGAACGCGATCGACCCGCTGGAGGTCTTTACCGCCTTTCACGGGCAAGCGGTGATGCGCGGGCAGGTGGTCGCGTCGGTCAAGGTGGCGCCGCATCTCGTCGCCCGGGCGGCGCTGGAGTCAGGCGAACGAATCGCACGCGAGCACGGGCCGTTGATCGAGGTGCGCCCGTATCGTCCCGAGCAGGTAGCGGCGATCGCGCTCGAGACCGTGGCAGAGGATACGCTGGAGCGGTTCGAGCGCGGTGCCCGCATGAAGCTGGAGGCGCTCGGCGCCTGCTTCGCGGGCACGACCGTGGTCGCCGATCTCGACCCCGCCGCGGCGTCGGTTCGCGTGGGCGAGGCGCTTGATGATCTGGTGCAGCGCCGCGGCATCCGGGTGGTGCTGGTGGGAGGTGTGTCCGCCGGCGATCCGCTCTCACCGTTTTGGGACGCGCTTACGGCTCGAGGAGGAACCGTGGTGCGCCGGGGCGTGCCCGCCCATCCTGGTTCGATGATCTGGATCGCGGCCCTGGGCGAGGCGCAGCTGCTCGGGCTCCCCACCTGCGGCATGTTCACCCTGGCCACAGCCGCCGATCTGGTGCTGCCGCGTCTTCTCACCGGCGAGCGGCTCACGGCGCAGGGCCTGGCCGATCTGGGACACGGGGGGCTCCTGACGCGCGACATGCGGTTTCGCTTTCCGGCCTATGCCCGGGACCTCGCCGCGCCCGACGGGCAAGGCGAGCTATGAGCGGGTTCGACAGCATCGACCACCTTCAGCAAGCGTTCGCAGTCCACGGGTACGTGGCCGACCGCGACCTGGCAACGACTCTCCATCTGGCGCTCGCTCTGGGCCGGCCCGTGCTGCTCGAAGGGGAGGCCGGGGTCGGAAAGACGGAGGTCGCCCGAACGCTCGCGCTGGCACTCGACACGGATTTGATCCGGCTCCAGTGCTACGAGGGCATCGACGTCAACACGGCGGTGTACGAGTGGGACTACCCGCGTCAGATGCTGGAGATCCGGCTCCTCGAGGCACGGGGTGAGGCCAAGTCCGCCGCGACTCGGGACATCTTCGGCGAAGAGTTTCTCATTCGCCGCCCCCTCCTTCAAGCGATCGATCGGCGCGACCGGCCCGCGGTGCTCCTGATCGACGAGGTCGACCGCGCCGATGAGGAGTTCGAGGCCTTTTTACTCGAAGTCCTGGCCGATTTCGCCATCACGATCCCGGAGATCGGCACGCTCAAGGCGGAGCGTCCCCCGCACGTGGTGCTCACCAGCAACCGCACGCGCGAGGTCCATGACGCGCTCAAGCGCCGTTGTCTGTACCACTGGATCGACTACCCGACGTACGAGCGAGAGCTCGCGATCCTGGCCGCGCGGATGCCCGCAGTGGATGTCGCGCTCGCCCGCGAGGTGGTCGGGTTCGTTCAGCGGCTCCGGGACGCGGACCTCACCAAAGTGCCCGGCGTCGCGGAGACCCTGGATTGGGCCGCGGCGCTGACTGCGCTCGGGACGCGGCGCCTGAGCGCGGAAGACGTGGAACAAACGCTCGGAGCCCTGCTCAAGTATCAGGAAGACCTGAGCGCCATGCGAAACGGAGGGGCGCGAACGATGCTGGAGGAGGCGCGCGCGGGGGCGCGCGGGTGAGCGCAACGGTGCTCAGTCGCCGAGTTCGGGAACGAGCAGCTCGATGCCTTCGTCGATGGGCCGGGACATGACGACCGGAAGCCGCGCGATGACGACATTGGCACCGCTGAGCTCGTCGCGCGCGTGGGTGGACGCGAAGCCGATGGTGCGCATCCCGGCCGCGCGGGCGGCCTCCAACCCGGCCGGCGCATCCTCGATCACGAGGCAACCGGCGGGCGCCACATCGAGCCGCTCTGCCGCAAGTAGGTAGCCTTCGGGGTTCGGCTTGCCGTGGGCGACGTCTTCGGCCGCCACCAGCACTCGGGGGACAGGAAGCCCGGCCTCACGGATCCGCTTGGAGGCGCTGGCGCGCACGCCCGAGGTGACCACCGCCCAAAGGCCGCCCGGCAGTCCCTCGAGCAGTTGGCGAGCGCCGGGCAGCGGATCCAGCCGGACGCCGTCCTCGACCACGAACTCGGGAAACCGCGCGACTTCGGCTTCGGCATCGAGATCGGGCGCAGCCAGCTGGATGGTCTCGACCGCCCGGCGGCCATGGCATACCCGAAGGAAGGGCTCGGGGTCCACGCCTCTGCCGGCGGCCCATTCGCGCCACTGCCGCTCGACGTACCCCGTCGAGTCAACCAGTACGCCATCGAGATCGAACAGCACCGCCGAACAGCTGATGATCATGCTTGCGTTCCTACCCGTCCCCCCGTCCTGCAAAGGGTGACGATCGATGCGAACTGAACCGGACGCTGGCGGCACGCTGGCCCAAAACGCGGTCTGGTTCGGCCGGCTGCTCCATCAGGCCGGACTGGCCGCCGACCCGGAGCGCACCCGGCTGTTCCTTCGGGCCCTGGTCAGCCTGGGCGTGCACCGAAAAGCGGACGTCAAGGCGGCAGGGCGCGCGATTTTCACCCAACGCCGCGAGGAGCGTGCCACGTACGACGCCGCGTTCGAGATGTTCTGGCGGCGACGAGGAAACGGTGAAGGAATCGGGCGCAGGCTCCCCCGCATCCGGCAGACTGAACGGCGGGAGACCGGAGCCCGGGAGGCGCCTGGTGACCCCGGCGGCGATGCGATCGAGCGGTCACGTCCGCTCGCGGTGCCGGGACCGAGCGATCGCGAGACGATTCGGACGGCAGATTTCGCCGGACTCACCGCCGATGAGGCGCGGGACGCGGCGGCGATGTTGGAGTCGCTCCGTCCCGTGTTACCGC
>DATAFP010000150.1:0-8521 GCA_036257415.1 Gemmatimonadales bacterium
CTTCAAGGTGAAGTTCCACCTGTACACCGTCCCGGGGCAGGTGTACTACAACGCCTCCCGCAAGCTGATCCTGAAGGGCGTAGACGGCGTCGTGTTCGTGGCCGACAGTCAGACCGAGCGGATGGACGCGAACATCGAGGCCATGCAGAACCTGTACGAGAACATGCAGCAGCACGGGTACGACATCACCCGCCTCCCGTTCGCCATTCAGTACAACAAGCGCGACCTGCCGAACGCGGCGCCGATTCCCGACCTCCAGGCCGCCCTCAACCCTGGATGGCCGGTCAGTGATCCGGCCCGCCAGCGCCCCGCCACGGACCCGTATCACGAGAACGAGTTCCTCGTGTCACAGCACGACGGGCAGTGGATCGAGCGGGCGCCGTGGTTCGAGGCAGTGGCGCTCACAGGGCAAGGCGTGTTCGACACCTTGCGGGCGATCAGCAAGAGTGTAGTCAAAACGCTCGGGTAGGGCCGTCGATGTGGACGCTGCCGAACATCATCACGATCGTCCGCATCTGCTTCACGCCGGTCATCGCGTTGCTGCCGTTCATCGAGGGTTACTGGCCCAAGTTCATTTGCTTCGTGGTCTTCATCATCGCGGCGGTGAGCGACGTCTACGACGGCAAGCTCGCCCGCTCGCGCAAGCAGGTCACCGATCTGGGGATTCTGCTCGACCCCATCGCAGACAAGCTGCTGCTGTTCGCCACGCTGGTGCCGATCTACTTCATCTCCCGGGCGCGCCACGACCTGTACGACATTCCAATCTGGGGCAGCATTCCGCTCTGGGTGTGCGTGCTGCTCATCGGTCGCGAGCTCGCCATGACCGGCTTTCGCTGGTGGGCCACCCGCCGTGGCGTCGTCATCCCGGCCGGCGGGGCGGGGAAGCTCAAGGCGGTTTTCCAGAACATCTTCATCGGCGCCACCATTGCGTGGTTCGCGTTTCGCGACGCTCGGAAGCCGCTCGGTTGGGAGCACAATCAGTATGCGCAGTGGTGGAACGAATTCCACGGCGGCTTCGTGGCCGTCGCCCTCGCGGTCGCTGCCGCACTCACGGTCTATTCGTTCGCGGTCTACATCTACCGGCACCGGCATCTCTTCACCGCGCGCGTACGGTAGCTTCACGTCGATTCTCCTCGCCACGGCGCTCGCGCCGGTAGTGACGTTCCAGCCGCACGCGGCCCAATGAACCTCGAAGTTCTCACCATCGGCACCGAGCTGCTGCTCGGCTTCACGATCGACACCAATGGGGCGCACATTGCGCGGACATTGGGCGAGATCGGGGTACGGGTGGTCCGCCGGTCATCGGTTAGCGATCGGGGCGACGACATTCGGGATGCCGTGCGTGAAGCGCTCGCGCGCACCGGCGCGGTAATCACGACCGGCGGCCTCGGCCCCACCCACGACGACATTACCAAGCGGGTCGTAGCCGATCTGTACGGCGCGCAGCTCGAGTTCCAGGAGGACATCTGGCAGGCCCTGGTCGAGCGGTTCGCCCGGATGGGCCGTGTTGCGCCGATCACGAACCGGCTGCAGGCCGAAGTGCCTCGCGGCGCGACCGTCCTTCCGAACCAGTGGGGCACAGCGCCCGGGCTCTGGCTGGAAGACCCGCGCGGCATCGTCATCATGCTGCCGGGCGTGCCGCGGGAGATGCGGAAGCTCCTCCAGCACGAGGTCGCCCCTCGACTTGTCGCGCGTGCGGGCGGGCGGGTCATCCGCTCGCGGATGATCCGCACCAGCGGCATTCCCGAGTCGCTCCTGGCCGAGCGGCTGGGCGACATCGAGGAGCGGGTTGCACCGCTATCGCTGGCATACCTGCCCGGTTACGACGGGGTAGACCTGCGGCTCACGGCGTGGGACGCGACAGCCATCGACGCCGATCTCGCACTCGACGCCGGCGCCGGGCTCGTGCGGGAGCGGGCCGGCGACCACGTATACGGGGAAGGGGAGACCGACCTCGCGGCCGTGCTGCTGGATGCCGCGCGGGCGGGCGGCGTGAGAATTGCCGTGGCCGAATCCTGTACCGGTGGGCTCGTGGGCAAGCGGCTCACCGATACGCCGGGGAGTTCGGATGTGTTCGCCGGCGGCGTGATCGCTTACGACGACGAGGTCAAGGTAAGGTTGCTCGACGTACCACCCGAGCTGCTGAAGCGGCACGGCGCGGTGAGCGGCGAGGTGGCCTCCGCCATGGCGCTTGGCGCCGCCGCGCGGCTTGGCGTTCCGCTCGGCATCGGCGTCACCGGTATCGCCGGGCCGGGTGGCGGCAGCGAAGCAAAGCCGGTTGGCACCGTTTGCCTTGCCACCGCCCTCGGCGGAACGGCTGAGGCGACGCGAGTCCTGCTGCCCGGGTCGCGGGCAGAGATTCGGCTCCGCGCCGCGCAGGCATCCCTGCTGCTGGCCCTCCGGCGCCTCCGGCGCGCGGCGAGGCCCGGAACCGGGGGCCCTATGAAGTAGTTCACCGACTCGCATTCGGGAGACGGTTATGTTTCCGCGTTACCGTAAGGTTGCGAGGAAACGAAGTGCCAAAGAACCCACGTTATAGCAGCGATCCCGAGACCGGCGCGGAGCCGATCCACACCCCCGGCGGCATGGCTCAGCCCGCCCCTGACGGCCCGGGGGCGGACGGCGCAGACCTCGCCAGCACCGACATGGATCAGAACCCCTCGGCCGGTCCCCCGGCCGCCGATTACCGCGGCGCCAGCGGCGGGCCCGCAGGGCTCCCGGCCGAACCGGAAGCCGGGGCCATCCGCCGGCTCGAGAACGAGGTAGCGACGGCCCGCGACCAGCACCTCCGCCTCGCGGCCGAGTTCGATAACTACCGGAAGCGCATCGCGAAGGAGCGGGTGGAGCTCTCCGAGCGTGCCCAGGCCGCGTTCGTCATGAGGCTGCTCGACGTCCTCGACGATCTCGACCGCCTCGTCGCGAGCGACCGGTCCACCAACCCTGATGCCGTGCGGGACGCGGTGCTGTTGGTGGACAAGAAGCTCCGCAAGGAGCTGGAGGCCGCCGGGGTGGAGCGCATCGACCCGGCGGGTGCGCCGTTCGACCCGAGCGAGCACGAGGCGGTGTCCACGATACCCGCGCCGAGCGCGGAGCAGGACCATAAGGTGAGCGCCACCTTCCAATCCGGCTACCGCTTCAAGGGCCAGCTGGTGCGGCCGGCGCGGGTGCAGGTCTACTCGAGTCAGGGTGCCGGCTGACCGTGGCCGCGAAAGATTTTTATCAGGTGCTCGGGGTACCGGACACCGCCAGTCAGGATGACATCAAGAAGGCCTACCGGCGGCTCGCCAAGCAGTATCATCCCGACGCCAACCCCAACAACACGCAGGCAGCCGAGCGCTTCAAGGAGATCTCGGAGGCGCACTCCGTGCTCTCTGACGCCGACAAGCGCAAACAGTACGACGCCATGCGCAAGTACGGCGCATTCGCTGGGGCGGGCGGACGGCGGGCCGGGGGGGCCGCGGGAGGCGGGTTCTCCGGGGGCGGCGGCGGGTTCTCGACCGACACCATTGACTTCGGCGACCTGGGCGGGTTGGGGGACATCTTTTCGTCCATCTTCGGGCGAGGCCGCCGCGAGGAGCGCGGTGGCGACACGCTCGAGACTGTAGTCGAAGTCCCGTTCCGGGTCGCCACGCTGGGCGGCAAGATCTCGATCACACTCCCGGTGACGGAGCCGTGCCCTACCTGCCACGGCGCCGGCGGCGCACCGGGCGCCACGTTCTCCACCTGTCCGGAGTGCAATGGCCGCGGCACCATCTCCTTTGGCCAGGGGGGCTTCGCGGTGCAGCGGCCGTGTCCCCAGTGCCGAGGCCGCGGCAAGATTCCATCGCAGCCGTGCCCGACCTGCCGTGGGACGGGGGAGGTTCGCACCGAGCGCCGGATCCAGCTCACGGTGCCGCCCGGCACGGAGGATGGCACTCGCATACGCCTTCGCGGTCAGGGCGGCGCCGGCGGGCCCGGGGAGCCGGCGGGCGACCTGCTGGTCACGTTCCAGGTGCAGCCGGACCGATTCTTCAAGCGTGACGGCCTCGACCTGATTTCCGAGGTGCCGCTCAACGTCGCCCAAGCCGTGCTCGGCACCCGCATCCGCGTGCGGACGATCGATGGCAAAAAGGTCGTGCTGCGGATCCCGCCGGGGACTCAGCCGGGACGGCGCTTCCGGATCAAGGGACAGGGAGTGGAGCGAAACGGCCGGCGCGGGGACCAACTCGTCTCGGTGAACGTGACGGTGCCGGAGAACCTGTCACCCGAACAGCAGGAGATGATGAAGAAGTTCGCGGAAGCGGCGAAGCTTCCGCACTGACTAGACCGGGGTTGCCGCCAGGATGCGATGCGTTGCCCGCTCGGCCTCCGCGCTGGGCGGGCAACGCTGCTCGTAGGTGCCGTCGGGCTTGAGCTCCCATGCCTGACGGTTGTCCGCCCACATCAGCTCCAGGATGTTGCGGATGGTCTGCCGGTGGGCAGGATTCTCTATGGGCAGCACGCACTCGATCCGGCGGTCCAGGTTGCGCGGCATCCAGTCCGCCGAACCGATGTAGACCTCCTCGGCGCCGCCATTCAGGAAATAGAACGCGCGGGAGTGTTCCAGGAACCGGCCGATGATGCTGAGCACCCGGATGTTCTCACTCACTCCGGGGAGGCCCGGCCGGAGACAGCAAATACCGCGGACGATCAGATCGATCGTCACGCCCGCCCGAGATGCCTCGTACAGCGCGGCGATGATGTCCGGATCTACCAACGCGTTCATTTTCGCCAAGATCCGCGCGGGACGACCGGCCTCGCGATGCCTGCTCTCGCGGCGGATCATCTCGATGAACCGCTCCCGCATCCCGCGCGGCGCCACGATCAGCTTGCGATAGCCGACCGGCGAGGCGAAGCCGGTGAGCACATTGAAGAGGTCGGTCAGATCGGCGCCGAGGTCCGGATTGTCCGACAGCAATCCGAAGTCGGTATACAGTCGGGCGGTCTTGGGGTTGTAGTTGCCGGTGCCGATGTGCACGTAGCGCCGCATCGAGTCACCCTCCCGGCGGACAACCTGCGCCACCTTCGCGTGCGTCTTGAGCCCAGCCACACCGTAGCTCACGTGAACGCCCACGTCCTCCAGCCGCTGGGCCCAGATGATGTTGTTCTCCTCGTCGAACCGGGCTTGCAGCTCGATCAGCACCGCGACCTGCTTGCCCCGCTCGGCGGCGTGCGCCAGCACCCGCGCGATGTTCGAGTCGCCGCCGGTGCGGTACAGCGTGAGCTTGATGGCCACCACGTCCGGATCGTCGGCCGCCGTCTGGATGAACCGCTCTACCGAGGTGGCGAAGCTGTCGTACGGATGGTGCAGGAGGATGTCGCCCTCCTTGATCACTTCGAACATGTTGCGGGTGCCAACGAGCCTCGGCTGCGTCCCGGGGTGGAAGGGCGGGTCGCGCAGCGCGGGGACGTCGAGGTTGGCCAGGCTCAGCAGGTCGGCAGTGTCGAGCAGCCCCATCACCTCGTACATGTCGTCACGGGTGAGCGACGCGCCGCCCTGATCCTCCTCCTCGTTGAACTCGGCGAGTAGCAACTGGCGGAGCGATTCCGGCATCGACGCATGCACTTCGATACGCACCACCTCGGCGAACCGCCGATTCCGCACTTCTTCCTGGATGAGGCTGAGCAGGTCTTCGGCCTCGTCGCTATCGTCGAGCTGGAGGTCGGTGTTGCGCGAGATCCGGAAGGTATACCAGCCGAGGATCTCCACGCCCGGGAACAGGCTTTCCAGGTTCGCCCCGATCAGTTGCTCCAGCGGCACGAAGCGGTGCGGAGTCGTCAGCGGCACCCACCGGGGCAGAATCTTCGGAACCTTGACTCTCGCGAAGCGCTCCTCCCCATCCGCGCCCCTCAGCACTACCGCCAGGGACAGGCTGAGATTCGAGATGTAGGGGAACGGGTGGCCCGGATCGACCGCCAGCGGCGTGAGCACGGGGAAGACGTTCTGGTGGAAATAACGATCCAGGTGCTCTCGGTCCGCGGGAGGCAGATCGCTCCCCCGCAGCTCGAGGTGCACACCGTTCTCTGCCAGCGCCGGGATCACGTCGTGCATCAGCGTGTGGCGATGCTGCCGGGTCAGCTCTCGCACGATGGTCGAGATGGCCCTGAGCTGCGCGTCGGGCGTCATGCCGTCCGCGGTGCGCTCCATGATGCCGGCTGCAAGCTGTTGCTTGAGACCGGCCACACGAACCTGGAAGAACTCGTCGAGGTTGCTGCTGAAGATGCCGAGAAACTTGAGCCGCTCGAGCAGTGGCGTGCGCGGATCCTGCGCCTCATGCAGTACCCGCCGGTTGAACTCGAGCCAGGACAGCTCCCGGTTCAAGTAGAGCGACGGGTGTCGTAGATCGGCCGCCGAGGGATCGGCCGGAACGGGCGTAGGGATGACCTGGGTCATGCACCCAATCTATGGTGCGATAGGCGTTTGGCGGTATCGCCTGTCACGGGGGTGTAACGACCGCCGCCTAACTCTCGTTACCCCTTGTTCTTGCCCACGGTGAGTGTGATAACCGTGCTAACCAGGCCGATGACGATGCCGCCGAGGAGCGCGGGCACAAATCCATCCACCCCGAAGCCGAGATTCCAGGCCCTCGAGAGGTAGCCCGTCAGGAGCAGCAGCACCGCGTTGATGACCAGCGTAAAGAGGCCGAGCGTGATTACGATGAGCGGGCAACTCAACACCGTCAGAATCGGTCGCACCAGGGCGTTCACGATCCCGAACACCGCAGCCACTGCGATGAGCTTGGCCGGTCCGCCGGTGAAATGGATCCCCGGAATCAGCCAGACTGCTGCTAAGAGCGCAGCGGCGTTGATCAGCAGCCGAACGATGAGGCCCATGTTACGCGATTATCCCGCCGCCGAGCACGCGGCCTTCGGGTCCATAGAGAACGCCAGATTGGCCCGGCGCCACGGCACGCGCCGGGCTGTCGAGCCGGAGGGCAAGTCTGCCGCCGTCGGCCTGCGCCACGGTCGCCCGGATCGCCCGGGAGCGGTAGCGCAACTGGACGTCGCAACGGGCACCGGGGTCCAGAGGCTCCGCCAGCCAGTTGAGCTCGTCGAGCCGTACCTCGTCTCGGCCGAGCTCTCCCGCGCTACCCACAACCACCTCGCCGGTCCCGGGCCGAATCTCGACCACGTAGCGGGGGCCCGAACCGCCGCCGGGCAAGCCCTTCCGCTGGCCGACCGTGAACCTGCCGTAGCCTTGGTGCTCCCCCAGGACGGTGCCGTCGGTGGCGACAAACCGTCCCGGTGACAGGGCGGGCGCATCCGCCGGCAAGTAGCGCTCGAGCACGCCGACATAGTCGTCGTCCGGCACGAAGCAGATCTCGACCGACTCCTGCTTGTCCGCCGTGCGGAGCCCGAGTCGGCGGGCGTAGGCGCGGGTCTCGGCCTTGGTGAACTCGCCGACCGGGGTCAGCATCCTGGACACCACCGACCGGTCGATTCCCCACAGGAAGTAGGTTTGGTCCTTCGCAACGTCCCGTCCGCGGAACAACGCACCATTCCGGGCCACCGCGTAATGCCCGGTGGCGATGTGGCTGCAGTCCAGCGCATCGGCGTGCGCCAGCAGGTCGCGAAACTTGGTGAACGAGTTGCAGCGCACGCAGGGGATCGGTGTTCGGCCCCGGGAGTATTCGTCCACGAAGTTCTGGATAACGTGCACGGCAAACCGGTCCTCGAAGTTCAGCACGTAGTGCGGAATGCCGAGGGTGCTGGCCACGTCCCGCGCGTCGTTGATCGAATCGAGCGAACAGCAGGGTCGGTCCGGCACCGAGTCGCCATAGCAGAACAACTTCATGGTCGCGCCGACCACGTCGTAGCCCTGCTCAACCAGCCGCGCCGCAGCGACCGAGCTGTCCACGCCGCCGGACATGGCGACCAGTACCCGCGAACCGGTGGCCATCGTCACCGTCCCAGCGCTCCTGCCAGCCCGCGCGCCTTCGCCGCCACCGCCGGGAATACCTCCGCGACTCGATCCACCTCGTCGGCGGTGGTTCCACGGCCCAGGCTGAAGCGGACTGCGCTGATAGCGAGCTCGCGGGGGATACCCATGGCCGCGAGCACATGCGAGGGATTGACCGCGCCGGTGGTACACGCCGACCCGCTGCCCGCCGCGATACCCGCGAGATCCAGGTGCATCAGCAACGCTTCCGAATCGGTACCCGGGGTGCAGATCGTGAGGATGCGAGGCGCGCTGATGGCATCATCGCCCAGGACGGCGATGTCGGGGACCGCCGCTTGTAGCCGGTCCCGGAGGCGCGACCGAAGCCCGGCCAGTCGGCACGCGTGCTCCGGCTGCTGCTTCGCTGCCAACTCCGCGGCAGTGCCGAAGCCGATGATGCCGGTGACGTTCTCGGTGCCCGGCCGGACGCCGGCCTGCTGTGAGCCACCCCGGATCAACGGCTCAATGAAGCCGGGTTCGCGAACCAGGAGAGCACCCACGCCCTTCGGGCCGCCGATCTTGTGGGCGGAGACGGTGAGCAGGTCACAGCCGAGCCGGTCGAAC
>DATAFP010000160.1:0-1744 GCA_036257415.1 Gemmatimonadales bacterium
ACCGGCGACATCGCCGGCGATGATGACGTGGAGTTGCATGGGCGATTCGGTGGAACGGTAGACGTACAGGGCATGGTGCTTGTCGGTGCGACTGCGGAGGTTCGAGCTGAGATCAAGGGATCGAATGTCGTCGTCCGGGGGTTCCTGCTCGGCAACGTCACGGCATCCGGCCGGGTGGTGGTCACATCTCCAGGCGACCTGATCGGTAACGTACGGGCACGGGGCCTTGTCGTGTCAGAAGGAGCGGGATTCAGAGGCCACGTGAAGCTCGAGCCGATGTTTGACGAGCAGAGCTCGGTGGTGCGCCCCGTGGACGGCGCGGGCGAGAAGCGCGAAGCGTATCGCGCTGGCGAACAGCGTGCCCAGTCCTCACAAGATTGGGGGCCGCGACGTAATGTCGGGTGACATTCGCCGGCGGAGGGTCCATCCTCGCCCGCAGATACTTACGGCGCTCGCCGCGGGGGTGTATACGGCACAGATCGCGGGCTGGCGGGTCTGGCTCGGCATCGGCCGCATCGTCGTGGGGTTGGCCCGCCAGAGCTACGACCGCCAGCTCACCCGGTAATGGCGAGGAAGGCTGGCGGGCGACGTTCTACCCGGCGGGCCGCGGGCACTCGGTCCGTCGGCCGTCGGGTCGGCATGGGAGCGGGAGCCGTGGATGGCGGTGCAGCGGGCGGCGTGGGAGAGCTTGCGGAGGCGCGCAATGCGGGGTCGCTGCTTTGAGCACGCGGAATCACGGGAGCACAAGCGAGCGCGGAAAGCTGGAGATGACCAACACAGGGATCTGGCGCATAATCAGACTCCAGGGACACCATGGTGGACAACGTGTGCCTCGGCCGCTCGAAGCCGACCTCCTGGCATTCCCAGTCGCCGACGAGGCGATCAGCATGGCCACGTCACCTGCTGAACTGGCGAGAAGCCGACGGAAAAGGTCACCACGCAGTGTGGCCCACGACGCCCCTCGTGCGCGATCTCTCTGAAGCCATGGCCATCACCCAGAAGCCTCGGCTCGCGCTGATCATCGTCAGGGCGGGGCACGCCGCCACGTTCGACTGGCTGTGCCGACGCTATGGTGGCAAGGCGATCATCATCGAAGACCGTCGTCTGCGCGACCGGCGGCAGAGCGGGCCGCGCCCGGGAGTCCGCCTTCCTGGCACCGAGCGCCGGAGCGGTGGCGAGCGCCGACGACCCCTGACACTCTCCGAGAAGCACCGCTGGAGAGAGGCGGGCTATAGCCTCGTCTACGAGGTGAAGTAGCACACGCGCCTCTTCGTGCGGGTACGCCTCCAGCGATTCTGTTGCCCGAGCCATGCCGCCAGGTTTCGGACGCGGAAGCGGCGCGGGAAGCTCCCAGTCCCCCGCAAGTTCGGGTCCGCGACCTTCGTGGCCCAAATCCAGCGTGAGATGGACGCCATGCGGGCGCGGCTGAGCGGGAACGATCGGCCGGCCAGGGTGCGGAAGCACGGGTGGGCCGGGACTCGGCGCCGTCGCACGGGGGCGAGTCGGTAGAACCGGCTACTCTGCGCGGGAGCCGGCAACCGCCGACGAGTGCGTCAGAATAGCTACTCGGCCCACTCAAGCGGCGGCTCGTTCCGCACCTTGTACGTCGTGACGATCTCGGCGATGAAGCCGTCGAATGACAGGAACTCCTCTGGCTTTGGAGTAGGAGGAGGAAGCGTTGATGGTGTGTGCGCTGTGCGGCGCGGAAACCGGGCCGGGGCACGACGAGTCCGCGCGACATCTC
>DATAFP010000195.1:0-6855 GCA_036257415.1 Gemmatimonadales bacterium
TCCCTACCTCACAGGTTACGACCCAACACAGCCTGTGACCCCCTCGCCGTCCACGGTCGACGCGATCCGCTCGCTCGGCATCCTCTCTGTCGAGTCCATGGACACCCTGTTCCGGCTCGACTCCTCCCGGGTGATGAACGATTCGGTGCGCCGAGTGCTGGATTCGCTCACACTCGCCCGGCTCGACTCGATGCGTGCCGACTCACTCGCGGATTCGATCACCGTGGGGGGCGGGCGGTTAAAGCGGTTCGGGCTCGAGGTCTTTCGGCGAGCCACGACACGCTTCCAGCCCGTGACCACCGGGCCGGTGGACGAGAACTACCGCCTAGGGCCGGGAGACGTACTCGTGCTCATCCTCACCGGCGATGTCGAGCGCACCCACACGCTCGAGGTTAATCGCGAGGGCTTCGTGGTGATGCCGCAGGTGGGTCAGATCCACGTCGCGAACCTGACCATGCGCGAGCTTGAGTCGTTGCTGTACACCCGGCTCGGCCGGGTCTACTCGGGCGTACGGCGGGGCCCTGACGCGCGGACGCGGTTCGCAGTTACGGTCGCCCGGCTGCGTAACGTCCAAGTATTCGTGGCCGGCGACGTGGTACGGCCGGGTGCGTACCAGATGCCGGCGTCCGGCACGGTACTAACTGCGCTGTACGCGTCGGGCGGTCCCACCGAGAGCGGGAGCCTTCGACAGGTCGTAATCCGCCGAGGCGACGCCGTCATCGATACGGTGGACCTATACGATTACTTGCTGCGCGGCATCAACCGGAGCGACGTCCGGCTGGCCGCCGGCGACGTGATTTTCGTCCCGGTGCGCGGCGGGCTCGTAAGCGTGACCGGCCGGGTGGTGCGACCGGCGGTCTACGAGATCCGGCCGGACGAGACGCTCAGCGATCTGATCGCGGCCGCCGGGGGGTTCGAAGCCCGGGCGCTGCAGAGCCGGGTGCAAATTCACCGAGTGCTGCCGCCGGCCTCACGGGGGGCGGGGGGGAGCGAGCGGGTGGTGATCGATATCGCGCGCGAACCGGGAGCGGGCACGGCTCCTGCGTTTCCACTGGCATCGGGGGACTCGGTAGTCGTGTTCGGCGTTCCGGCGGCGGTCCGCAACTTCGTCACCGTGCGCGGCAACGTCTGGGTCGAGGGGCGGGTGGGCGCCTCGCCCGGAATGAAGCTGAGTGACGCGATCAGGCTCGCCGGCGGCCCGAAGCCCGACGTCTACCTCCCGCAGATTTTGGTCTCCCGACTCCAGCCCGACTCCACCCGGACTCAGCTTCGCTCGGCATTCGCGGACTCCACGGGCCGGGTCACCGACGATCTCGTCTTGCAGGACGGCGACATCATCGAGGTGTTCTCCCGCAGCGCGTTCCGCGAGCGGCCGTGGGTAGCCATTGTTGGTGCGGTGCGACGACCCGGACGGATCGCCTACCGTGAGGGGATAACGCTGAGAGACATGGTGCTCCTGGCGGGTGGCGTCACCGAGGACGCCGCGCTCGGCGGAACTGAAATAGCGCGGTTGCCGAGGGATCGGCCCACTGGGGCGTTAGCCGAAACCATCGCGATTCCGCTCGACTCCGGCTTTCTGTCGCGGGCGTCCGCCGTCGGCGCCGGCGGACGGACCGGCAATCCTGGCGCTGCGGGGGCGGACACTCCGCTGCGACCGTACGACAATGTGCTCATTCCGCGCCGGGGCGGATACGATCTCCAGCGGCTCGTGACGATCGGCGGCCAAGTGCGCGCCCCTGGCCGATACGCTCTTAGGAGCAAGACCGAGCGGCTGGCAGACCTGGTCCAGCGAGCCGGCGGGCTTACCGAGGAAGCGTACCCGGGGGGCATCGAGTTCTACCGGCGGCAGGCACCGGCCCTCCGCGATGCCGACGTCCTTCAACCCGGCGCCGACACACTCGGCGTGCGGCCCCTCCCGCCGGGGTTTCGAGGCCGACTCGGGCTCGACCTCCCGGGAGCGCTCAAGAACCCCCGTCACAACGACAACATCATATTGGTCTCGGGCGACTCGGTGCATATCCCGGAGTTCAACCCCGTCGTCATGGTGGCCGGGGCCGTGAACGCGCCGGGACCAGTGGCCTACGCGCCCGGCAAGAACGTGGACTGGTATATCCGCGCAGCCGGCGGTTATGCCCAGACCGCCGATCGCAAGCGGCCCTATGTCACGCAGCCAAACGGTAAGAAGGAGTCGGTCGAGCGGCGGTTTCTCTTTGACAATGTCCCCAAGCCACGGGCTGGGGCGAACGTGTTCGTGCCTGAGCGCCGGATCGCCGACCAGCCGAGCCAAGCACCACAGGTCTTTGCGATTCTCGCATCGATTGTCGCGAGTCTCGCAACTGTCATCATCGTCGCCACCCAGTAGTCGGACGACCAGGAGAGCGATCACGTGCTATTCGAGTGGGTCCGCACGGCCGCCATCGCTGCTCGCAACGTCGCCGTCGGCTCGAACCTGGCAAGCTCGGTACTGATCACCCGGCCGCGAGCCCTGGTGGGCTATGCGTCCGAGTCCATGTTCCTGCTCAAGGCGATGCGGCAGCACCGTGGTCTCCCGGAGCGTCAGGTCTATGAGGTCGTCCCACATCGGGAGCGCGACTTCACGATCGCGCTCGCTGAATGCGCCGACTCGTCGTGGTTCGGACCGGTCGCCTCGTTCCTGGTGGACCTGATCGCGCTCTGTACGCTGTGCCGCCTCCTCGAGCCCCGGGTGGTGTTCGAGATCGGCACGCTGACGGGGTCCAGCACGCTGCACCTCGGCCTCAACTCGCCTGACCATGCCAAGGTCTACACGTTGGATCTCCCTCCTGGGCAGCAGCAGTTTTCGCTGCCCGCAACGGTGAGTGACGTCGAGACCGCCCGTACCGGAACGAGCACCACGAAGTACGCGTTCTCCGGTACCGACGTAGAACGAAAGATCCACACGCTGCACGGTGATTCGGCGACATTCGACTTCAGCTCGTGGCACGGCCAGGTGGACTTGTTCTTCATCGATGGCGCGCACAGCTACGAGTACGTGCGCTCGGACACCGAGCAGGCGCTCGCCTGCGTGCGGCCGGGCGGCGCCCTCGCGTGGCACGACTTCGGGCGGGCGGGCGTAAACGGCGTGTCGAGATATTTGACCGAGCTGGCGGCGGGCGGGCTCGATGTCTTCGTCATCCCCGGCGGGTCGCTCGCCTACGCAGTGCTCCCCAAGCGGGCCGCCGACGATGCGCCGGAGCGGCTCGCCATGAGCGGGGGTGCCGGAACCCGGAGATCGTGACCGAGGAGAGGGGGGCGGCGGGACTCTGCTGGAGCACGGCAGCCGCCCTCGCCCTCGCGACGGTGCAGGCCGCGGCGGCCCAGACGTCGCCGTTCCTGTCACTCGACGACACCCGCTACCCGCTGCTCGAGCACCTGATCGCCCGGGGCGACATCGACGATCCCTCGCCGATGATCCGTCCATTCCGGCGGTCCGACGCGCTCAGAGTACTCGTTGCCGCGGACACGGCGCCCGGACGCGGCACCGGAGCCATCATCCACGAGCTGCGGGAGCAGTTCACCGACGATACGGTCTGGCACTGGCGCGCCGAAGCCCGCGCCGGGGGCACTTTGTACACCCAGAAGCGACGCGATTTGCTCCACCTAGGCGGTCAGCGCGACTGGAACTACTACGCCGACCTCGGCCTGCAGGCAGTGGTCGGGCCGGTGGTCGCGGTTACCCGGCCGGCGATCGAGCCGCGACTCATCGGCGATCCGGACTGGCCCAACAACGCGCAGGACGTGGCGGAGGACAACGTCACCGCGCGGCTCATCGAGGGCTACATAAGCGCGCAGGCCAAGATCGGGAACCTGACGTACGGGCAGCTCGACTGGAACTGGGGTCCGGTCGGAATTCCCGGCATCCCGCTGAGCAACTACGGCTACCAGCGTCAGGGCGCGAGCCTCGACTTCAAGGTGAAGCCGATCCGGCTGACGGCGCTCTACACCCCGCTGCAGCGGGAGCAGGATAGCCTGGGACAGTTCGTCAACCGGCAGTATTTCGTCCACCGGCTAGAGGGCGAGTTCTCGCGCCGATTCCGGCTCGCTTTGTGGGAGGGGATTCTGATCCGCGGAGTCGGCCAGGGCTTCGACTTTGCGTACGCAAATCCCGTGGCACCAAGTGTGGTGACCAACGCGTTTGGCATCGGTACGACGCCGCAGAACACGATTATTGGCGTTGACATCGATTGGGTGCTGTCGCGCCGCTCGCGGTTCCAGGCTCAGCTTGCGCTGGATGATTTCTGGTTCAACGACCGGCACATGAAGCAGGACCGGTGGGCGTTCACGCTTTCCGGATTTGGCGCGCTCGGGTCGCGGCTGGGATGGCGGGCGCTGTATACCCAAGTGTCGAGCCTCGCGCTCCGGACGTTCTACCCAGAAGAAAATTTCACCGATGCGGACGTGGGAATCGGGCGCAACTTCAGCGACCAAGACCGCGCCTCGCTGTACGTGACGATACCGGTGAGGACCCGTTGGCTCGTGACACCGGAGCTGACGTTTCAGCGTCAGGGCGAGGGCCGGATCAACGACCCCTACCCTCCGCTCGGCCCCGACAGCACGCAGGTCACTCCAATGCTATTCATTGGAGTGGTGGAGAAAACCTATCGCGTCTCGATCGGCGTCGCCGGACGGCAGGGCCCGCTCGATCTTACGGCTGACGCCGGCTTTCATCACGTCACCAACGACCAGAACGTTCCCGGCGTAACAGCCAACCGGTTCGTCGGCCGAATCATGGCCACGCTGGGGTGGCGGAAGCGGGGACGGTTCCAGGGGGAGCGGGTCAAACCGGACTCGGCTGGCAGCACAACCGCTCGATCGGGAGTACCTTACTAATGATCGTTTGGACCTCCGACCTTGCCCCAGCATAGCGTGCGCCCGGACCCCCTGCCCTCCTCGGAGCCGGCGGCATGGCCCCGCCCGCAACCGGTGGCCACCGAGCCGGACCTCTCGTTCAGCCGGCTGCTGCTCGCGCTGCTACGTCACGCCCGGCTGCTCGCGGCGATCGTGCTCGCCGGTGGACTCTTAGGGACCATTCTCGCCATCGTCCTGCCGTCCAAGTACACCGCGCAGACCACCTTCACCGCGGAGCAACCGCAGAGCAGCTTGAGGCTGCCGAGCGGACTCGCCGGCCTCGCAGGCCAGCTCGGCATCTCGCTCGAAGGGTCACGCGGGGTCTCGCCCGAGTTCTTCGTCACCGTGCTGCAGAGCCGCGAGATTCTCGGGGCGGTGCTGGAGACCGCCTTCACCGATTCGCTTCCCGATAGGCGGGGCGTCCGCTCCCGGCCGCTGATCGAGATCATGGACGTCAAGGCGCCCACGCCAGCGAAGCGGTTCGAGAGGTCGCTCAAGCGGTTCCGCAAGCGGGTCGGCGCCTCGGTGGACCGAAAGAGTGGGGTGTTGACGCTCAGCGTCGAGGACCGCAACGCGGTCCGCGCCGCTGAGATCGCCAACCGGCTGCGGGAGCTCCTGAACCGTTACAACGTCGAGCGGCTCCAGTCGCAGTCCCGGCAGCAGCGCGAGTTCGCGCAGCAACGCCTCGAGGGTGCGTACAAAGAGTTGACCGAGGCGGAGCAGCGGCAGCTCCGGTTCCTCCAGACCAACCGCCAGTACAACCAGTCCCCGCTCCTGGCCTACGAGGCGGCGCGGCTGGAGCGGGCGGTGGACCTTAAGCAGGAAGTGGTCAGTACGCTCACCAAGGCGTACGAAGAAGCGCGGATCTCAGAAGCCCGAAGCACCCCCGTCCTGGTGGTCATCGACCAAGCGGTCCCTCCGGCGTATCGCTCGTCGCCGATCGTACCGCTGCTCATGATTGGCGGGCTGGGGCTCGGGTTGCTCATCGGTTGCGCCGTCGCCCTCCTGGCTGAAGCGAGCTCGCGGCCGTCGCCCGATCGTGATGCGGCCCGGGCGGAGCTCAGCGCGGCGTGGCGGCGGATGCGCGGCGGACGCGGTCGTTCGTCGGGGCCGGAAGACGCCTCTCGATGACGATCGAAGGCCCCGACGCGCTGCTCACCAATCGCATATGGTGGCTGCGCCGCTGGCCGCTGGAAACCGAGGAGGCGGTCGACTGGGCCTGCGCTCTCTTTCCCCCGGACACCCGCGCACGCGGCCTCGCGCGAGGCTACTACGATTACCTCTGGGTTCTGCAAGAGGTGCTCCAAGCGGTCGGCGGGCAGGTCGCCGGGCTGCGAGTGCTCGATATCGGCTGCGGGGCGGGCGTGCTCGACCTGGCGTTGACCCGACTGGGGGCACGGGTCTCCGGCCTGGACCGGTTCGAGGAATATGAAGCGGGCCACGACAATCAGATGGGCACCACGCTCGATATTGTGGAGCGGCTCCGCACTCATGGCATAGAGGTGCTGCGCCGGGATGTCGCGTCCGAGGGCTTACCCGAGGATGAAGGTGCGTACGATCTAGTGTTGCTCCTCGCGGTTATCGAACACCTGCACGAGTCGCCCAAGTCCGTACTGGCCGGGATTCATCGCCTGCTCCGCCCGGGCGGTCATGTTGTGATCACCACCCCCAACCACGCCTGGCTCCGAACACGACTGCGACTTTTTGCGGGGCGGTCGGCGCATCATCCGCTGGATGACTGGTGGCGCACCCCGTTTTTCGGGCACGTGCGCGAGTACACGCTGCCTGAGCTCCGGCGCATGCTCGAATGGAGCGGCTTCGAGATCCGGCACGCCACCATCGGCAACTGGTTGCACGTGGCGAGCCGGGTTCGTGGCCGGAACGGCTCGCCCGATCGCTGGACCACGCGTTTCCTGCTCAACTCACCCGAGCGCCTCGCGATCGCCGCCTCGCTCTTGATCACCGCGCTCGTGCCGTCGCTCCGCTACA
>DATAFP010000201.1:0-8655 GCA_036257415.1 Gemmatimonadales bacterium
TGACTCTCGCGGACACACAGGTCATCGACGGGCGGACCTATCGCCGCTGGACCGGCTCGGTGCCCGCGGGCACGGTGGTGCGGCTGTCGTTTCCGGCTCCGCCTCAGGCCCTTCGCTGGCTTCTGCCGGCGCTCGTAGCCATCACCGCCGGAGCGCTCCTGTTGGCCGGGGCTCAGACATTCCGCGACCCGGCCCTGGCCCGCGCGGCGGCGAATTCCGCCGCGACGGCCGACGGCCTGCTCACCCGAGTGGCCACGCTCGACGCAGCGTACCGCGGGCGTGAAGCGACCACGCCTCCCGATGAGTGGCGTCGCTATGAGGACGAGCGCGCGCGGCTCAAGGCCGAGCTGAGCGCGGCACTCGCGGCCGACCGGCGGTGAGCCCGGCAGCAGGGGGTCGGCGCGCGGCGATCCTGCTGGGGGCTTTGGTGCCCGCGAGCCTCATCATCGGGATCCTGGCCGGCCCGGTGTCGCTCGCGCCCGGCGCGGTATGGGACGGGCTGACCCGAGCAGCCTCGCCGAACGCGCCCATCATCCGCGAGCTCCGGGCTCCCCGGGTCCTCCTTGCCTTTCTCGTGGGCGGAAGCCTGAGCATTGCCGGTGCGGCACTCCAGGCGCTGCTCCGTAATCCGCTGGCCGATCCTTACCTTCTCGGGCTGTCGGGCGGCGCCGGCCTCGGCGCGGTCCTCGCCATCGCGGTCAATCCGGACTCGCCGTGGGCCGTGCCGCTTGCGGCGTTCGTGGGCGCAACGGGCGCGGTCGCCCTGGTGTACCGGTTGAGCGTGGTCTCGGGCCGGCGCCTCGATCCGCGGGTGCTGCTTCTCGCCGGGGTAATCGTCGGTTCGTTCGCGGGGGCGCTCATGACCGCGGTCGTGTCCGTCTCGGAGGCCGCCGAGCTTCGCCGCGCCTTCCTCTGGCTCCTGGGCGGTTTCGGTGCGGCGTCGTGGCGTGCCGTGACGGTGTTTGTGGCCTATGCCGCCGTGCCGGTCGCCGTCGTCCTGGCCAGCGCCCGCGCTCTGGACCTGCTCACATTGGGCGAGGAGAGCGCGCGTCATCTGGGCGCCGACGTCGAACGGATCAGACGCGTCGTCTACGTCGCCACCTCGCTGCTCACCGCCGCGAGCGTCGCGGTGTGCGGCATCGTGGGCTTCGTGGGCCTCGTGGTGCCCCATGCCATCCGGAGAATTCGCACTCCACTGCACCGGGAGCTCCTGCCGGCTGCGTTCGTCGGCGGCGGTGCGTTTCTGGTGCTGGCCGACGCCGTAGCCCGCACCGTGGTGCGCCCCCTGGAGCTCCCGGTCGGCGCGGTCACGGCGCTCGTCGGTGTCCCCCTCTTCGCGCTGCTGCTCCGGCGCACCTATCTGTGATCCTTGCCGCAAAGGCCCTCGCTGTACGCTACCCGGGCTCCCCCCGCCGGGCCCTCGACGGGGTGTCGCTGGAGATCGCTCCTGGGCGGCTGGTTGTCGTGGCCGGCCCCAACGGCAGCGGAAAAACGACACTCGTCCGCGCGTTGCTCGGCCACGTGGCGCTGGAAGGTGGCGATGCGCTGCTCGATGGGCGGCCGGTTCGCCACTGGCCGGCCAACGCGCTGGCCCGCGCCGTGGGGGTGGTGTCGCAGCGCGAGGAGATCGTGTTCCCCCTGTCGGTGCGCCAGACCGTCCTGCTCGGTCGCTATCCGCACCTCGGGCCGTTGAGTGCCGAGGGGCCGGCCGACGAGGCCGCCGTAGCTGCCGCGCTCCGGCGCTGCGACATCGAGTCGCTCGCGGAGCGGCGGGTGGACACCCTTTCGGGCGGCGAGTGGCAGCGGGTCCGGGTGGCCCGCGCCCTGGCGCAGGAGCCGCGCGTTCTGGTGCTCGACGAGCCGACCGCCTCGCTCGACGTTCGGCACGAGATGGAGCTCTTCGAGCTGGTGCGCACGCTGGTGGACGACGGTCTTGCCGGGCTGGTGATCACCCATCAGCTGAACCTGGCCGCTCGCTTCGCCGATCGGATCGCACTCCTGGCCGATGGCCAGCTCATCGCCGACGGGGGGCCGGACGCGGTGTTCCGCGCCGAGCTCCTCGCCCGTGTCTTCGACTGGCCGCTGGTGGTGACGCGGCTTCCCGACGGCGCGCCGCACGCGATTCCGGAGCGCGCGCGGCGCGGAACGGTGGGCGATAGCTGATAGCTTTCGTGCATGGCTCCCGTGACCACACCGGCCATCGTCCTCTCCGCGCTCAACTACAGCGAGTCGTCCAAGATCGTGCGGCTGGCCACCCGGGACATGGGGGTACAGAGCGCGATCGCGAAGGGGGCCCGGCGGCCTCGGAGTCGCTTCGGCGCGGCGCTTCAGGTACTGAGCGAGGGGCAGGCGCAGCTCTATATCCGCGACCATCGGGATCTTCACACGCTGGCGGCATTCGACCTCGCCCGCGTGCCGGTGCGCCTGGCAGAGGACCTCGAGCGTTACGCCGCGGCCACTGTTCTCGCGGAGATCATGGTGCGGTTCGCGCCGCCTGACGCCCATGCCGAGAGCTTCGACACGCTGCGCGGTGTACTGGCGGAGCTGGAGACAGCCGAGCCACGGGACGTTCGTGCCGTCGGTATCCGCGCGGTGTGGCGCCTGGTGAGCGTGCTCGGCTTCGCGCCCGCGCTCGACGCCTGCGTGCGGGACGGCGCCCGGCTTCCCGAGGGCGCGCTCGCGTTCAGCGCCCCCGAGGGCGGCGCCCTTTGTACCGCCTGCGCCGGACCGGCAGGCGGAACACGTCTGCCCCCGGACGACCGTGGCGACCTGATCCGGCTCCTGGATCCGGACGCCCCGCTGCCGATGCTCGATGCAAGGCATGCCGCTGCCCACGAGCGGCTCGCCGCTCGATACGTACAGTGGCACCTGGGCGAGGGCGTCGAGCTGCCCGCCCTGGCGTTCTGGGTCCAGCGTCCGTGGAGATCGAGGTGATCATCGGCACGGCAGGGCACATCGACCACGGGAAATCAACGCTCGTCGCGGCGCTGACCGGTGCGACGATGGACCGCCTCGCGGAAGAGCGGCGCCGCGGCATCACCATCGACCTCAACTTCGCGCCGCTCGATCTCGACGGCGTCGTGGCCGGCGTGGTGGACGTGCCCGGACACGAAGACTTCGTCCGAACCATGGTGGCTGGTGCGTCGGGCATCGATCTGGCGCTTCTGGTCGTCGCCGCCGACGAAGGCATCATGCCACAGACCGAGGAGCACCTCGCCATCCTCGAGCAGCTGGCCGTCCGGGTGGTGCTGCCGGTGATCACGAAGAGCGATCTGGTCGACCCGGAGTGGCTGGAGCTCGTTCTCTCGGAAGTCGCGGAACGTGGTCGGCGGTCCACGGCCACCTTCGACCCGCCGATCGCTGTTTCGGCCGTAACCGGGCAAGGTCTGGACCTGCTGCGCCGCCGGCTTCGGGAGCATGCCGGCCAAGCCGTGGCCCGCGCCGACGATGACGTGTTCCGGATGCCGCTCGACCGCGCGTTCTCGGTGGCGGGCGTGGGAACCGTGCTCACCGGAACCGCCTGGTCGGGGTCGGTGAGCGTGGGTGACCGCGTCCGGCTGCTGCCGGGTGGGGCCGAAGGCCGAGTCCGATCCATCGAGAGCCACGGGCAGCCATTGGAACGCAGCCGGCCCGGCGCGCGCATTGCACTCGGCCTTGCCGGTCTCGAGCGCGCCAACGCCCGGCGCGGGCAGGTGGTCGTCGCGCCGGATGTGCCGTGGCCGGTGAGCCAGCGCCTGGACGTGGCAATCCAGCTTCTGCCTGGGGTTCAAGCCCTCGCGCCCCGCACCAGGGTACGGCTCCATCTGGGCACTGCCGAGGTGATGGCGCGGGTGTCGCCCCGACCCTTGGACTCCGACGGCGGTGTTTTCGCCCGCCTCAGGCTGGAAGCGCCGCTGGCCGCGAGGGGCGGCGATCGCTTCGTGCTGCGGAGCTACAGTCCGGTGACCACCGTGGGTGGCGGCACCGTCCTCGATCCCGATCCGCCGCTGCGGACGAGCCTGTGGACCCGGGACCTCGCCGATCCCGAGCCCCGCGTTCGCCTCGCGGCACTGGTGGCGCGGCGGCCGTATGGCGCGGCGGGGGCATCACTTCCATTGCTCACCGGGATGCCTCCCGCAGCGGCAGCCTCCGCGGCCGCGACGGTCCGGGACCTGCAAAGGGTGGGTGACCTGTGGGTCCGCCGTGCGGTCGTCGGTCAGGCGCGCGACCGGGCGCTGGCTCAGCTGACCGGCTTCCACCGCGAAGCGCCCGCGGAACTGGGAATGCCGCTCGAAACCCTGAGGCGCGCCCTGAACGTGCCGGACCCCGTGGCAGCGGCCGCCCTGGACGCCCTGGTGACCGAGCGCCGGATCGAAGTGCGACAGAGTCGGGCGTGGCTCGCGGGATTCACCCCGCAAGTGGCGGGCGGCGATGCGGAGATCGAGCGCGTCGTGGCGATCGTCCGAAAGGCAGGACTGGCGCCGCCCAGCGTGGCCGAACTGGAGCGAGAAACCGGGCGGCGTGACGTGGCGGCGGTGCTCCGCCTGGCGGCGGCCCGGGGTCAGGTGGAGGCAGTGGAGCGGGACCGGTACTACGACGGCGCGGCGCTGCGCCGCTTCACCGACGCGGTTCGCGAGCTCGGGCAGCTGGGCGAGATCCAACCGGCAGCCCTCCGCGAGCGCCTCGGCATCAGCCGGAAGTTCCTCATTCCATTGCTGGAATGGGCGGATGGACGCGGCATTACAGTCCGCTCGGGCGACAGCCGGCGGCTGGCGTCGGCGCGGGAATAGGGGCATATTTCGAGTTGAAATCCCGCGACAAATCGTTGGTTTCCCGTCATGCCGGAGGTGCCACTCCCGACAACCTTGGTTCGACAGGAGTCTCCATGGTCCGCTTCAAGTGGGCGGGGTGGTGGCTCGGTCTGATGGTGAGTGCGGGCTCTCCGGCGGCGGCGCAGGTGCTCAATCCAACGCCCAAGGTCGAGCTCATGGAGCACTTCCCCAATCCCTTGGGGGCGGCAACGACGATCCCGTTCCAGATCAGTCCGGAACTGTGCGTCCGGGGTCACCGGCCGATCGTCACTCTCAGGATCCTCAACTCGCTCGTGCAGGTGGTCGCGATACCGGTCCTCGCGTCCAGTGCTGGTGAAACCCCGCTGGAACTCGTACAGATCGACTGCGGAATGCACCGGGCATACTGGAACGGGAAGCTGTTGGATGGACGTCGCGATGCACGACCAGGTGTGTACTACTACCAGTTGACGGTTGACGGGGAGCGCCACAGCCGGAAGATGATCGTACCTCGAAGGATTGGGCCCGCAAACTGAGCCCTACCCGAATGAGACCGGCAGCCCACCCGCGGGCTGCCGGTCTCATTCCGTTCCGGTCTGGTCCCCTGCCGGTTTGGCAGGCTTTCCTGGTTTCCCCCTTGCAATCGCACCCGCGAGAGCCAAAAGTACCTGCCCGGCCTGCGTACCGGCTTTCACCACGAGGGTGCAATGGTGCTCCGTCCCGACCGATTGACCATCAAGGCCCAAGAGGCCTTTCGCGATGCCGCCGAGGAAGCCCGTCGACGCGGCAATCCTGTCGTCAACGACGCCCATCTCTTCGCGACGCTGCTGGCCCAGGACGAGGGCGTCGTCCAGCCCCTGCTCCAAAAGGCGGGCGTCAACGTCTCCGCCTTGCGGGACGCCGTGGAGCGGGAAATTGCTCGCTTTCCCACCCAGAGCGGGGGCGCGGAGCCGACTCTCAGCCGGGAGTTGCATCGGATCTTCGATCGTGCCGAGCAGGACGCCAAGCGCCTCGGTGACGCCTACGTCTCCACCGAGCACCTGCTCCTGGCCATGGTCGAGGAGAAGAACACCACGGCGCGTGCGCTGCTCAGCGCCCTGGGCGTGGATGCCAAGGCGCTGGCCAAGGCGCTGGAGGATGTCCGCGGCTCGCACCGGGTCACCGATCAGACCCCGGAGGAGAAGTACCAGGCGCTGGAGCGGTTCACCCGCAACCTTACCGATGAGGCGCGGAATCAGAAGCTCGATCCGGTCATCGGACGGGACGAGGAGATCCGGCGTGTTATGCAGGTACTGTCGCGTCGTACCAAGAACAACCCGGTGCTCATCGGAGAGCCCGGCGTCGGCAAGACGGCGATCGTCGAGGGGCTGGCCCAACGGATCGTGGACGGCGACGTCCCCGACTCGCTCCGGAACAAGGAGCTGCTGGCGCTCGACATCGGCCAGCTGCTGGCCGGGGCGAAGTATCGCGGGGAGTTCGAGGAGCGGCTCAAGTCGGTGGTGAAAGAGCTCACCGAAGAGGAGGGCCGCTTCATCACCTTCATCGACGAGTTGCACACGATCGTCGGCGCCGGCGCGGCCGAAGGCGCGGTGGACGCGAGCAACATGCTCAAGCCGCCCCTCGCGCGCGGGGAGCTGCACGTCGTGGGCGCCACCACGCTCGACGAATACCGCAAGCACATCGAGAAGGATGCCGCGCTCGAGCGACGGTTTCAGCCGGTGCTCGTCGGCGAGCCGAGCGTCACCGACACCATCGCGATCCTGCGCGGGTTGAAGGAGAAGTACGAGGTGCACCACGGCGTGCGGATCACCGACAACGCGATCATCGCGGCGGCGACCCTCTCCGACCGGTACATCGGCGACCGCTTCCTTCCCGACAAGGCGATCGATCTGATCGACGAGGCGGCGAGCCGGCTTCGGATCGAGATCGACAGCCTGCCGCAGGAGATCGACGAAGTCGAGCGCCGGATCGTGCAGCTCGAGATCGAGCGCCAGGCGTTGCTGAAGGAGAAGGACAAGGCCGCGGTGGAGCGGCGGAGCGCGCTCGAGCAGGAGATCGCCGACCTCAAGGAGCGCAGCGCCGCGATGAAGGCGCAGTGGCAGGCGGAGAAGAGCGCGATCCAGGAGATCCAGACGCTCAAGGCGGAAGTGGAGCAGATCCGGATGGAGATCGAACAGGCCACCCGTCGGGGCGATCTGCAGCGGGCCGCCGAGCTCCGCTACGGGCGGCTCCCCGAGGCCGAGCGCAAGCTGGCGGAGCGGGAGGCCCGGTTGCAGGAGGTGCAGGCCAGGGCGCACTACCTCAAGGAGGAGGTGGACGCGGAGGACGTTGCCGAGATCGTGGCGAAGTGGACCGGCATCCCGGTCAGCAAGATGCTGGAATCGGATCGGGTGCGACTGACCCGGCTCGAGCAGGAGCTCGCGCGGCGGGTGGTGGGGCAGGAGGCCGCTGTGCGCGCGGTGGCCGACGCGGTGCGGCGGAGCCGTGCCGGACTCGCCGATCCAAACCGTCCGACCGGGTCATTCATCTTCCTGGGCCCAACCGGCGTGGGGAAGACCGAGACCGCCCGCGCGCTGGCCGAGTTCCTCTTTGACGACGAGCGCGCCATGGTGCGGCTCGATATGTCGGAGTACATGGAGAAGCACTCCGTCGCAAGGATGATCGGCGCGCCCCCGGGGTATATCGGCTACGAGGAAGGCGGGCAGCTCACCGAGGCCGTGCGGCGGCGGCCGTACAGCGTCCTGCTGTTCGACGAGATCGAGAAGGCGCACCCCGACGTGTTCAATCTGCTGTTGCAGATCCTCGACGACGGGCGGCTGACCGACAGTCAGGGGCGGGTAGTGGACTTCCGAAATACTGTCATCATCATGACCTCCAATATTGGAAGCCATCTGATCGTCGAGGCGGGCGCGCAACCCGACGACGCAGGCTGGGCCCGAGTGGAAGAGCGGGTACGTGACGAGCTCCGCAATGTCTTCCGGCCCGAGTTCCTCAACCGGGTGGACGACGTCATCGTCTTCCATCCGTTGAGCCGAGCCGACATCATGCGGATCGTGGATCTCCAGCTCGACCGACTCGCCCGCACGCTGGCCGAGCGGAAGCTCGGCCTCGAGGTGACCCGCACCGCCCGCGAATTCCTCGCCAACCAGGGCTACGACCCGGTCTATGGCGCCCGGCCGCTCAAGCGGGCGATCCAGCGGCTGCTGCAGAATCCGATCGCACTCGAGCTGCTGGAAGGTCACTACCAGGAAGGAGACGTCGTTCTGGTGGATGTGGGCGCCGGTGCGCTCAAGCTCTCCCGTGTGCCGCGTGCGGCAGCGACCGGACCCGCGGCCGAGCGAGTAAGTGCGTAGGGGCACCCCGTCCCCCGCTGACCTGGCGGGCATCGAGGCGGCCCTCCGCCTCGCGCGGGCAGCTGCCGTCCGTGGCGAGGTTCCGGTCGGCGCGGTCCTCGTAGCGGAAGGCGATCGCCTCGGCGAGGCCCACAACGAAACGGTTCAACGGGGCGACCCCACCGCGCACGCCGAGCTGTTGGCGATCCAGCGCGCCAGCAGCGCGGGGCACGTCGATCGGTTGAGGGAGGCCACCCTATACGTGACCCTGGAGCCGTGCGCGCAATGCGCCGGCGCCATCGTGCTCGCAAAGATTCCCCGAGTGGTATACGGCGCCCACGACCTGCGCTGGGGCATGGCGGGCTCGGTGCTCGATCTCCTCCGCGAGCCCAGGTTGAATCATCGCGCCGAGGTGATCGGCGGCTTCATGGAGCTGGAGTGCGCCGAGCTGTTGAAGCGCTTTTTCCTCGCCCGCCGCTAACTTGACCGGGAGTGCACCCGGGAAAATATTCGTTCACTGGTGTGGAAATCGATCCAGCCCGTCATCAGGGATC
>DATAFP010000220.1:0-11229 GCA_036257415.1 Gemmatimonadales bacterium
GTCCCTCCGGCGGTCGTCGTCAACGCCGATGACGCCGCGACCGCAGCCTTGCCGTCTCGCCCAAGTCGCTGGAGGTAGGCGATGATGGCGACGATCTCGCGGTCGGCAGCGGTGTGCAGCCCGGCGGGCGCAAGCCCGGCAGCGATCTCCTGCCCCTGTCGTCGCATGGATGCTGCCGCGCCCGTTACCTCCGCCTCGCTGTACGGCACGCCCGAGATGCGCAGCGCTCGCACCGACGCGGTCACGTCGGCCGAGTCGAGGCGCTGCTCGAGCAGCCAGGGATAGCTCGGCATGATGCTGCCCGGAGACGTGCTTCGGGGGTCGCGCATGTGCTCGTAGTGCCAGGCGTCGGGATACTTCCCGCCGACCCGCTGAAGGTCGGGGCCGATGCGGCGGGAGCCGAGCAGAAACGGGTGGTCGTAGGCGTATTCGCCCGCCCGAGTCCAGGGCCCGTACCTGAGCTCCTCCGCGCGGGTGGGCCGCACCATCTGCGAGTGGCAGGTGTAGCAGCCCTCCCGGATGTAGATATCCCGCCCCGCCACCTCGAGCGGCGTGTACGGCGTGACGCCGGCGAGCAGCTCCGGACCGGCCGAGACCGTGAACATCGGCACGATCTCCACCAGGCCCCCGATTGCGATGGCCACCGTTGTGACGATCGCGAACCACGCGCCCTTGCCTTCGAGCCAGCGGTGTCCCTTGTCCTTGCCCGCGTCGGCCATCGTCCGCTCCTTCACGCCGCCGCCGGCACCGCGGCCGGCGGGGCTTCAACGACCGGTGCGCGCACGGTGCGCAGGAAGTTCCACAGCATCATCACCGCCCCGACGAGGTACATGGTGCCGCCCACCAGCCTGAGCCAGTAGAACGGGTGCAGCTGATCCACGATGGCGACGAAGTTCGGGTACTTGAGCTGCCCCGTGTCGTCCAGCGCCCGCCACATCAACCCTTCGGTCAGTCCTGCCGCCCACATGGACACCGTGTAGAGCACGATCCCCACGGTGGCGAGCCAGAAATGGAGCGTCGGCCAGGACGGGTAGGCGAGCGGCCGGTTCCACAGCCTGGGCACCAGCCAGTAGAGCGTCCCGAAGGAGATCATCCCCACCCAGCCAAGCGCGCCGCTGTGCACGTGCCCGATGGTCCAGTTGGTGTAGTGCGACAGCGAGTTCACCGCGCGGAGCGACATCATCGGGCCCTCGAAAGTGCTCATGCCGTAGAAGCTGACCGCAACGACGTAGAACTTGAGAACGGGATCGGTGCGGACCCGGTCCCAGGCGCCGCGCAGCGTCAGGAGGCCGTTCAGCATGCCGCCCCAGGAGGGCGCCAGCAGCACGATGCTGAACACCATCCCGAGCGTCTGGGCCCAGTCGGGCAGGGCGGAGTAGAGCAGGTGGTGCGGCCCGGCCCAGATGTAGAGGAAGATCAGCGCCCAGAAATGGATGATCGACAGCCGGTAGCTGTACACCGGCCGCTCGGCCACGCGGGGCAGGAAGTAATACATCAGGCCGAGGAACGGCGTCGTCAGGAAGAACCCGACCGCGTTGTGACCGTACCACCATTGGACCAGCGCGTCGGTCAGCCCGGCGTATACCGGATACGAGCGGGTGAGCGTCGCCGGAATCGCAAGGCTGTTGACGATATGGAGCACGGCGATCGTGATCACGAACGACATGTAGAACCAGATCGCGACGTACAGGTGGTTCACCTTGCGGATCGCGATGGTGCCAAAGAAGTTCGCCGCGAACACCACCCACACGACCGTGATCGCCAGGTCGATCGGCCAGATCAGCTCGGCGTACTCCTTTGACTGGGTGAGGCCGAGGGGAAGCGTGATCGCGGCCGCGACGATGATCGACTGCCAGCCCCAGAAGTGGATGCGCGACAGCGCGTCGCTCCACATGCGGGTCTTGAGCAGCCGCTGCAGCGAGTAGTAGATCGCGGTGAAACAGATATTGCCGCCGAACGCGAAGATCACCGCGTTCGTGTGCAGTGGACGGAGCCGGCCGAAGCTGGTCCACGGCAGGGCGAGGTTCGCGGGCCACCAGGCCAGCTGCAGCGCGATGATGACGCCGACCAGCATCCCGACCACGCCCCAGATCACCGTAGCCCACAGGAACAGCTTGACGATCCGGTCGTCGTAGGGCGATTCATCCGGTTGCGCGAGCGGCAATCGGGCCGCCTCCAGGCTTCCGGACCCTGCACTGACCATCTCTGCCTCCCGGGTGATTCGATGAGCGCCGCCCTGCTCGGCGCCTTCCTGGCCGGACTGGCCGGCAGCCCTCACTGCGTCCTCATGTGCGGCCCCTTCGCCGCCGCGTGCGGCCGCGCAGGGGGTGGCCGGGGTGTGTTCGCCTGGCACCTGGGCCGGATCGCCAGCTATGCGGCGCTCGGTGCACTTGCCGGGCTCGTCGGCGCCGCCCTTCCCGGGCCTTCCTGGCTAGGTACTGCCCTCGCCGCGCTGCTGCTGGTCTGGTTCGCGGCTGCGTTGGCCGGCCTTGCCCCCGAGCCCCGCGTCGTCGTCCCCGGCGCCGCATCCGCCGGTCGTCTGCTCCGGACCAGCCATCCGCTGGGGCAGTTCGGGTTCGGCCTGATCAACGGCCTCATTCCCTGCGGACTGGTCTATTCCGCCCTGAGTCTCCCGGTCGCCCTCGGCTCGCCCGGGGCGGGGGCGCTCGCGATGGCGCTGTTCGGTACCGGCACCTCCCCGGCCCTCTCGGTGGCCGCCGCCGGGTTCCGGCGGCTCGAGCTCAAGACCCACGCGGCCCGCCGGATGGTGGCGCTGCTCGTCCTGCTCGCCGGCCTCTGGTCGCTTGCCGCCCGAATCGGAGCGATCGGCGGGCATTCCGCTCACTGACTGGCGGAACGTAGGCCGCGCCCCATGAACCCAGACGGTAGATGATGTGAAGCGGTCTTCATGCAGCTCCCTCCGGGCGAGCCGAAGGGAACCTTCACCCGGCTTTCAGGCTCTCTTCGCGGGCGACATGGCAGGCTTGGTACATGACCCGACACGAGCCATTCGAGCTGGTGGTGCTGGCCGCCTCGGCCGGAGGGATCGAAGCCCTCGGCCGGGTGCTGGGTTCGCTACCGCCGACGTTCCCCGTGCCGATCGCCGTTGTCCAGCATCGCTCGCCGCACGCCGAGAACCTGCTGAGCCGGGTACTGCAACGGAGCACGTTGCTGCGGGTTGAACCGGCCAGAACCGGCCAGCCGCTCCGAAGCGGTACCGTCTACGTCGCACCGGCCGACAGTCATCTCATCGTCAGCCCTGATCGCAGTTTCGGTTTCACCGACGGCCGCAAGATCCGGTTCGTCCGCTCTTCGGCGAACCCGCTGCTCGAGTCGGCAGCCGAGGTGCTGGGCGGTCGAGTAGTCGCGGTGGTCCTGACCGGTTGGGGCTCCGACGCCACCGACGGAGTTCAGGCGGTCAAGGCCAGAGGCGGGATCGTGATCGCGCAGAACCGCGAGACCTCCCACTCCTTCGGAATGCCCGGGGCGGCGATCGCCACGGGCGCCGTGGACCACGTCCTTCCGCTGGATCAAATAGGCCCAATGCTGTCCGAGCTCGCCGCGACGGACGGCGCCCCCCACGCGGCCGCGCCGGCGGGCTGATCCGCCGCAAGGCCGCTCCCCACCCGCCTAGGCGCCCTCGCAATCATGGCGCGCGACCGCCAGCCACTCCCCCCCGACCTCCAGGCGCTGCTCGACGCGTCTCCCGATGCGGTGCTCGTCGCCGATCGCGCAGGAAGAATCGTCGCGCTCAATCGAGTGCTGGCGACGCTGTTCGGCACGACGCCGGAGCCGCTGCTGGGTGAGCTGGTCGAGGTGTTGCTCCCGGTCCGGCTGCGCGAGCGGCACGCGGCCGCCCGAGCCGCCTACAGCGTGGCCCCCACAGTACGCGCGATGAGCACCAGGACTGGTTTGATGGGACTCAGGGCGGACAGCAGCGAATTCCCGGTGGAGGTTTTGCTCACCCCGATTCTCGGCTCGGCCGGACTGGTAATGGCCATGGTGCGGGAGGCGCCCTCCCGCTCGCTCATGCAGCAGGTGCTTGAGCGGCCGGACCGGAGCGCCGGCGCGCTGGACGTGATCCCCGACCCCGTCCTCACGACCGATTCCGCCGGAAACCTCGCTTTCCTCAATCGCTCGGCCGAGCAGCTCACCGGCTGGACCCGCGACGCGGCGCGAGGCCGGCCGGTGTACGAGGTCCTGCCGCTCGTCGGCGAGCCGGGCGGGCCGCCGTTGGAGAGTCCGGTCACTAAGTGTCTCCGGAGCGGGATCGCCAGCGGCGGGTGTGAGGCCCAGCTTGCCAGAGAGTCCGGCGGGGACGCCCGCGTGCTGGATATCTCCGCGACGCCGATCCGCGATGGGTCGGGTGTGGTGATCGGCGCGGTCATGGTTGTGCGGGACGTGACTCGGGCCCGCCACCTTGCGCGACAGCTCTCCCACCAGGCCACCCACGACCCGCTCACCGGCCTGGTGAACCGCGGGGAGTTCGAGCGGCGGCTCGTCCGGGCGCTGGCAGGCCCGGCTGAGGAGAAGGCGGAGCACGCGCTCTGTTTCCTGGACCTGGACGGCTTCAAGCGGGTGAACGACACCTGCGGGCATTTGGCGGGGGATGAGCTGCTGCGGCAGCTCAGCGAGCTGATGCGGGAGCGCATGCGCTCACGCGACACCCTGGCGCGGCTGGGGGGCGACGAGTTCGGGATGCTGCTGGAGCACTGCCCGCTCGGGAGGGCCGCTCGCATCGCCGAGGAGATGCGCGAGGCGATCTGCGCCCACCGGTTCGTGCACGACGGCGAGACCTACGCGGTCGGGGTGAGTATCGGGGTGGTTCCCGTCCGCCCCGACGGCCGGGATCCCGCCGAGGTGCTGCGGGACGCGGACAGCGCCTGCTATCTGGCCAAGCGACGCGGGGGAAGCCGGATCCAGCTGTACGACCGGCGGCGACACCCGGCGCGACCGCTCCGCCAGCGCGACTGGGTACGTCGGGTCATCGCCGCGATCGAGGAGGACCGGCTCCAGCTCTGGGCCCAGCCGCTGCTCTCGCTGAAGGGCGCCAACGGCCGAGCGCCCCGGCTCGAGCTGCTGCTCCGGCTCGAGGCCGACCAGGCGGGCCCGCTACTCCCCGGGGCGTTCCTGCCCGCGGCGCGGCGTCACGGTTTGATGCCGAAGATGGATCGTTGGGTGATGGGGCAGGCCGCGCAGCGGCTCGCCGACTGGCAGAGCGCGCACGCCGGCATCGCGCTACCAGTGGTGTCCATCAATCTCGCCGAAGAGACCGTCGTGGGCGGGGAGGCCGGCGCGCTGGCCCACGAGGCACTCGCCGCGGCGCAGGTGCCTCCAGCCGCGTTCTGTTTCGAGATCGGCGAATCGGTCGCCGCGGCCCACCCCGCGGCGAGCGTCCGCCTGGTGCGGGAGCTGCGGGAGGCAGGCTGGCAGGTGACGCTCGAGCACTGCGGAAGCGGGATGGCGACCTTCGCCCTGCTGCGCCGGATGCCGGTCGACTACCTCAAGATGGCCGGGCACATCGTCCGTGGGAGCGCGCGCGATCCAGTGGACCGCGCGCTGGTCACCGCTCTCAACGACGTCGGACACGCGCTCGGGCTGGGCACGATCGGAATCGAGGTGGAGAGCGCCGAGGTCCTCGCCGCGCTGCGTCAGGTCGGTCTGGACTATGCCCAGGGCTACGAGATCCGTCGGCCGGAGCCGTTGGCGACCGCGCTCGACCGGCTCGCCGCCACTGGCAGCGGCAAGCCGTGAGAGGGGTGGCTGGAGCACTGGGCCCTCAAGGGACCTTCACGTACGGCCACGTACGGCTCAGGGCCACTTCAGAGCGCCGCGGCTCCAGCCGCCCTGGCTGCCGGCGCCACGCCCGGTGTGGGTTCCCACAAGCGCCTTTCCTTCGCCCTTCACAGACTCTTCACACCCGGAGGTGCACCATTGGTGCGAGTTCCAGCAGGAGTCCGTAATGACCGCCACGCCGATCGCCCCCTGGATGACCCAGAACGGCGCAATGCTGGCGGAGGTGCTTGCGCCCCTCCACGAGCACTGGTTTGCCGCCTTGCAGGACGCAGTCGATCCGGCGCTGCAACGCACCGCCACCACCTGGGATCGGTGGACAGCGGCGCGCTATATCGGCGATCAGGTCGCGGAGCGGTTGGAGCAGGAACGGCGAGTGATCGAACTGATGCCGCGCCTCAGCTTCTCCGCGCGCGGGCAGATCGAGCGCGGCTTCCGTACGCTAGAGCGGGTTCGCCGTGAGATCGAAAGGGCTGGACGCGAGCAGCGCGCCGACGGGCTGCTCGACCACCTGCTCGCGCGGTTCGTGGAGCTGCTGGCGGACTGGTATGCCGCGATCGAGCTCGCGACTGCGTGGGTTCCCGTCGACACGCTCCCGGCCGAAGCGCTCGAGATCCTGACAGGTTTGGAGCTGGAAACCCGGGCTAGCGCGGCAGTATAGACCGGGCGAGCCTCGCGGTCCCCGCATTGCGTTCTGGTGCGGGGCCCAGGGCTTTGCCGGCATCAAGGCTGCTTCCTCGCCACTTCACACCGCCTTCATGCACAGCGTTGCACTGTATTGGTGATCCTCTGCAGGAGGAACCGATGCCTGCCACGCTGAATGCCCCTTACGCTGTCCGCTCGGGCACGATGCTGGGCGAAGTGCTCGCGGCCATTCACGAAGAATGGATCGCAAACGCGGAGCGGGCCATCGCACCGGCCCTGCTCGGCACGTCGACGATCTGGGACCGGTGGAGCGCCGTGCGGTACCTCATGGACGCTTTTGCCGAGCAACTGGAGCAGGAGCGGGAGCTGGTTCGCCGCCTGCCGCGGATCGATCCAGAGGCGCGCGACCGGATCGAGCGGGGTTTCGAGACCATGGAGCGGCTGCGGGCCGAGCTCGACCTGGCCGGGCGGCGGCATCACACCGGCGGCCTGGTGATGCTGTTGCTGCGGAAGCTCATGGACGTGTTCACCCACTGGTGCGCCACAATCGAGCGGGCGGCGGCGCGGGTTCCGCTTGCGTCGCTTCCTGCCGATGTGGTGGAGCGGTTGGACCGGCTCGACGGGTCGCCCGCGCGCCTGGGAGCGTGACGGATGACCGCTGGCGCGGCGGTGGTACCGGATTCAACTCCGCGGGCGGTCACGGCACGGGCGCGACGGCTTGGCATCGACACCGGACAGGAGGCCGTAGCGTATTTCCGCGAGGATTCGCCGGTCGTGCACTCGGAGGGGTTTGAGAGCGCCACGCGGGTGTGGGTCCGCTGCCGCGGAAAGGCGACGCTGGCGACCGTGAACGTCGTTTCCGCCCTGCTCGCGCCCGATGAGGTGGGTTTGTCGGAGTCGAGCTGGCGGCGGTTGGACGCCGTGAACGGTGCGCGGCTGGAATTCGCACACGCCGAGCCGCTCGAGTCAATCCGGCACGTGCGTGCCAAGGCATTCGGCGTGCGGCTCGACACCGACGCGATCCGGGCCATCGTGCACGACATCGCGGCCGGTCTCTACTCGGACATTCATCTGGCCGCGTTCGTCACGGCGTGCGCCGGCCGCCGGCTCGATCGCCCGGAGATCGCCGATCTCACGGTGGCCATGCTCGAGGCCGGCAACCGGCTGCACTGGGACGGCAGGCTGGTCGCCGACAAGCACTGTGTGGGCGGCCTGCCGGGGAACCGGACGTCGCTGATCGTGGTGCCGATCGCGGCGGCGGCCGGACTGATCGTGCCGAAGACGTCGTCGCGCGCCATCACCTCGCCCGCAGGCACGGCGGATACCATGGAAACGCTCGCACCCGTGGAGCTCGATGTGGCGGCGATGCGCTCGGTGGTCGACCGCGAGGGCGCCTGCATCGTGTGGGGCGGCAGAGCGGGGCTGAGCCCGGCGGACGACGCGCTGATTCGGGTGGAGCGGCCGCTCGAGCTGGACGCGGTCGGCCAGCTCGTTGCGTCGATTCTTTCCAAGAAGGCTGCAGCGGGCGTCACCCACGTGCTCATCGATATCCCGGTGGGCCCGACCGCGAAGGTCCGATCCCCCGCCGAGGCGGAGCGGCTTTCGGCCGACCTGCGGGCCGTCGGGCGGGTGGTGCAGCTCGAGGTTGTTCCGGTGACCACCGACGGGACCCAGCCGGTTGGGCGCGGGATCGGTCCCGCGCTCGAGGCACGCGACGTCCTGGCGGTGCTACAGAACCGTCCCGAAGCGCCGCCGGATCTGCGTGAGCGGGCTGTGGAGCTTGCCGGCGGCCTGTGCGAGCTCGGCGGTGTCGCGCTGCCCTCGCAGGGTCAGGCGCTGGCCGCCGAGATACTCGCCGATGGGCGCGCGTGGCGGAAGTTCCAGGCTGTCTGCGAGGCTCAGGGCGGGATGCGCCGGCCGCCATCCGCAGCGTACACCCGCGCGATCACCGCCCGCTGCGCCGGCCGCGTGTCGGCGATCGACAACCGGCGCCTCGCGCGGTTGGCTCGGCTCGCCGGAGCCCCCCACGATCCCGGGGCGGGCCTGGAGCTGCACGTCCGGCTCGGACAGCGCGTCACCATCGGCGAGCCGCTCCTCACCCTGCACGCCGCCGCCAGGGGGGAGCTCGATTACGCGGTCAACTACGCCGGCAGCGCCCGCGAGATCATCAAACTGGAGCGCGAGCCATGATCACGCACGCGGCGGACGCCGCTCTCGCTCTATCGCTCCCGGGCAGTGAAGGACTGGCCGCACGGCTGGCGGGGGAGCTCGGCAGCGGGCGGCGACTGGTGGAGACCCGACACTTTCCGGACGGCGAGTGGTACGTGCGGATCGGCGGTGAGGTGCGGGACAATCCGGTCGTCATCGCGGCAACACTCGATCGGCCGGATGAGAAGCTGCTGCCGCTGCTTCTGCTCGCGCGCACCGCCTACGAGATGGGCGCGGCAGAAGTCGGACTGGTAGCGCCCTACCTGCCGTACCTGCGTCAGGATCGGCGCTTCCGACCCGGCGAGGCGCTGAGCGCCATGCACTTCGCGCGCCTTCTGTCCGAGCTCGTGGACTGGGTGGTGGCGGTGGAGCCGCACCTGCACCGGGTGCACAGCCTGAGCGACCTCTACGACGTCCCGGCGTGCGCGGTGCCCGTCGCGACGTACGTGGCCGACTGGATTCGGGGGCACGTGGAGCGGCCGTTCATCATCGGCCCGGACGAAGAGAGCCACCAATGGGTGGCACCGGTGGCGCGGGCAGTCGGCGCCCCGTTCGGGGTGGCCCGGAAGTGTCGGGTCGGAGACGTGCACGTCGATGTCGCGCTTCCGGATCTCAGCGAATTGCAGGGGCATACGCCGGTCGTGCTGGACGACATCATCTCGACCGGCCGGACGCTGGAACAGATCGTCGGGAAGCTGGTGCACGGCGGCTTTGCAGCGCCCGAGTGCATCGCAGTGCACGGCATCTTCGCCGGTGACGCCTACGCCCGGATTCTCGGGGCGGGTGCCGCCGCCATCACGACGTGTAACACGATCGCGCATCCGACGAATGCGATCGACGTCACCGCGCCCATTGGGGGAGCGGTGCGCAGCATGCTGGAACGCACGGCTGAAGGATGGAAGGAGGACTCCCCATGATCTTCTCCAATCGCTATGACGCGGGGCGCCGCTTGGCAGCGCAGCTCGAACGGTACCGGGCGGAGCGCCCGGTAATTCTCGCGCTACCGCGGGGTGGTGTCCCGGTCGCCTCCGAGATCGCCCGGGCGCTGGATGCCCCGCTGGACATCATCGTCGCCCGTAAGCTCGGCGTGCCCGGGGCGGAGGAAGTGGCCCTGGGAGCGATCGCGGGCGGGACCGCGTTGGTGGACCAGGCGCTGATAGCCCAGCTGAGAGTGTCGAACGATTACCTGCGGTGGGTCATCGCCCAGGAGACCGCGGAGATGGCCCGGCAGGAGCGGGCATTCCGGCACGGGCGCGCGCCGATCGACATCGCCGGCCGCACCGTGATCCTGGTCGACGACGGTCTGGCGACTGGGGCAACCGCGTACGCCGCGGCCACGGCACTGCGCGCCCACAACCCCCGGCGTATCGTGTTCGCGGCGCCGGTCTGCTCGCCTGACGGCGTCGAGCGGCTGCGGGCAGTCGCGGATGACGTGGTCTGGGTGGAATGCCCCCCGGACTTCCGCGCCGTTGGACTGTGGTACCGTGATTTCACGCCGGTAAGCGACACCGAGGTCGTGGATCGCCTCGAGGCCGCGACGCCGGGGAGGCTGTCAGCATGACCCAGACGATCATCACCCGCGGCTCACGCGCGGTATCTATCCCGGCCGGTGGCGTGCAGCTGGCCGGCGACCTCGCCTGGCCGGACCATCCCGGCGGTATCGTGTTGTTCGCGCACGGCAGTGGCAGCGGCCGCCTCAGCCCGCGCAACCAGTTCGTCGCCGGGCGATTGCGGAATGCGGGCCTGGCGACGCTGCTCTTCGATCTTCTGACCGAGCGCGAGGCGGCCGACCGGCACAACGTGTTCGACATCCCCCTGCTGGCGCGACGCCTGGTGGCGGCAACGACCTGGGCCAGAGAGCAGTCGGAGCTCGCGGGGCTTGCCGTCGGGTATTTCGGGGCGAGTACCGGAGCGGCTGCCGCCATCACCGCCGCGGCGCTCTCCCCGGTTCCGGTGGCGGCGATCGTCTCCCGCGGCGGACGGCCCGACCTCGCCGGGAACGCGCTGGCCCGGGTCACCGCTCCGACGCTGCTGCTGGTGGGGAGCCGTGACCCCGTCGTACTCGACCTCAACCGCGCCGCGCTCACCCGGCTTCGGGGCCCCCGGGAACTTGTCATCGTACCGGGCGCAGGCCACCTGTTCGAGGAGCGCGGGACTCTGGAAGCAGTTGCGGATGCGGCGGCGGGATGGTTCGTGCGCTACCTGGAGATGGCGCAGACGTGGCGCGGTGCCCGCGGGCGTAACGATCAGTCGGCCGCCGCCGGCGCGTGGTAGCCAGTCCAGGCGTGCGGTCGGTCGAGCCGTGCTGCTGGCACGAAGCGAGGCAAGCCGGCACCTTGCGTACCGCTATGGCCCAATACGGCTTTCATGAAGATGTAAGTTATTGCCGCGATTAGTGGCACGAGGCGTTGAAAGTCCGGCACTTCTCCTGCCTATGACTCTTCGTACGCCGCCTCTGGGCGGCACCGGTCCTCAACAGGAGGGAGACGATGCGGGCTCTGGAGTTGTGGGGTAGGCGCCGGCTGTCGGCTGCTGGGATCCTCCTTCTCGCTGGGTGAGGCGACAGCGCCACGGCACCCGGCC
>DATAFP010000221.1:0-1515 GCA_036257415.1 Gemmatimonadales bacterium
GGAAATCGGCGGCGTACAGCAAGTTGCCCGAGCCGTTGTTGCCGATCGCCAGACCGGTATAGACAGCGCCGGGCGTGGTAGCTTTGAGATGGGCGCTGCGCGAAGGCACCGGCGGCGGGACCGCGGCGTTCCACCCCGTGATGTGTCCGGTGTCCGAGGCAAAGATGAAGCGGGCTGGGGCGCTGAAGGTGCCCGACGTCACCACAAAGTCGTTCGACCCATTGAAGACTTGGCCAGTGGGCCTTCCGCCGGGGATCGTCACTGTCAGAGTGCTCTTCACGAACGGACTTCTGGTGCCGTCCGTTCGAGTGACGTCACCGCTGTAGACGGTGCTGACGTCCGTAGCGCGGGCGGAGAGCCAGAAGGTGCCGGTGGGGTTGATCGCGATCCCCCAGGCGTCGATCAGCTCGGGGTCATGGACGAGCGCGACGCCGGGCTGGTCAGCCGCCAGATTGGATTGCAGGTAACCCGCCCCGAGCGCCGCATGCCACCCGAAGGCGCCGAGCGCAGCCAAAGCGGTCATTGCGCCGCGCCTGAAGTTTCTCAGTATTGATTTCATCACAGATCTCTTCCTCTCTTGAAACAGTGCGGTCTGCGATATAGTCAAACAATCATCTCTCGTGTGCGCGCAAACCGAGCGCCGCGAGAGATGCCGGGCCGGTGAGGAGCTTGTTTGGCGGTAAGCCTCACCGGCCAGTTTTTTCATTTCACAGATGTGTTGTTGACGCGCTTGCGCCGGCGCAGCAGCGCCGTCGCGGCCAGGCCGATCAAGCTCAGACAGCCCGGCTCCGGGACGGTGACGGCCAATTCCGCGAGCCGCCGCGAGAGTTCCGCGATATGGGCCGGGTCGGCGGTCGCATACACGTTTTGTAGCTGAAAGGGATCGGAGTCGAGGTCGTACAGTTCGCGCGGGCCGGACCGGTACTCGACGTACAGCTCGTGCTCGGTCCGCAGGGCCAGGATCACGTCGCCGTTTTGTGATGGCGGCAGATGGCGGAAGATCTCCACCAGGAAGTCCTCCCGCCAGTTCTGAGTCTCACCGCCCCCCAGCAACGGCGTCAGCGATTGGCCGTCCATCACGCGGTCCGGAGTCGCCTCGCCCCACTGCGCCATGGTTGGGGCCAGGTCGATGTTGACTGCCATTTGCTCCACCGTGGCCCCTGCTTGGACGCCGGGTCCACGGATGATCAGCGGCACGCGGATGTCCTCCTCGTACACTTGAAACTTCCCATTGAGGAATCGGTGCTGGCCGAGGTGGTACCCGTTGTCGGAGGTGAACACGATGTAGGTGTTTTCCAATTCGCCGCGTTCGGCCAGGGTCTCGACGATCCGCCCGATCCCCTCGTCCAAGGCTTGCAGCGACTCCAGCCGGGTCTGGTACTCGTGGTCGATTGCGGCGATCTGCGTGCTCGTTAGTAATGGGAAGTTCCGGATCGGCGCCGGCTTGTCGCTCACGTCCGCCTCGTTGAACGACGGAGTTCGCGGGGCCGTTGCCCCCGCGAACATCCCGGCGTG
>DATAFP010000229.1:0-10948 GCA_036257415.1 Gemmatimonadales bacterium
GATCGACTCCATGATCCCGATCGGCCGCGGCCAGCGCGAGCTGATCATCGGCGACCGGGGCACCGGGAAGACCGCCATCGCCATCGACACGATCATGAATCAGAAGGGGCAGGGTGTGGTCTGCGTGTACGTCGCGATCGGGCAGAGGCGCTCGACCGTGGCCTCCGTGGTGGACCAGCTGCGCGAGGCCGGCGCGATGGACTACAGCATTGTGGTGGTCGCCAGCGCCTCCGAGCCCGCGCCGCTGCAGTACATCGCCCCATATGCCGGCTGCGCGATGGCCGAGCATTTCATGTACGAGGAAGGCAAGGCGACGCTCTGCGTCTACGACGACCTGTCCAAGCAGGCCGCCGCGTACCGTCAGCTGTCGCTGATCCTCCGCCGCCCGCCGGGACGGGAAGCGTACCCCGGCGACGTGTTCTACCTGCACAGCCGCCTGCTGGAGCGCGCCGCGAAGATCTCAGAGGACGCCGAGCTGGCCAAGCTGGATCCTCGGGTCAAGAAGCCAGGCGGCTCACTGACCGCGCTGCCCGTCATCGAGACCCAGGCGGGCGACGTCTCCGCCTACATTCCCACCAACGTCATCTCGATCACGGATGGCCAGATCTATCTGACCACGGAGCTGTTCTACTCCAACGTTCGTCCGGCCGTGGATCCCGGCATCAGCGTCAGCCGCGTGGGTGGCAACGCGCAGATCAAGGCCATGAAGCAGGTAGCGGGTCCGCTCCGGCTTTCCCTGGCCCAGTACCGTGAGCTGGAGGCGTTCGCCCAGTTCGGCTCCGACCTCGATGCCGCTACCCAACGGCAGCTCGCCCGCGGGGCCCGGCTGGTGGAGATCCTGAAGCAGCCGCAGTACAAGCCGATGCCGGTCGAGAAACAGGTGACGGTCATCTACGCGGCCACCAACGGCCACCTCGACGACGTCCCGGTGCAACAGGTACGCCGTTGGGAGCAAGAGTTCCTCGAGTTTCTCGAGGCGCAACATCCCAAGGTCCTCGAAGGCATCCGCACCAAGAAGGCGCTGGACGACAGCACGACGAGCGCTCTCAAGACCGCGATCGAAACGTTCAACAAGCTCTTCTCGACCGACTGATGGCGAAAGGGCGCCAGCTCAAGGGGCGGATCCGCTCGGTCCGCAACACCAGGAAGATCACCCGGACGATGGAGCTGGTGGCCACGTCCAAGCTCAAGCGTGCCCAGGACCGCGTAGTGGCCGCTCGGCCCTATTCCCAGGCGTTGCGCGAGGTCCTGGCCGATCTGGTGACGCCGGAGCTGGCGGAGCAGTTCCCGCTGCTGCGGCAGCCCAAGTCGCATGCCCAGGGCGGCCCGAAGCGGGCTGCTGTCATCCTCCTCACCTCCAACCGCGGGTTGGCGGGTGCGTTCAACGCCAACCTCATCAAGGAAGCCCGCCGCCGGATCGAGCAGCTCGAGAGCGAGGGAATGACGGCCGAGCTCTACGCGGTCGGCAGGAAGGGCATCGGCTTCTTCAAGTATCTCGGCCGGCCCCTCGCGGCGGAGCGACAGGACATCGGCGATCGGCCCACCGCGGACCACGCGTCGGAGATCGCGTCGTCGCTCATCGCGGCCTACGAACGGGGCGAGCTCGCCAGCGTAGACCTGGTCCAGGCGCGGTTTCTGAGCGCCATTCAGACGCCTCCGGCCACCGTACGGATCCTGCCAGTCGACGCGGGTGGGAACAGTCGGCAACGGGCGGGAACGGGCGGGAACGGGCAGCGGAATCAGAACTACATCCTGAATCCCAGCGCCGAGGCCATCCTGCAGGAGCTGCTGCCGCTCTACGTTCGCAACGCGGTGTATCGGGGGTTGGTGGAGACCGCCGCGTCGGAGCACGGGGCCCGCCGGACCGCCATGAAGAACGCGACGGACAATGCCGGAGAGTTGATCCAGATCCTGACCCGCACGTACAACCGGCAGCGGCAGGCCCAGATCACCCAAGAGATCGCGGAAATCGTCGGCGGCGCCGCCGCGCTCTAGGGTTAGGACCGCCGCTAATCACCCAACCGAGACTCTGATGGCAACTGCAGCCGTAACCGAGAAGCAGAGCGGAGCCCGGGACCGGACCGCAAAGAACAGCGGAAAGATCACTCAGATCATCGGCCCCGTCCTCGACGTAGAGTTCGAGCCAGCGCATCTTCCCGAGATCTACAACGCGCTCCTCATCGAGGACAACAGGGCGGGCCTTCGCGTCGTGGCCGAGGTGCAGCAGCACATCGGTCAGAACCAGGTACGCGCCGTGGCGATGAGCAGCACCGACGGGCTTGTCAGGGGCATGCTCGCCCTGGACCTGGATGGGCCGATCACAGCGCCGGTCGGGTCCGCGCCCCTCGGTAGGATCCTCAACGTGCTGGGCGAGCCGGTCGACGGCGGCCCGCCCTTGCCCAAGGATGTCGAGCGCTGGCCGATTCACCGGGAGACCCCGAAGTTCGTCGACCTCGAGCCCAAGACCGAGGTCTTCGAGACCGGCATCAAGGTCATCGATCTCATCGCTCCGTTCGTGAAGGGCGGCAAGATCGGCCTGTTCGGCGGTGCCGGCGTGGGCAAGACCGTGGTCATCCAGGAGCTCATCAACAACGTGCAGAAGGGCCATGGCGGCAGGTCGGTCTTCGCCGGCGTGGGCGAGCGCACCCGCGAGGGCAACGATCTCTACCTCGAGTTCAAGGAAGCCAACATCCTGGGCTCGGTGGCTCTGGTGTACGGGCAGATGAACGAGCCGCCGGGTGCCCGGCTCCGCGTGGGACTCACCGGTCTCACCATCGCCGAATACTTCCGCGACGTCGAAGGCCAGGACGTGCTGCTCTTCATCGACAACATCTTCCGGTTCACCCAGGCGGGGTCCGAGGTATCCGCGCTGCTGGGCCGCATGCCGAGCGCGGTGGGCTATCAGCCGACGCTGGGCACGGAGATGGGCGAGCTCCAGGAGCGCATCACCTCCACCACGAAGGGATCGATCACGTCGGTGCAGGCCATTTACGTGCCCGCCGACGACCTCACCGATCCCGCCCCGGCGACGGCGTTCGCCCATCTCGACGCCACCGTCGTGCTGTCCCGGGCGCTCACCGAGATCGGGATCTATCCCGCGGTCGACCCCCTGGACAGCGCGAGCCGCATTCTCGCTCCCCAGTTCCTGGGCCAGCGGCACTACGACGTGGCCATCGGGGTGCAGCGGACGCTCCAGCGCTACAAGGCGTTGCAGGACATCATCGCGATCCTCGGAATGGACGAGCTGTCCGAAGAGGACAAGCTGGTGGTGTCGCGCGCCCGCCGGCTCCAGCGGTTCCTGTCGCAGCCGTTCCACGTCGCCGAGCAGTTCACCGGGTTCCCCGGCAAGTACGTGAAGCTCGAAGAGACCGTGGCCAGCTTCGAGCGAGTGCTTTCCGGCGAGTTCGACCAGCTGCCGGAGCAGGCGTTCTACATGGTCGGTGGCATCGACGACGCGGTGGAGAAGGGCAAGAAGCTCGCGAGCTCGTGATGCGGGTCACGGTCATCTCCCCTGAGGCGGCTATGTTCGACGGCGACGCCGACGCTGTGGTTGCGCCGGCGTTTGACGGAGAAGTCGGTATCCTTCCCCGCCATGCGCCGTTTATGACGCTGCTAGGCCGCGGCACTCTCAAGGTGCGGCGCGGTGGTGGCGTTACGCGTTTTCTAGTGCGTGGCGGATTCCTGCAGGTCGCTGGCGACCGCGTTCGCGTCGTCGCCGAACACGTACAAGGAGCTCCCGATGCGTCGTAGCGTGTTTGCGGGTTTCGTGCTTCTCGCGGCCGGCGCGGGCGTGCTCAGCGCCCAGGAGACCGGCACTCCGGTGTTCAAGGCGCCGTACCGCGCCTTCAAGGCGCACGAGTTCGGCGCGAATCTGTCGTTCCCGGAAGGAGCCGATTTCGGTCTCGAGGGTTACTACACGTATGGGTACAACCGCTTCGACATCGGTCTCCGGGGCGGCTTTGTCAGCTTCGACGACGCGCTCGGCGAGGAGCAAACCTCGGTCGTGCTCGGCGGCAGCTTCCGCGCCCGCGTGGTGGAGGCCAGCAAGAGCTTCCCGCTCGACGGCGCGCTCACCTTGGGCCTCGGCGCCATCTTCGGCGAGGGCGACGACCTCCTGCTCATCCCGCTCGGCATGTCGCTCGGCCGGCGGCTTCAGCTCGAAGGCTCACGGGTGAGCTTCGTGCCCTACGTGCACCCGGTGCTGGTGCCGAAACTGGGCGGCGGCGACGACGAAGTGGACTTCGCGCTGGGTCTGGGCGTGGACGTACGGTTCAGCGAAACCATCGACATGCGCGTCAGCGCCGGCATCGGCGAAGTCGAAGGGGTAGCAGTCGGTCTCGCGTTCGTCCGTTAACGAGGTTGAGCAGCGTCTCGCGCTGCAACTCCGCGTGCCCGGCCGTCTTCCGGCCGGGCACGTTGGTCTGTAGACTTCGCCCCCGACGCATTCCGCCGCACGTCCACCATCCGGAGATCCGCATGAAGCGCCTGTTGCCGGGGATTGTCACGCTCTGCATCGCGCTCGGCCTCGCACCGTCGCTGACGGGCCAGGTGGTCGGCCTGCCGGTGTACAACGCCGGCATTCCGGCTGGCATCGGGATCTATGGCGACGTCGGCTTTCCCAACGACGCGGCCGGTGACGGGGTGGCGTACGGTATTACCGGCCGGCTCGGGGCGGGGGCCTTCGGCGCTACCGCCTCGCTCGCGCTCTTCAATCCGGAAGGGCCGGGGGACCAGCTCACCAGCGTGGGCGGCACCCTCGACTACAAGATCTTCGGGGGTCCGCTGGTGCCGCTCACCGTGACGCTGCAGGGGGGCGCGGGGTACGCGAAGGAGGACGACAGCAAGTTCTACCGCTATCCGGTCGGGCTTGGCTTTGCGCTCACGATTCCGAATCCGGCGCTGGCCATCAAGCCCTGGCTTGCGCCGCGCCTGGATATCGCCCACGTCTCGAACCCGCTGACCTCGGATACCGAGACCAACTTCGGCATCAGCGGCGGGGTCGAGCTCAACCTGCTCAGCGGCTTCGGGCTCCACGCTTCCTACGACCGGGTGTTTGCCGACATCGACGACCCCGCGATCTTCGCTGCCGGGCTGCACTACACGTTTCGGGTGCCCGGACTTTGAGCGGCCGCCTCGCGCGGGCGGCCGTGATCGCGGGAGCCCTTGCGCTGCAGGGGTGCTCCCTCACGCTCGACACCCGTACCCTCGGTGTCCCGGTGGCCATGGCGGCGCCCGCCGGCCAGCCGGCCCAAGGCGAACGGTTCGAGGTCACGTCCCGCGCGGTATACGCATTCTGGGGTGCCTTCAAGATCAAGCAGCCGTCGTTGCAGAAAACGCTGGCCGGCCAGCTCACCGGCGGCAAAGGCGTCGCGGATTTGAGGATCAAGGTGCGGAGCCGCTTCGGCGACGTTCTGCTCACCGTGTTGACGGCGGGAATCGTCGTGCCGCGGGCCGTGACGTTCGAGGGCGTGATTCTGAAATGATGGTCGGACACAGGCGGAGGCATCCAGCTTCTTGCATTCGCCAGCCGATTCCGATTACACTGCGACCGTCCGCCCTATGTTTCACCGCGAATGAAGGAGGTGATCCATTGTCTAGTGAGAGTTGCATCCGTGGCTCGACTTGGGCAAGCGATCGCCGGTTGGTGATCTGACGAGCCGGCATCGCCTCGAGTCACGATGCCAACCCCATCGCGCCGCTCCCCGTCAAGGTGGGCGGCGCGATGCACGTCCAGCCCATCCACCCGCGCCTGAATGAACTACTGGTCCCTGTCGCGCCGTCCCAAGTACAGCCTGCTGTTCGCGCTTCCGTTGCTCGTCGCCTACGAGCTGCTGGCACTCGCGCTCTCCGGTGGCGCCATGGCCGGGGTTCGAAACGGCGCCGACGTGCTCCTCAAGAGCCTGTTCCTGACGTTCGGCGGCCGTACCGGACTGGTGGTATTCGGGGTGTTGCTCCTCGGGACCGGGGCCTGGCTGGTCTGGCGTGACCGAAAGTCGGGCGGACCCATCCGGTGGGGCGTGTTCGGGTGGATGGTGCTGGAGTCGCTGGCCTACGCATCTGTGCTCGGGATGGTCACGTCCACGCTGACGTCCTGGCTCCTCGGGCGCGGCGGCGTTCCGGTCGCGGTCGGCCAGTTCGCCAAGTTGGGTCTCGCCTCCCAGGCGATGATCTCGCTCGGCGCCGGGCTGTACGAGGAGCTGCTCTTTCGAGTGGTATTGGTGGGGGCGCTGGCCTGGCTTGCGCGCCGGCTGATCAAGAGCGCGATCGGGGCCGGACTGGTCGCGACACTGGTGGGCGCGATCGTGTTTTCCTCGTTTCACTACATCGGACCGTACGGCGACCGACTGGAGCTCGGGTCGTTCGCCTTCCGCGTCGTGGCCGGCGTCCTCTTCAGTGCGCTGTATCTGCTGCGGGGATTCGGGATCGCGGCGTGGACTCACGCGTTGTACGATCTGATGCTGGTGGGCCAGTAAGCAGCTTAGTGCTCACCGCCTCTGCTCACCGCTCACTGCTTACTGCTCCTGGTCGCATAGATCGAATCCAGGACCTGCCGCCACAGTTCCACCGGCCGCGCCCCCACCAACAACCCGCCTTCGATGTAAAACGTCGGCGTGCTCGACGCGCCAGACCGCTGCGAGCCTTCCGCATCGGCCTGGATCTCCGCTCGCGCCACCTCGGATTCGAGACACTTGGTCACCGAGGCCCGCGGCAACTTCACCGAGTCGGCCAGGGACAGCAGAAACGGCCCCGGCTCCTTGAGCGGAGCCCAGGTCTCCTGATGCTGAAAAAGGAGGTCGTGCACCGGCCAGAACTTGCCCATCCGCGCGGCGCACATCGCGAGCTCGGCCGCGGGCACGGCGTTGGCATGAATCGAGACCAGTGGAAAATTGATGAAGACCCAGCGCACTCTGCCGGTCTGCACGAACTCCTTTTCCAGCGCGGGGAACACCTCGAGCGCATGCTTCCGGCAGTAGGGGCATTGGAAATCCGACATCTCGTACACCGTGACCGGCGCCCCCGCGCTGCCCTTGGAGCGGGAAGCAAGCGGATCTTTGGCCGCTTGAGCCGTCAACAGGCCAGGCGCGCCTGCCATGAGCAGGGCGGCGAGTGCGATTGCCCCCCTCACACTCGTACTCGTACCCGTACTCGTCACTTGTCCCCTTTCTCTCTTCACCTGTCTCTTGTCTCTTGTCTCTAGTCTCTAGTACCTAGGCCTCCGCCGGCCGCTCCGCGCATCCAGTAGCACGGTGTCTCCCGTCACCGGCACGTTCCAGTACCACTCGGAGTTCGGATCAGTGGCATCCCACGACCGCGCGTAGATCCACCACGGCCCGCCGACCAGCGTGAGGCTGGCGTGCCCGGTGGCGTCGGTGGTATCGGCCGCGTGCGGCCGGCGTGCCCGTTCAGTGAGCCCGCGCACGATGCTGTCGTAGCCCATGTAGGTAGTATCTTCCCACGCACGCACGCGCGCCCGCAGCGGATCGCTCTTGCTGACGAAGGTGCCGCGTGCCGCGTCCAGCGCCTTGCGGGTCTCCGCCTCGCGCGCCTCAACCGCTTTGAAGTCTTCGCTCAGCCGGGCGAACTCGGCATAGAGCTGGCGATACTCCGGCGCGTTGCGCGACAGGCCGTCGAGCCGGCGCTTGAGCGTGGCGAGGCTGTCCCGGAGTCGTCCTGCGTCGAACGCGGCGCGGGAATAGGCCGCGAAGGGGCCGCGGAACCGGGCAAACAGGCTGTCCAGCTCCGCGGTTGCGGGACGAGGGGAGCGGGCACGCGCTTCGAGCGCGCGAAGGACGCTATCCCGGTCGTATGGCAACGCGACCAGACCGAGTCCCGACACGGGTGTCAGAACGGAATCTGGACCGGGGATGACGACGCGGACGACCGTTTCCCGGGACGCTTCGCACCCAGCGAGCGCCAGGAAGAGGAGCAGCGAGAGTCGTGGCACCGCCGAAAAGTATGCTCTCCCGAATGGCCCTTCAACTCGCTGCCGCGCTCGTGGTTGCAGCCGGAGCACGGGCGCAGGATGCGATCGACCGGCTGATTCCGCCGGCACCCACCGGCTATCTGACCGACGCTGCCGGAGTGATCGACGCGACCACCGCGGCGGAGATCGAACGGCTGGCCGAGCGGCTCCGGACCGCGACCAGCGCGGAGCTGGCCGTGGTGACGCTGCCCACGCTGGGCGATCGCAGTGAATCCGAGGTGGCGCTTCGCATCCTGCGGAAATGGGGTGTGGGCGCCCGCGCGGCGATCGGCGACTCGACCCGGAACGCCGGGGCGGTGCTCCTGTTGGTGCCGCGCCAGGCCGGAAAACCGGGCAGCGGCGCGATCCGCGTCGAGGTCGGCTACGGTCTCGAGGGAATCGTCACCGATGCCGCCGCCGGGCGAGTGCGCGATCTGATGCTGCCCGCGGCGCGGGAAGGGAAGTACTCGGAGTCGCTGCTCACCGGAACGCGGGCGCTCGCGGGGCTGATCGCGAAAGGGTTCGGCGTGACCGACTCCGCCCTCACCGCGGCCCGACCACCACCGGCACCACGCGGCGTGAGCAGTGGATTGCCCGCGTGGTTTCCGATCCTGTTGTTCTTCGCGTTAATTCTGCTCTCGCGTACACTGCGGGGTCGGCGCGGGCGGCGGCGGGTATATTGGGGTGGCCCGTGGATCGGGGGCGGCTGGGGCGGAGGCGGCGGCTTCGGCGGCGGCAGCTGGGGCGGCGGTGGCTTCGGTGGCTTCGGTGGTGGTGGCGGCGGCGGTGGTGGCGGCGCGGGCGGGAGATTCTGATGCACGACGATGTCACCCGGCTTACCGAGGCGTTCCTGACGGACGCCGATCGGGCGCTCGGTCAAGGCTACACTGCGCTGCTCGTTGGCTCCGCCGCGCGCGACGAGTATGTACCCGGGCGCTCGGATGTCAATCTGATGTTGGTCTTGTCCAACGCCAGCGCGGCCACGCTCCGCGCGCTCCAGCCGGCATTCGACCGCTGGCGGGCGTCGTCCCCGATATTACCGCTCCTCATCACCCACGATGAATGGCGGCAGGCCGGCGATGCCTTCCCCATCGAGATCTGCGACATGCGAGCTGCCTACCGCGTGCTGCGCGGGCCCGACGTCCTCGCCGGCGTCGAACCCGACCAGAGGGCGCTCCGCACGGCGCTGGAGCGGGAGTTCCGCGGCAAGTTGCTCCGCCTCCGGCAGGCGTACGCACTCCACGGCGACAATCCCCAGGCGCTGGGCGAGGTCGCATCCGACAGCGTGTCCACCATCGTGCTCCTGTTTCGCTGCCTGCTGCGGTTGGTCGGACAGGACGGCGCGGGTGATGGGCTCGCCGTGCTTCGGGCCGCCGGCACGCTGGTGGGATTCGACCCGGCGCCGGTGGAGCTTCTGTTCCGTCGCCGCGGCGACCGCGGGCCGCAGACCAGCGCGGCGGAATACGAACGCTACCTCGACGTGGTAGCTCGCACCGTCCGTTTCGCCGACGAACACAAATCCGGAGATCCGCAGCAATGAACGCTCATGCCGTCCGCGTGCCGACGCTCCTCGCCCTGCTGATGCTGACGTCGAGCTGCGGCTACAACACGATCCAGACCCTGGACGAGCGGGTGAACCAGGCCAAAGGTCAGATCCAGACTCAGCTGCAGCGCCGAGCCGACCTGATTCCCAACCTGGTGGAAACGGTGAAAGGCGTAGCGGCTCAGGAGACCACGGTCTTCACCAACATCGCCAACGCGCGCGCCAAGCTGGCGGGGGCGGTGCAATCGGGCGACGTGGGCGACATGGCCGCGGCCAACGCGGAGCTCACCCAGGGCCTCGGTCGGCTGCTGGCGATCGTGGAGAACTATCCCCAGCTTCGCTCGAGCGAGAGCTTCCGGCAGCTGCAGGATCAGCTGGAGGGCACCGAAAACCGGATCGCGGTGGCGCGCACCGATTACAACACCGCGGTGGGCGAGTACAATGCCTACATCCGCCGCTTCCCTTACAACCTCACCGCCAAGGTGTTCGGCATGGGCACACCGAGGGAGTACTTCGAGGCGGACACGTCCGCCCAACAGGCGCCGAAGGTCAACTTCTAGGGGCGGCCCTTACCGCCTTTTTCTCAGTCGAACACCACGGTCTCTGGCATCACATAGCGAAGCGGGTTCACAGCTCTGCCGTTCACATGCACTTCATAGTGAAGGTGTGGCCCCGTCGCGAGCCCCGAGTTGCCCACCAGCGCGATCTTCTCGCCCCGCGCGACCCGCTGGCCCTGCCGGACCAGGAGCCGCGACGCGTGGGCGAATCGGGTCGTGATCCCGTAGCCGTGATCGATCTCGATGGTCTGTCCGTAGCCCGCTTCCCAGCCGGCGGACCGGACCACACCCGCGGCCGGCGCTTCGATGGGCGTGCCCATGGGCGCGGACACGTCGATACCCTCGTGCGGCCGCGCGACGTGCAGCACAGGGTGCGCGCGCATCGCGGAAAACGCGCTGGTGAGCCAGCCCTGCGTCGGCATGATCGACGGCGTGGCCGCGAGGCGTTCCTTATGGCTCTTGAGACTGTCGGCGGCGGCGTCGAACGAGGAGGCGAGCAGATTAGCACGGCGGATCAGGGCGTTCAGGTCGACGCGGACATCGTGGGCGCGCTGGAGCGCGGGGGTGCCCAGGTCAGCTGAGGCGCCCGAGGCGACCGGGCCTCCGATGCCGGCGGCCTGCACCTGCGGGTCGATCGGCTCGAGGTTGGCGAGGACGCGGATCCGGGCGTCTCGCCGCGAGATCTGCGCGATGGTATCGGAGAGATGGGTCAGCCGGCCGCTCAGGTCACCGATCTCATGCACCAGACGCTGGTTTTCGGCTTCGAGCGCGGCGGTGCGGGACAGGTCGAGCCGGCGCGATACGGTCGCATAGCCGACCAGCAGGGCGCTCACGAAGAGCACCACGCCGGCGGCGGGCGCTTCGATCGGCGTGCCCATCGGCGCG
>DATAFP010000249.1:0-2288 GCA_036257415.1 Gemmatimonadales bacterium
GAGATGATCACTGCGGTTGACCTGCCCCAGCTCTCGTTCTCACAACACTCCGCCTACCGCAAGGTCCGCGATCGTGCGTCGTACGCCTTCGCCCTGATCTCCGTTGCGGCTGCCCTGGACGTGAGCGACCACAGGGACGCGGCGGGGGGTCCGACCGTTCGAGACGTCCGGATCGCGTTTGGTGGAGTTGCTCACAAACCTTGGCGCGCCACTGCAGCCGAGAAATTCCTGCGCGGCGCGACCGCGAATGTGGACAACTTCCGCAAGGCTGCCGACATCGAGCTCGCCCAGGCGGAGACACTCAACGACAACGCATTCAAGATCACCATGGTCCGCAACACGGTCGCGTCACTGCTTGCCGATCTCACCCGACGCCAGATCGAAGGTGGCGACCTTGCCGGCCAGGAGCAGAAACCGTGAGCGCCGGCCTTCGTGATCAATCGATCGGTGTCGGCCTTGGACGGCTGGACGGGATCCCCAAAGTCCGAGGAACGGCCCGGTACGCGTATGAGCAGCCCGTACCGCAGCCTGCCTATCTCTATCCGGTCCAGGCCACGATCGCCAAGGGAACGGTGGTCCGGTTTGACACCGGAGCGGCGGAAAAGTTGGACGGTGTTCTGACCGTGCTGACCCATCGCAATGCACCCCGACTGGTTGACACGAAGGACCAAGAGTTGTTGGTACTACAGTCAGCGGCTGTCGGGTTCCGTGGTCAGTTCATCGGTGCCGTGGTCGCGGAATCCTCCGAGATCGCACGACACGCCGCGGGTCTGGTAGAGGTCGCGTATGCGCCCGCGCCCCATAACTCGGCCTTCACTGTCGGCGAGCACGGCTACCTCTCACCGGGGAGCGCACCGGGCCTTCCGCGGCAGGTGAGCGAGGCCGAGATCGAGGCCGAACTTGCGGGGGAGCATGGATACGTCTCACCGGAGAGCGCGCCGGGCCTTCCGCGGCAGGTGAGCGAGGCCGAGATCAACGCCGCAATTGCTGCGGCGGCGACGGCTGTAGACCAGACGTACACCACGCCCCCGGAATACAACGTGCCGATGGAACCGCATACGTCCGTCGCGATCTGGAATGACGGCATCCTCACCATGTACGAGTCGACGCAGGGCGTTCATTCCTTCCAAGCGGGCCTGGCGCCGCTGTTCGGCCTGAAGCCGGAACAGGTCCGGGTCATCTCGCCGTATGTCGGCGGCGGATTTGGCTCAAAGATCGAGGTTCACGCGCAGGCCGTCCTCGCGGCGATGGCGGCACGCGAACTGCCCGGTCGCGCCGTGAAGGTGGCCTTGACCCGTCAGCAGATGTTCTCGCTCAGCGGTTACCGTCCACCGACGATCCAGCACGTGCGGCTCGGCGCAGACCTGGATGGCACACTCACCGCAGTGGCCGTCGACGTGCTCGAGCAGAACTCCAGAACGAAGGAGTTCACCGAGGGATCCGACCTACCGGCGCGCATGATGTACGCCGCTCCGCAGCGTCGGACGACGAATCGGCCCGTGGTCCTCGATGTTCCCGTTCCAACCTGGATGCGGGCGCCCGGCAGGTGCGCCGGGATGTTCGGGCTTGAGGTGGCCATGGACGAGCTCGCCGTCGCTTGCGCTGTCGACCCCATTGCCTTGCGGGTTCGCAACGAGCCGCAGGTCGACCCGGAGACCGGGCAACCGCACGCGTTCCGGCATCTGCTCGACTGCCTACAGCTTGGTGCGGGACGATTCGGCTGGGACCAGCGCGACCCGGCGCCGCGGACCCGGCTGCAGCACGGCTGGTGGACCGGCATGGGGGTCGCCAGTGCGACGTACCCGGACTTTCGCGTACCCGAAAACACCGCCCGCATTCGCTTCGAGGCCGATGGCACCTACGTCGTCCGGATTGCGGCGGCCGAGATCGGAACCGGAAGTTGGACCGTGCTGACGCAGATTGCCGCCGAGGCACTCGGCTGCCCGGCGCAATGCGTGCGGATGGAAATCGGGGACTCGAGCCTCCCGCGAGCCTCGGTCGCCGGAGGTTCGTTCGGGACGATCAGCTGGGGGGCAGCCATCGTCGCGGCGGCGGAGGCGTTCCGCGATCAGCACGGCGCCGACCCAGAGCCCGGGGCAGAGACAGAGGCTGAGGCGCCCGGAGTCGTTGATGATGATAAGTCGAGGCATTCCTTTGGCGCCCAGTTCGCCGAGGTTCGGGTCAATGCTGACACCGGCGAGATCCGCGTCTCGCGGATGCTCGGTGTTTTCTCCGTCGGGCGCGTCATCAACCCCGTGACCGCGCGCTCCCAGTTCGTTGGCGGGATG
>DATAFP010000250.1:0-3803 GCA_036257415.1 Gemmatimonadales bacterium
CCCGGCTCGACGGTGACCGGCTGACGGACGGACACATCATCTTCCGCGCGTCACCCGACAAGGTAGGGACCGGCCACCCCGGCGGCCGGATCGTCTTCCTCCCCGACGAGACCCTGCTGCTCACGGTCGGTGACGGCTACGACTTTCGCGACCAGGCCCAGAATCTGAACAGCCCCCTGGGCAAGATCATGCGGCTGGACCGCGAGGGGCGGCCGCCGGAGAACAACCCGTTCGCGAGCCGGCCGGAGGCGATCCCGGCGATCTTCAGCTACGGACATCGAAATCCGCAGGGGCTTCTGGTGGATCCGCGCGACGGAACGGCCTGGGAGCACGAGCACGGCCCGAAGGGCGGGGACGAGATCAATCGGCTCCAGTCCGGGTTGAACTACGGGTGGCCCCGCACCTCGTTCGGGGTGGACTACAGCGGCGAGCTCATCTCGAAGGAGCAGACCGCCAAGGACATCGAGCCGCCGGTGCTGGTCTGGGTCCCTTCCATCGCACCTTCGGGGTTCGCGCTCTACCTCGGGGACGCGTTCCCGGAGTGGAAGGGCGACTTCTTCGTCGGCGGGCTGGCGGAGAAGAGTCTGCGGCGGGTCCGCATGCGCGGCGGGGAGGTCGTGTTGCAGGAGATCCTGCTGCGGGAGCTCAAGGCCCGGGTCCGCGACGTCCGGAACGGACCGGACGGGTTCCTCTACCTGGTGACCGACGCCCCAGAGGGCTCGGTGTTGCGGCTCCGGCCGCGAACGCAGTGAGAATGCCGCGAGGCGGGCTACGTCCTAGTGGGGGAGCAGCGACACCGAAGCCCAAGCCCAAGGGCGCCCGACCATGCGAGCCATGTTCTTCAACCTCTTCCCTTCCACCGCCTCAAGAGCTCGGACCTGCGTGACGTGAACGTCACCGTCTGGCGTCCGAATGCCGGCGGCCCCGACCAGGTCACCCTCTATCTCACGCTGGAGGAGAAGACCACCGCATCGCGACCGTGACCGGGGGCGAACTCTTCGGCCGAGCCACTGCGTCCGCGCTGCGGCGGCACCCTGCTGGTGGAGGGCACGACCAAGGACGGCACCCCCATCAAGCTCGAGCTCAGCTGCAACGCGTTCAGCGAGATCGCGGAGGGGAACGGTTGACGCCCGACCTGCCTGGGACTAGGGAGAACCCCCGAAAGGGGGTTTTCTTTATGGGGGTATCGCGCAGGCCACGCTTCGGACGACTCACGAGGAGAGTGCGATGGCGCCTCTGAAGAAAGCGGGCAAGAAGGCCCGGAAGATGGTGAGCAAGGCGAAAAGCAAGCTTACGCGCAAGAAGAAGCGCAAGGACGGGAAGAAGCTCGCGGCCGCGGCGCTGGCCGTAGGCGCGGCGGTGGGCGTCGGCGTCGCCGCAGCCCGGGCGCGAAAGAGAAAGAGGACCTGAAGACCTCACCCCTGACCGGCGCGGGCCCCGGCTTCGGGCTCGCCCCGGTCGAAGCATGACATCGCCCGCCCGCCCGCCGTGCGACGAAGCCGTCATCCGCTCGTCGGCGCGCGGCGGGCGTGGCTGCCCCGAAGACGCCCGGCGATGGGTGCTGGCCGCCACAATCCTCGGCTCCAGCATGGCGTTCATCGACGGCTCTGTCGTGAACGTCGCCCTGCCCGTCATTCAGTCCGATCTGGACATGTCTGTGTCCGGCGTGCAGTGGGTGGTCAACTGCTACATGCTGATGCTGAGCGCGCTCATTCTCGTGGGCGGTGCTGCGGGCGACCGGTTCGGCCGGCGGCGCGTCTTCGTGATCGGCATCGCCGTGTTCACCGCCGCGTCGGTAGCTTGCGGCCTGGCGCCAGGCGCGGGGATGCTCATCGCCGCGCGGGCCGTACAGGGGGTCGGCGGCGCGCTGCTGGTGCCGAGCAGCCTCGCCATCATCAGCGCCGGCTTTCCGGAGGGAGAGCGCGGCCGCGCGATCGGCACCTGGGCCGGCTTCTCCGCGCTTACCACCGCGCTGGGCCCGGTGCTCGGCGGGTGGCTGGTGGACGTGTGGTCCTGGCGGCTGATCTTCCTGGTGAACGTGCCGATCGCCGCGGCGGCCCTGCTGCTCGCGCGGCATGTCCCCGAGAGCCGCAACGAATCGGACGCGCCGCTGGATTGGCGCGGCGCGCTGCTGGCGGTGGCCGGACTCGGCGCCATCGTCGAGGGCCTGACGGCAGCCTCCCAGCTCGACTGGCGTCAGCCCGCGGTGTTCGGCTCACTGCTCGGCGGCGCGTTGCTCCTCGGCGTCTTCCTGCGCCACGAGGCCCGGACCGCCAGCCCGATGGTGCCGCTGGAGCTGTTCCGCTCCCGCGCCTTCGCCGGCGCCAACGCGATGACGTTTCTCCTCTACTTCGCGGTCGGCGGCGCGCTGTTCTTCCTCCCGTTCAACCTCATTCGCACCCAGCATTACTCGGCCGCCCAGGCGGGGGCGGCCTTCCTTCCGTTCACCCTGGTCATGGGCGTGTTGTCCCGTTGGTCCGGAGGACTGGTGGATCGCTACGGCGCGCGGTTACCGCTCACGGTCGGTCCGCTGATCGCCGCAGCGGGGCTCGCGCTCCTCGCGGTGCCCGGGATCGGCGGCTCTCTCTGGAGCACCTTTTTCCCCCCGATGCTGATCCTCGGACTCGGCATGTCGGTGAGCGTGGCGCCGCTCACCACTACCGTGATGGGCGCGGTGCCCGAGAATCATGCCGGCACCGCCTCTGGGATCAACAATGCCATCGCCAGGCTGGCAGGAATGCTGGCCGTCGCCGTGCTCGGTGCGGTAGCGGTGGCGGTGTTCGGCTCCGCGCTGAAGGAGCGGCTCGAAGGCGTACGAGTACCTGCCTCCGTCCGCGACGCGGTGCTTCAGGAAGTGCCGCGGCTGGCGGAGGCCCGTGTGCCGGCGCAGGCGGAGGGGCTGCGTGGCCCGATCGAGGCCGCATTGGCGCAATCGTTTGTGGCGAGCTTTCGGGTGGTGATGCTGGTGGCGGCGGGACTGGCGGTGCTCAGCTCGGTGTGTGCATGGCTGTCCATCGCGGGAAAGTCTCGGGCCGCGGGAGGACGCCGCCTGTCACCCTGAACGGGTCATGCCCCCTTCGCTGCGCTCAGGGTGACAGACGGAACGTCACCAGCACCGCTCCCTCCGGCGGCTCCTCGGTGCCACCCACGGAGGCGTAGAGCCGGCGAGCCGCCTGGTTCTCCCAATCCGTCAACACCCAGGCCTCACTACAGCCCAGCTCGCGCCCGCGATCGAACAACGCCCGCATGAGACGACCGCCGATCCCCTGCTGCTGATACCTGGCCGCAACTCCCACCTCGTTGATCCAGAGCTCCGGCTGCTTGTCCGGATGGACGTAGTGCACCGCCGACGCCATGCCGATCACGACTTCGCCGTCCAGAGCCACGGCGAGATGATGACGGGCATCGGAGAGGAATTCCGCCGCCCAGCGAGGGTCGACCGGGTCGTCGAAGACATCCGGCGCCACACGCTCGAGCACCGCGAGATCCCCCGGAACCAACAGACGTATGGTGAGACTCACCTGGAGAGCGTCGGAGAAATCGTCACCGGCTGATCCAGCGTCACCGGCTGGGCCGCGACGAGGTACACTTGAATGACGCCGATCGCCCACATCACGACGCCGACTAGGCAGACTATGCGGAGACGCTGGACCGCTTCCCGCAGCAGGTCGTCTGGCAGCCCCCTCCCGCCGAACGATCGGAGAGGGGGCGGCGTGCCGAGCTCGGCCTCGAGCAGCTTGGGGGCGGTCATGTCCGGGAAGCAGGGATACCGCCAAAGTTAAGGTCCTAGTTGTCCCTCGGAC
>DATAFP010000147.1:0-15131 GCA_036257415.1 Gemmatimonadales bacterium
CGAGCGGTACGCCCTCGCTTCCCTTCCCGGTCGCGCTCGGCGTCGCCAACTGGGGGCTCCAGTGGCTGGCGTATCACTGGAGTATCGTGGCCGTGGGCATTGTCGCCCCTCCGGGCGCGGCGCTCGCCGCGCTCGTGGCCGCGAACCTGGGCAACATCCTCCGGCTCACACCGGGCAATCTCGGGGTCTTACAGGCGTCGATCGTGATGGGATTGATGCCGTTTGGGGTGCACGCCGATCGGGCCCTCGCCGCCGGCCTCGCGGTTCAAGCCGTGCAGGTGCTACCGATCGTGCTGGCGGGACTCGTGGTCGCAGGGCGCGTCGCGCGCCCGTTCAACCGAAAGTAGATGGCCGCCGCTCCGGTTACTACCAGCGCCGCCGGAAGCGAAGCGGATTCTGGAACAGGTGGCTGGGCAGGATGAAGACTACCGCGAACAGGCCCACCGAGAGCGCCAATCCCAGCAGCAGAAGCTCCAGCCTCCCGCTCGCCACGTAGAGAATGCTGGTGATCACGCCGATCGCGACGGCGAACAGGGCCAAGAGCCCCCGGCGCACCTGCTGGGCCATGAACCGCTGCAGCTCGAGCGTGTCCCGCGGATGCGACCGAACCCGCAACTCTTCCCGCTCCACCCGTCGCAGCAAATCCCGGAGGCTCCGTACTGCCCACGCCGCCTCCATGCCCCAGTCGGTGATCGTGCTCTTGCCCTCGGCGGCGAGCAGCCCCTGCATGAGCCGCCCGGCCGAGCGGGCAACGACCGGGCGGGCGGTGGCGATGGCGTTGAAGTTGGGATCGTAGCGGAGACCGATGCCTTCGACCAGCACCGCCGCACGGCCGAAATACACCAGATCAGGCGGCAGCATCAACGGCCACTCGTAGAACGTCCGTAGCACGTCCTCGACGATGCGCTGCATTTGCCGAGGTGACACGTCGTCGCGGAGCGCGACGCCCATGAGCTGCTGCGCCGCGTCACGCACCGTGCCGCGATCCACCTCGGGATCGAGGATGCCGAGCTCGTAGAACCCGTTGATGATGCCGTCCACGTCCTGCCGCACCGCGGCCAGGATCGTGCGCACCATCCGCGCCCGGGTTTCCCGACCCACTTGCAGGACCATGCCGAAGTCGAGCAACACCAGCCGACCGTGCGTATCCACCAAGAGGTTGCCCGCGTGAGGGTCGGCGTGAAAGAAGCCGTCCTCGAGCATCATCTTGAGGTACACCTCGGTGATGAGGGCGAGGAGCTGGTCCAGCGCCACGTCGCCATTGGCGATGCGGTCCTGCAGCCGGTCGATTCGGGTGCCTTCGACATACTCCAGCACCAGTACCCGCCGCCGGGTAAGCTCGGTCACGACATCGGGCACCACCACCCGGGTGTCGGCGGCGAAGTTGCGGCGCAGGATCTCCGCGTTGCGCGCCTCTTCCCGGAAATCGAGCTCCGCCCAGATCCGCTTGGCGAACTCGCTCACGATCGCCGCGATAGCCCGGGTGTGATGGTTGGGGAACAGCAGGGTGAGCAGGAACAGCATGCGGAAGGCGATGTCGAGATCCTGGCGGACCATTTCATCGACCGCTGGGCGGAGCACCTTTACCACGACGTCGCGCCCGCCGTATTGGGCGCGGTGCACCTGTCCCAGCGAGGCGGCGGCAAGCGGCTCGGTGTCGAAGCGCTCGAACAGGTCCGAGACGGGCCGACCCAGCTCGGCGGCGATCACGTGCTCTGCCACTCCCGCGGGGAGCGGAGGCACTTGATCGGCAAGCGTGCCGATCGAGCTCAAATACGGCTCGGGAAGGATGTCGGCTCGGGCACCGAACACCTGGGCGAGCTTGATGTAGGTCGGTCCCAGGTCGGCGAGCGTGCGGGTGAGCCGCGCGGCGCGGCGACGGTGGCGCTCCTCGCGGTAGGCCAGCGGTGAGCCGAACACGAGGAACCGCCGCCGATCGCGAAGAAACGCGATGAGAAACGGCAGGAGCCGGCCGAAAACGTGGAGCGCGCGCACCGCCGTCTAGAGCAGCAGCCAGGCCGCCATACCGAGGAGCAGCAGGAAGCCGCAGGTATCGGTGAACGTGGTGACGAAGATCGACGATGCCACAGCGGGGTCCACCCCTGCTCGTTCCAGGACTACAGGGATGAACGCACCAGCGAAGCCTGCGACCAGGAGGTTGCCAGCCAGGGCGAGGAACACCACGACACCCAGCCCGGCGCCCTCGCCCATCAGGATGGCAACGATGGCCACGACCACGCCCACCGCGAGTCCGTTGGTGAGGCCAACCGCCACCTCCTTCGCGAGCACGCGGACGGATTGTTCCGGGCGCACCCGCCCGAGGGCGAGTCGGCGAACGGTCACAGCGAGCGCCTGGGTGCCCGCGTTTCCACCCATCCCCGCGATGATCGGCATCCACACCGCCAGCGTGACCAGGCGCTGCACCGTGTCCTGAAAGAGATAGACCACGCCCGCGGCGAGAAACGCCGTCAGCAGGTTCACGTACAGCCACGGCAGCCGGCTCCGCACCGCCTTGTGCCAACCGCCGGTGAGCTCTTCATCTCCGGGCACGCCGCCGAAGCGCAGGATGTCCTCGGTGGTCTCCGCCTCGACCACATCGATGACGTCATCGAAGGTCACCCGGCCTAGCAGCCGGCCCGCATGGTCCACCACCGGCACGCTCTCGAGGTTATAGCGTGCCATCACGCGGGCCACCTCCTCCTGATCCACCTCCGGGTGGACCGAGTGTTCCGCGCCCGCCATGATCTCCCGGACCGGCCGGTCGGGCGGGCTTACCACCAGGTCCTTGAGCGGGGCGATCCCGGCCAGCCGTCGTGCGCCGTCCACCACGAAGATCTGATAGAAGTCCTCGACCGTGTCCGCCTGCCGCCGAATGGCCACCAGCGCCTCCGCCGCCGTGTCGCTGTCCCGAACCGTGACGACGTGTGTCGTCATCCGCCCGCCGGCCGACTCCTCCTCGTAGCGGAGCAGCCGGTCGACGTCGCTGCGGTCCTCGACTTCGGCGAGGATGCGCTCCTGCTGCTCGGGATCGAGCTCCCGAAGCAGATCAGCCGCGTCGTCGTCTTCCAGCCGCTCGAGAATCTCGGCCGCGTGCTCTGGCTCGAGCGCGACGAGCGTCTCCTCGGCGTGCGCTTCTTCCGGCATCTCCGCCAGCGCCTCGCCGGACAGCTCCGGCGGAAGCGCGCGGACGATGCGGACGCGGTCCTCCTCGCTGAGCTCGGCTAGGACATCGGCGAGGTCGGCGGGTTCGAGCTTATGGGCCAGCGCGACGAACGCATCGGTGCGTCCGCCGCGGGCCAGCTCGACCATTGCGCGGTGGTATTCGCGGGCTTCGGTCACGGCGCGGCCCGGGCCAACGGCACCGCGGGCGGCGGGGCGGGTCGGATGAGTAACCGTTCGACACGGGTGAGCGACGCCTGGATTACGTCCAGCTCCAGACCCTGGAGCGTGAAGCGCTCGCCGGCGTTGGGGATGCGCCCGGCGAGCTCCGCCACCAGGCCGCCGATAGTCGCGGCCTGGCCGGTCGGGAGAACGACCTCGAACCGCTCGGCGATCGCGCCCGTGGGTGTGGTGCCGTCGGCTTCGAACACACCCCCCGCGGCCGGAGTCGCGGGCTGTACGCCTTCGTCGTGCTCGTCGAAGATTTCACCCACCAGCTCTTCGAGCAGGTCTTCGAGCGTCGCGATGCCCATGGTGCCGCCGAACTCGTCGAGCACCACCGCGAGGTGGCGGCGTTCGCGCTGCATGTCCAGCAGCAGATCGCCGCAGCTCCGGCTGCCCGGTGCCATCGCGACCGGGCGGATGGGCAGCGGGTCACCCGGCTGCAGCTTGAACAGGTCGAAGGCGTGCAGCATGCCGACGATCTCATCAAGCGTGCCGCGGTAGACCGGAATGCGGCTGTAGCCGCTCTGTGCGAACACACTCGCGATCTCGGCCAACGCCATGTCCTCGGCGATGGCGACCAGATCGGTGCGCGGCGTCATCACCTCGCGCACCGGCCGCTGGGTAAAGTTCATCACCCCGCCGGCCGTGAGCAGCTCCTCGGTCGAGCCCAGGCCGACCGCCGCACCCTCGCGCCAGATCGATCGGAGATCCTGCGGGCGGGTGACACGGCGGGCCGGCAGCGCGACGCGAAGCACGGCTGCCCACCGGCGGAGCACCGGCACCAGCTTGCTCGCGCCGAGGTCGGGCCGCGACTGGGTGACCCAGCGCGGCACCAAATAGCCGCTGAAGAGGACGAACGGCACCGCCACGAGCACCAGCACCAACAGCGACCGCGCGGCGCCCGATCCGGCGAGCAATGCGGGAATTGCGGCGCCGAGCACCAGGACGCCGAGCGCCGTCGTGGCCGATGCGGCGGTGAGGTAGAGATCGATCTCGCCGAGCGCGTCGAGGGACGGCGCGGCGCCCCGGAGCCGCCGCGAGACCGTGCGGGTCAGCTCGTTCCGGCTGAGCACGATGAGCGCCCCACCGGCGGTGGCGCCGAAAACGGCGAGCACCAACCCTGCCGCGACGACTGCCCAGATCACGGGACGTCGCTCTCCGCGCTCGCCGCCACGGGGACGCGGCGGACCAACACCCGCCGGACCCGCCGCCGCACTACCTGATCCGCCACGATCTGGAAGCCGTCCAGCTCGATGGCTTCGCCTTGTCGAGGCACCCGTCCGAACTCGGCGAGCACCAGTCCACCCACCGTGCTCACGTCCTCGCGGGCGAAGCGATGCCCCAGCACCGCCTCGAGCTCCGCGAGCGGCGCACCGCCCTGCACCCGCCACTGGTCCTCGCTGGCCTCGACGATGGGCGCCACCTCGTCCGTGTCGTACTCGTCGCGGATCTCGCCCACGATCTGCTCCAGGATGTCTTCCAGCGTCACGATCCCCGCGGTGCCGCCGAACTCGTCCACCACGACCGCCATGTGACTCGGGCCGCGCTGGAAATCGTGCAACTGCCGATCGAGCGTCTTGGCTTCGGGCACGAACGCCGCCGGGCGCACCAGCGCCCGCCACGACGTCTCGTCGCCGGTCAGACCTGCCAGCATGTCTTTGGCGTACAGCACGCCGGCGATCGCATCGGGGTGGCCATCGTACACCAGCAGGCGGGCGTGCTCCGAGCTTTGAAGAATGCGGACGACTTCATCGCGGTCCACCGCGAGATCCACCGAGACGATGTCGATCCGGGGCGTCATCACCTCCGACACCGTCGTGTCAGAAAGCGAGAAGACGCCGAGCAGCATGTCGCGCTCACCCCGGTCGAGGTGGCGAGCAGGATGAGGGGCGGGCGCCGGACGTACCCGGGCATCGGCCCACGCCACCAGGCGGAGGAGCGGGCCGAATGCCGGCAGCGTGCGGGCCGCGCCGCGGCGGGCCGGCAACGCCAGCTCGGGGGCCACGGCCGCGACGATGCGAGGGAGCAGGTCGGCGAGGATCCAGACCAGGCCAACCGCGAGGACGAGCCGGAGCGCGCCGGCGACAGGCGACCACGCCCACCATACGGCCGTTGCCCCGGCAGCGGCGCCGGCCAGCACCAGCAAGGCGAGGTGGGCGACGTGAAGCCGCCGCGAGAGGCTGAGGCCCGCATCCTCGCGGAGCGCCGCCATGGAACGGGGGAGCTCGGCGTCGGCTTCGGCAGCAAGTGCAAGCCATGCCGACCACAGCGTGAGCGCCGTGAGGACCAACGGGCCGATGAACAGCTGGAGCATCGCGATCATACCAACGCCTCGACGTAACGCTCCTGCCGACGCCACATGGCCGACCGCTCCCGGTCAGCTCCGTCGGGGTGATCGTGGCCCAGCGCGTGGAGGGTACCGTGGACCACCAGCCGAATCAGCTCCTCTCGCAGGGGCAGCCCGCGCCGGCGCGCCTCTCGCGCGGCCACCGCGGGGCAAATGTACACGTCGCCCAGCCGTGGCACGCCAGGCTGCTCCAGGGTGAAGGCGAGCACGTCGGTGGGTTGGTCGTGCCCCTTGTAACGGCGATTGAGCCGGCGCATCCGGATCGGGCCGAGGAAGGTTATGGAAAGCCGCGCCGACTGCCGCTCGCCCGCGAGCACGGCGCGAACGACGCGGCGTACCGCCGATGGCGCGAGAGGCGACCGACCCTGCACGGTCACCTCAGCCGTGGCCCGCGGCCTGGAGCTCCGGCTCGATACCGCCACTGGGACGCGGGTATGCCACGCGGTTGTGATACATCCCCGCGAGGGTGCGGCAGAATTCATCGGTGATCCGATCGAGATCGCGCAGCGTAATGGGCGCTTCCTCGAGTTGCCGGGAATAGAGCTTCTGCTGGATCAGCCGCTCGATGGCCTCCCGAACCTGAGCCGGGGTCGGATCGTCGAGCACGCGAATGGCCGCCTCGGTCGAATCCGCGAGCATCGCCACCGCGGTTTCGACCGAGCGGGGGCGCGGTCCGGGGTAGCGGAACTTGCCGACGTCGATCTCGGCGCCACCCGCCTGGCGCCGGGCGCGGTGCAGGAAGTAGTTGATCTCGGTGGTGCCGTGGTGCTCCGGGATGAACGCGCGCACGACCGGCGGAAGGCCGGCCTCACGGGCCAGCGCCACGCCGTACGCCACGTGATCCCGGATGATCCGAGCCGACTCCTCCGGAAGCAGCGCATCGTGCGGGTTGTTCCCGGGCGACTGGTTTTCGATGAAGTACCCGGGATTGCCCAGCTTGCCGATGTCGTGGTAGTAGCAGCCGACCCGGGCCAACAGCCCGTTCGCCCCGATCGCCGTGCAGGCAGCCTCGCACAGGTTCGCCATGGCGAGGCTGTGGGCCCAAGTGCCGGGCGCCTCGAATGCCATGCGCTTGAGCAGCGGGCGGCTCAAGTCGGAGAGCTCCAGCAGCGAGAGATCGGTCGTGACACCGGTGGCTGCTTCCGCGATCGGAATCACCAGCAGCGCAAACGAAGCGCTGGAGAGCCCGACGATCGATCCGGTGATCGCCGTGGTCACGATCGTCGCGGTGCTCCAACCGTCGATCATGCCGGCAGTGATCGCCGCCAGCGTGAACGCGCCGGCCATCAGGACGATGGTGGCGTACAGGTGCCAACGCCGCCGCACGACGCGCATGCTCAGTGCGGCCGCCACACCCGAGACCAGCCCGAAGAACACCGTGTGACTTTCACGCAGCGCCCACTGCCCGCCAAGCAGGATGGCGAGCATGGTGGCCGCGTACAGCGCCGTGCGACCGTTGTACAGCATGGTGATGATGATGGCCGCGAACGGGATGGGCATCAGCTCGGGGCGCCAGGGGAAGAGCTGGGTCAGCGTCGCGGCCAGCAGCACGACCAGGCCGAACAACACGCCGAAGAACGTCATCTCCCGGAGGCGTTCATAGCTTTCGTGGCGGTACAGCAGCAGCAGAAGCCAGAAGGTGCTCAGGATGATGGCGTTGTAGAGCACGCCGCCGATGAACGCGCGGCCGGCCCCGCCATCCGCCCCCCGCCGATGCAGCTCGGCCTGAAGCGAGAGCAGCTTTTGTCGGGTCTCGTCGGTGACCGTCTGGCCGGCGACCGCAATCCGCTCTCCGGCCGCCACCGCGTACTTGACCGAGTCGACCGAGGAGCGGACCTCCTCCCGCCGAAGCCGGGTGAGCCAGGGATCGAATATGATGGTGGGCCGGTAGAACGCCGCCGTGAGCTGCCTGATGGCCCGCCGCCCCACTTCGTCGCTCACGCCGGCATGCGGCCCTTCCACCCGGGCCATCAGATCCACGAACGTGAGGATCGAGTCGCGGGGAATCAATCGCTCGGCTTCGCCCCGGCGGAGGGTCACGACCCGGCTCGGCTCGGCTCGCATCGTCCCCGCATCGGCGACACCCTGCGACAGCATGCCACCCAGAAACTGCTTGATCGCGCTCCGTACGGCTCGTCGGCGCTCAGAGTCGAGCAAAGCCTCCGCCTCCACCCGGCCGAGTCGGATACCGGCGGCCGTCGCGTCGGTCCGCATCTCCTCGAGATCGTCCTGCGCCGCCAGTTCGAGCCGGGAGAAGAAGCTGTCCACGCCGGCGAGCACCGAGTCGTACACCGGCGCATCGAAGCGATAGACCGGGCGGGCGGCGCTCGCCCGCGCCTCACCCTCGAGCGCGCGCTCGGCGTCCGACTTGAGCACCAGGAAATGGAACGGCGCCGTGACGGTCGCGTCGACCGGCTGACCGACGGCCGGCGCGGGGCTGGCAACACGGGTGGGCGAGGGAAAGACGATATAGGTGAGCACGGCCACGCCAAGGAGCGGCGCCCAGCGCGCAGCGTGATAGGTAATGCGCTCGCGCCACGAGCGGACCAGCGCCGTTTCCCGCAGCAGGCGGCGGCTCAGCATCAGCCGTTCTGATCCTCCGCGTACGCCCGGATGATCTCCCGCACCAGGCGATGGCGCACGACGTCGCCCTCATGCAGGTAGCAGAATCCGATGCCCTCGATGGGGGGCAGGATGCGCTCGATTTGCACCAGCCCGGATTCCTCGCGGCGAGGGAGATCGATCTGGGTCTTGTCCCCCGTGACCACGGTCCGGCTGTTCACGCCCAGCCGGGTGAGAAACATCTTCATCTGCGCGCCGGTGGCGTTCTGCGCCTCATCGAGAATGATGAACGCGTCGGCCAGAGTCCGGCCCCGCATATACGCCAGTGGTGCGATCTCGATCGTGCGGGTCTCGAGCGCCTTTTGCACGCGCTCGTGCGGCATCATGTCCTCGAGCGCATCGTACAGCGGCCGGAGGTACGGATCCACCTTGGCCTGGAGGTCGCCGGGCAGAAACCCCAACGACTCTCCGGCTTCCACCGCCGGCCGCGCCAGGATGATGCGCTTGACCCGCTTGCGGGACAACGCTTCCACTGCCTTCGCCACCGCGAGATACGTCTTGCCCGTACCCGCCGGGCCGATCCCGACTACGATGTCGTGGGTCGAGATGGCTTGAAGGTAGTCCCGCTGCCCCTGAGTCTTTGGGACGATGGCGCGCCGGAGCCCCGGCAGCAAGATCTTCTGGTCCGCGGCGGCCCCCTCGGGCGGCGGCCCGTCGGCAGCCAGGCGGAAGACGTCCTCCACCGACACCGGCTCGCCCATACGGGCGAGGTCGACCAGGCCCTGGACCACCGGCACCGCGCGTTCCACCTGCTCCGCGGTGCCACTCACGGTCAGGGCGTCGCCGCGGAAGGACACGCGGACCCCCAGGGCCCGCTGCAGCTCGACCAGGTTGACTTCGTTGACGCCGGCCAGCAATAGCGGATCGGCACCCTCGGCGGAGAGGCGCTGCACCGCTTCCTCGGTGACGCCGCCACCGCGCTCAGCCATCCCGCACCTCGACGTGGAGCGCGCGCAGATCCCCCGGCGCGATCGGCACCGGTGCCCCTTCGAAGAGCGCACGCGCTGCGGTCGTCTTGGGAAACGCGATCACGTCCCTCAGTGAGGCGGCACCGGCCAGGAGCATCGTGGTGCGATCGAACCCGACGGCGAATCCGCCATGCGGGGGCGCACCGGCCGAGAGACCATCGAGCAAAAAGCCGAAGCGCTCGCGAATCTGGTCGGGCGTGAGCCCCAGCAGCGAGAAGATCTTTCGCTGCAGCGCGGGATCGGTTATGCGAATCGATCCGCTGCCCAACTCGTTCCCGTTGTACACCGCGTCGTAGTGCAACGCGCGGCACCGTCCGGGATCGGACTCCAGGAACGCGACGTCGTCGGGGTGCGGTGCCGTGAACGGATGGTGGACGAACACCCACTCGCCCGTGTCGGGATCGCGCTCGAACAGTGGAAAGTCGAGCACCCACACGAACGCGTGCGGCTGAACCGGCCTGGGTGCCAGCCGTCGGATGAGCGCGCCGCGGACCGCGTGCAGTGCCGGCGAGGTCACCGCGTCCCGGCCGGTCACGGCGAGGAGCATGTCGCCTTCCGACCCGCCGAGCGCCGCGAGCGCGCTCGCGCCGACCGCTTTCACCCCCTGTCCTTCCCATCCGGACGCGGTCCTTCGGGCCCAGATGAGTCCGCCGACCCCAGCCTCCTTCGCCGCCGCCGTCATCGCGTCCAGGTCTTTGCGGCTCAACGCGGCGCCACCCTCTCCCACGAGCCCGCGCATGCGGCCGCCCTGCGCCAGCGTCTCGTGCACGAACGGCGCGGCGTCAGCCCCGACGAGCGAGCCAAGGTCGCGGACCTCGTAGCCATAGCGCAGATCAGGCTTGTCGATCCCGAAGCGCTCCATGGCCTCGCGCCACGTCAGCCGCGGAAACGGGCGCTGGATCTCGTGACCGGCCTCGTCCCAGAGCGCCACCAGCACCGTCTCGATGAAGCCCAGCACGTCTTCCTGCCCGACGAAGGATGCCTCGATGTCGATCTGGCTGAACTCAGGCTGCCGGTCCGCGCGGAGGTCCTCGTCCCGGAAGCAGCGCGCGATCTGGAAGTAGCGGTCGAAGCCCGCGGCCATCAGCAGCTGCTTGTAGATCTGCGGCGACTGCGGCAGCGCGTAGAACTCGCCGGCGTGGATCCGGCTGGGAACGAGGTAATCGCGGGCACCCTCGGGCGTCGGCTTCGTAAGGATCGGCGTTTCGATCTCGAGAAAGCCGAGGTCGGTCAGCGCGCGCCGCGCCCGCTGCAGCAGGCGATGCCGGAGTATCATGTTGGCCTGCAGCTCGGGGCGCCGGAGGTCCAGAATGCGATGCTTGAGCCGAAGCTCTTCGGCCGGCAGGTCCTCGCCTTCCTTGCGTGCCACCGGGATGATCGGCGTCTGCGCCGGCCCCACGACCTGGAGCCCGGTCACATGCAGCTCGACCTCGCGCGAGGCGAGGTTCACGTCCCGTGCCGCCTCAGGACGGAACGCGACGGTCCCCTCGACCAACACGACCGTTTCTGCGCCGAGGCTCGAGGCCGTCTCCAGGACATCCGCCGGAGTCCATTCCGGATTACACGACAACTGTACCACGCCCTCCCGGTCCCGGAGATCGATGAACACGATCCCGCCGAGATCTCGCCTGCGATGCACCCACCCACCCAACCGCACCGTCTGACCTACCTGATCGCGCCCAAGGGATCCAGCGCGATGGGTGCGGAGCGTGGTTGCGGCCTGGTCGTGGGCCGTGGTCGTAGTCACCTCGCCTTCACCTTCATCCGAGTGCGTTGAAACTCTTCCGGAGAGCGACAATCAAACAACCTTTCGGGCGCCGCGCGCTGCCGCGGCAGATGCGATCGCGGCTGATGAGGGCGTACTCCCAACTTGCTGCGGAACCGTGTACCGGCGCACGGACCAAACGTAACCGCCGCGGAGCAGGCGGACAAGCAATTATGTTGATTGAAGTTACGTTTGTACGCTTCACCCGGGTTCTGAGGCTGGTCCCGAGAGTTATCTTCCCCGCATGAATGCTGCCAGGCCTCCGGCGCGCGCCGCGGCCCAACCTAGTTTGCTGGACCTGCCACCGGAGGCCAGCCGATTGCGGCTGGCGGACTGGATCCGGGCCCGGGATCTGCCCGGATATCGCGCCGGGCAGATCCATCGACGGCTCTGGGTGGCACCAGTGGCCAGCTGGGCCCATGCGAGTGAGCTGCCCCGGGACTTGCGATCCGCCCTCGATGATGCATTCCCCCTGCCCAGGCTAACCGCCGCGACGATCCAGCAATCCAGTGACGGAACCCGGAAGTTCCTCTGGCGGCTGGCCGACGGGGAGGCGATCGAGTCGGTCCTGATCCCGTCCGGAACGCGGCGGACACTCTGCGTCTCGTCCCAGGCAGGCTGCGCGCTCAACTGCAGCTTTTGCGCGACCGGACGGATGGGGTTCCGCCGGAACCTCACCGTGTTCGAGATCGTCGCACAGGCGCGGGAGATCATTCTGCGCGACCCCGGCGAGAAGCCGACCAACGTCGTCTTCATGGGCATGGGTGAACCGCTGCTCAACTGGGCGGCGGTGAGCGATGCCCTGACGATTTTCAATCATCCCGAGGGGCTTGGCATCGGCGCGCGACACATCACGGTGTCCACCGTCGGTATCCTGCCGGCCATGGCGGAGCTCGCCCGGCGGCCGGAACAGTTCCGGCTGGCGATCTCGCTCCACGCACCCACCTCCGATCGGCGGCGGGCGATCATGCCGATCGAGAAGAAATACGATCTGGAAGCGGTGTTGAAGGCGGCGGAGGCGTTTCGGAAGCGGATCACCTTCGAGTACGTGCTGATCGCGGGGGCCAACGACGCCGACCGGGACGCCGATGCCCTCGCCAAGCTGGCGCGCCGGCTGGGCGCGCTGGTGAATCTGTTGCCGCTCCACCCGGGCGGAGCGCCGGATCTCACCCCCACGCCGGCCGCTCGCATCCGTGCCTTTCGGAACCGGCTGGCAAACCAGGGAGTCGAAGCCACGGTGCGGCGGAGCCGAGGGCTCGATATCGATGCCGCGTGCGGCCAGCTCCGAACCGCCGAGGAACGGCGATCGGCGCAGACCGCTACCCGGTAGCGCCGAAGCCGGCCGCGGCGCAGTTGATGGAGAGCAGCAGCGCCTGCAACGCGCCGGTCCGCTCCTCCTCGCTGGTGGACATCCGGTAGCGACGCAAGAGCCTGATCTGGAATCGGCCCGCCTGATTGATCGTGGGCATGCGGCGCCCGAGCTTCCGGAGAAAGCGGGGGAACCGCGCCGCCACGCGGCTCCCTTCGCTCACCCGCAGCACTGCCTCCACCGTCCGGTGGAACTCCTCCACGACCTGCGGAAAGATGGCGTCGCGCACCCCGCCGTCCGGATGCAAGCCGGCGAACTCGCGCGCGATATCGAGGTCCACCAGCGCGAGCGTCTTTTCCACCTCGTCCACGATAAGCCGGAATAGTCGCGAGTCACGGAACATCCGCCGAAGCAACGCCTCTCCCCTGGCGGCGCGGATCTCCATGAATGTCGCGAGTCCGCTTCCGACCCCGAACCATCCAGGGATGAAGTGTCGATTTTGGGTCCAGGCGAAGACCCACGGAATCGCGCGGAGATCGCCGATAGTGCGGGCCCCGAAGCGCCGCGCCGGGCGGGAGCCAAGATTCAGCTTGGAGATCTCCTCCAGCGGACTCGCGACCTGGAGGTACTCCAGAAGGTTCGGGTGCTCGATGAACCGGCGATAGGCAGCCATCGACGCGCCCGCGATCGCCTCCATCGCTTCATCGAACTCGCCCACCGGCACCAGCGCCTGCTCCCGCTCCGACTTGAGGGAATGCTCCATCACCGCCGATGCCAGGAGCTCGATCTGATACGCGGCTGTGCCCCGGTTGGCGTACTTGAACGATACGACCTCGCCTTGCTCGGTGATCCGGAGCCTTCCGTTGATCGAGCCCGCCGGCTGTGCGGCGATGGCCCGACCGGTCGGCGCCCCGCCCCGGCTCACCGAGCCACCGCGCCCGTGGAAGAACGCGATCGGAACCCCGAGGTCGCGCCCCAGCCGGGTGAGCTTGACCTGAGCCTTGTACAGCTCCCAATTGGCGGCGAAGAATCCTCCGTCCTTGTTCGAATCGGAGTAGCCGATCATCACCTCCTGGACGCCGCCTTGTTCCCGCACGCTGCGCCGTACCAACGGCACCGCCAGCAGGTCACGCATGATGGTCGGAGCGCGGCGGAGGTCGTCGATGGTTTCGAACAGCGGCACGATCGGGAGGGTGCAGCGCTCGACGCCGAGGGTGTCGGGGAAGAGTCCGCCCTCCTTGGCCATGAGGTAGGCGCCCAGTACGTCGCTCACCGAATGCGTCATGCTCAGGATGAACGTGCCGAAGGCCTCGCGATCCAGTTTCTCTCGCAGCTCCCCAACCAATCGGAACATGCCGAGCGTCTCCGAGGCCTCGGAATCGAGCGAATCCAGCCGAATCTCCTCGTGCCTGGGCCGGGCGAGCTCTGCCTGGATCCAGCGGCCCCACTCCTCCGATTCAGGTGCGGGCGGCTCGCCCGCGTCGGGGCCCGCGCGAAGCCGCCAAAACCCCCCCAGCGCCTGATGCAGCCGGGTCGTATTCTCGCGGATGTCGAGCCGCACCGTGCTGAATCGGAAGATCTCGATCTCCCGGCGAACTGGGCGCACCAGCGACGGAGCGAGGAGCGGCGCGGCTTGAGCGAGCGCGCGCTCCAATGCCCGCACGTCGGCGGACAGCTCGTCGGCGGTTGCGTATGCACCCTCGGGCACGTCGAGGTCATACTGTGCCGCGGTAGACAGGGTGAGGTCGAGCCGTCGGAGAACACACGACAGGTACTGCCGAAACACCTCGCCCGGGTTCCGCGAGGCGATGCCGGGGCCGTCGCCGCTCGCGGCGAGCATGGGTTCGAGGCGTTCGAGAAAGTCGGACGGAACCGCGGCCGACCGCTCGCTCACGCTCAGCAGCTTGATGAGCTCGCCCAAGCGCTGGCGGTATCGCTTGAGCGCCGCGAGGCGGTATTCGCCCAGCGACCGGCGGGTCACTTCGTTGGTGACGAATGGGTTGCCGTCCCGGTCGCCGCCGACCCAGCAGCCGAACTGGAAGACGGTGGGCACCTCGAACGTCTCGCCCGGATACTGGTCGGACAACGCTCGCTCGAGCTTCTCGTGCAGCGCGGGCACCGCCTCGAACAACGTTTCGTTGAAGAAGTGGAGGGCCCAGTAGACCTCCTGCTCCACCGTGGGCTTCTCGAGCCGGAGCTCGCCAGTCAGTAGCAGCAGCTCGATCTCGTTCCGGACCGCGCGAATGAGGCTGGTGCGCTCGCGCGGCGTCCATCGGGGTGATTCGAGATCCACCAGCAGGCGATAGATCCGGCGATGCTTCTCCAGTACCGTGACCCGTTTGGCTTCGGTGGGGTGCGCGGTCAGCACCGGGCGGGTGCGCAAGTTCTCGAGCAGCCCCTTCATGTCGCCCGCGGTTACGCCGCTGCCGGCCGCCTCCTTGATCACTTGAACGAACGTGCCCTTCAAGGCGTCGTACCCGCGCTCGGCCTCGATCTGCCGTCGCCGGCGCATCGCGGCGTTCTGCTCGGCGATGCTGAGCAGCTGTAACCAGATGCCGAGGACCTGCAGACCGGGCCCTTCGAGATCGGGCCCGCAGATCTCTACCTCACCGGAAAGCACCGGCTCGAGCTCCGGGGCACGCGCGCGGACGACCTCGACCAGCTGGGCGTAGAGCAGATCGGCGACTTCGTTGGCGTAGGCGGCGGCCGCTTCCGCGAGCGGATCGCTGGAAGCGG
>DATAFP010000149.1:0-4178 GCA_036257415.1 Gemmatimonadales bacterium
CTCCAGCACGAGCTGGTCTCCACGCCGGCGGGCACGCACCTCCACCCGTCCGCGGCCTAGCCGGGTCGCATTGCCATGCCGCACCGCGTTCTCCACCAGTGGCTGCAGCAGCAGCGAAGGCACCAGCGCGCGGGTGACGTCGGCCGGTACCTGCAGCCCGATCGCGAGGTCGTCGCCGAAGCGGGCCCGCATGATGGCCGCGTAACGCTCGAGCAGCGAGAGCTCTTCTGCGAGGGTCACCTCCTGCGCATGCGCGCGCAGCGACTGCCGGAGCAGATCGGCCAGGTGCCCGATCATCTCGTCGGCGGCGGCCGGGTCGTCGTACATGGTCTCCGAGATCGTGTTCAGCGCATTGAACAGGAAATGAGGCTGCAACTGAAGCCGCAGGTTCCGAAGCTGCGCCTGCGTCAGATGCCGTTCCAGCTCGGCCTCGCGTCGCTCCCGCTCCCGGCGCGCGCGGTACGCGTCGAGCAGCGCCAGTGCCCCCAGCACCGTGGCATAGCCGATCGCGTCATTGGGCGCCTCCATGAAGAACCGGGTCGGAAAGCGGCCGTAGTCGTATGGCCCGAGGCCGAGAAGCGGCGCGAGCACCAGGCGGCTGGCCCACATGAGCGAGGTGTGGCCCACGGTGAACCCGACCAGTCCCGCGAGGTGAACCGGCAGGCTTGTGCGCCAGTGCTCGCGGTCGAGCGGAAACCGGCGGGCCAGCGGCACGATCCCGATGAACAGCACGAACGCCGACAGGCTCGCCGTTGTCTCCTCGAGCAGGCGAATGCCGAAGGTTCCCTCGTGCCCCCGGGTCAGGTCGTCGAGGTAGAAGTAAGCAAACCCGAGCGCGCCGGCGGCAGCGAACAGCCCGAATGCGGTGAGCCAGAACGCCGGGCGTTCGCGGCGCGCGGGGGAGCCAACCGGTGGAACCGTCACGGGTCCAGTGTACCGGTCGCACATAGCGGCGGCAACCGAATGGGGACAAGTGGGACTTTTTTCGGGGCGCGTGGCAGTTCTGCCCGCCTCCGGGTAGCTTCGCGAGACCGCTTCCCGAGGATTTGCATGCTCGTCCGCTTCGCCGCCGCTCTTGCCGCGTTGCCGATCGTCGTCCTCCCCGCCGCAGGGCAGAACGCCTCACCAGCGCCCGCGATTGACGTCGTCTTCCCCCGCGCCCGAAGCCCCGAGCCGCTCGATGGACGGCTGCTGCTCCTGGTGTCGGTAGACTCCACCAACGAGCCGCGGTTCCAGATCTCCGACGACCCGCCGACCCAACAGGTGTTCGGGACCGACGTCGAGGGCTGGCGGCCGGAGCAGCCGTGGCGGGTTGGCGCCAAGGCATTCGGCTATCCGATCAAGAACCTGACCGCGTTGCCAAGAGGTCGCTACTGGGTCCAGGCGCTGCTCAACCGGTACGAGACCTTCCGCCTCGCAGACGGCCGCGTCCTCAAGCTTCCGCCCGACAAAGGCGAGGGCCAGCAGTGGAACCGGAAACCGGGCAACCTGTACAGCAAGCCGATGTGGCTCACGCTCGACGCGCGACTCCGGCGGGCCGTGCCTCGGCTGGTCCTCGACCAGGAGATTCCACCCGTTCCCGATCCGCCGGAGACGAAGTACGTCAAGCACGAGCGGATCCAGAGCAAGCTGCTCACCGAGTTCTGGGGTCGGCCCACCTATCTCGGCGCGCACGTGCTGTTGCCCGAGGGGTTCGAGGACCATCCCAATGCCCGGTATCCCCTCGTTGTCTTTCACGGCCATTTCCCTTCGAACCTGGGCGGGTGGCGCGAGACTCCGCCCGACACCACCATCGCGTGCGAATACAGCGCCCGCTTCCGGCTCGACTGCTATAACCGGATCGAGGATCAGTACGCGTTCCAGCTGTTCAACGACTGGCGGGCGCCCGGCTTCCCCCGCGTGCTGATGATCGAGATCCAGCATCCGACGCCGTACTACGACGATTCCTACGCGGTGAACTCCGCCAACAACGGCCCGTACGGCGATGCCATCATGCGGGAGCTCATCCCCTACGTCGAAAAGAAGTACCGCGGCATCGGGGAGGGGTGGGCCCGGTTCACCTACGGCGGCTCCACCGGCGGATGGGAGGCGATGGCGGTTCAGATGTTCTACCCCGACGACTTCAACGGCGCCTGGGTCGCCTGCCCCGATCCGATCGATTTTCGGGCCTACACCGTGGTGGACCTCTACGCCGACAGCAACGCCTACTACATCGACGGGCCGTTTCGCCGGACCCCGCGCCCGGGCAAGACGGACTGGCTGGGACACATTTCGGTGACGTTGGAGCAGACCAACCACCGGGAGCTCGCGCTCGGCTCGCGTGGGCGCTCGGGAGACCAGTGGGACATCTGGCAGGCGGTGTACTCCCCGGCGGGCAACGACGGGTATCCCAAGCCCATCTGGGACAAGCTTACCGGCCGAATCGACCGGTCCGTCGCCGACTACTGGCGCGAGCACTACGACCTCTCGTACATCCTGCGGCGCGATTGGGCCAAGGGGCTCGGCGCCAAACTGCGGGGCAAGCTGCACATCTATGTGGGCGACATGGACAACTATTACCTCAACAACGCGGTGTACCTGGTCGAGGAGTTCCTGAAGAACGTGACGGATCCACCGGCCGACGCCGAAGTGGACTACGGCAACCGGGCCGAGCACTGCTGGAACGGCGACCAGACGCGCGCCAACGCCTATTCGCGGCTGCGCTATCCCCAGATGTTCATCCCCCGCATCATCGACGAGATTCGCGCTCGGCATCCGCGCGGTGCGGACACGCTCAGCTGGCGGTATTGAGGCATCAGGCCTGTAATCGCCGTCACCTCATCCGCCGGTCCGACCGCCCACAATGCGGCTGACATTCACCGCATTGAGGACATTGGCGATGGCAACCAAGAACACGCGACGATACGCCGAGGCGGGCCGGCGCACCGCGAAAGCGCAGCGGCGCATTCAGGAGCAGACTGCCGAGGCCGCCAAGAGCGGCAAGGGGGCAAAGCGCGCGAAGGGCGGCGAGGGTCGGCAAGCGCTGCAGCCGCCGGGACGCAGATATCCCGAGCCGCCGCTTCCGAAGCAGCACCAACCAAAGCCCGGCATCGAGGCCGAGCTCAAGCCGCGGCCGCAATACGAGGCCCCGGCGTACCGAGGATCCGGCAAGCTTGAGGGCAAGGTCGCCCTCGTAACCGGTGGTGACTCGGGCATCGGCCGAGCCGTGGCGGTGCTCTACGCCCGTGAAGGGGCCGACGTGGCGATCGTCTACTTGGACGAGGATGACGACGCCGAGGAGACCCGCCTTGCCATCGAGGCGGAGGGGAGGCGGGCGGTGCTGATCCCCGGTGATGTGACCGACCCGGAGTTCTGCCGCTACGCTGTCAAGCAGACCCTCGGCCAGCTACGCGGGCTCGACATCCTGGTGAATAATGCTGCGTTCCAGCAAAGCGCCGATTCGCTGGAGGAGATCAGCGACGAGCAGTGGGACCGGACGTTTCGCACCAACGTCGATGGCTACTTCTACATGGCGCGGGCGGCGCTGGCTCAGCTCAAGCCCGGCAGCGTCATCATCAACTGCGGCTCGGTCACGGCCATCGAGGGCAGCGCCCACCTGCTCGATTATTCCGCCACCAAGGGCGCCATTCACACCTTCACCAAGTCGCTTGCCCAGGGCCTCCTCGATCGAGGGATTCGGGTCAATTGCGTGGCGCCGGGACCGGTATGGACGCCGCTCAACCCGGCCGATGCCCCACCCGAGAAGGTGGCCGAGTTCGGAAGCTCGGTGCCCATGAAGCGTCCGGCCCAGCCGGAGGAGATCGCCCCGGCGTTCGTCTTCTTGGCTTCGCCAGTTGATTCGAGCTATATCACGGGCGAAGTCCTGCCGATCCTTGGTGGCGAGACCATTGGTGCGTAGATGCCAGTCGATCAAGCACTTGTTGTTATTATAGTATCGGATATAATAGTGATGTGCATACCGCCCTGAAGCCCGTCCACCGCAACCCGTTCGAGTACGGTCGCGAGCTCGGTCCAGGCGAGCTCGCCGACCGTGAGGACGAGATCGTCGAAGTACGGCGAACGCTGTTGGAGGGCGGCAAGCACTTCCTCATCGGCCCTCGCCGGTTCGGCAAATCCTCCATCCATAACGTCGCGGCCATCGAGGCACGCGAGGCCGGTGGCGCGGTGCTCCGGTACAA
>DATAFP010000286.1:0-6318 GCA_036257415.1 Gemmatimonadales bacterium
GTCGCGACCGTTACGTGAGAGTCTCCGTCGTCGGCGCCGCGGGCTACGCCGGCGGTGAGCTGCTGCGATTGCTGCTGGGCCACCCGGACATTACCGAGTGGACTGCGATCAGCAGGAGTCAGGCGGGCCAGCCGATCGGCGAGACGCATCCGGCGGTCGCGACGCTCACCGACGCGCGGTTCGCCGGCCTGACGGCCGGCGAGGCGGCCCGCGGACGCGACGTCGTCTTTCTGTGCCTGGAGCACGGCGAGTCGAGTCGGGTGGCGAGCGAGGTGCTGGACGCCGGACCGGGACTGATCGTGGACCTGGCGGCCGACTTCCGGATCGCCGATCTCCCGCTGTACGAGCGCTACTACGGGCCGCATCCGTCGCCCACGCTGCTCCCCCGCTTCACCTACGGCCTGGCCGACGTGCTGGGCGAGCGCCTCCGAGGGGCGCGGGCCATCGCCGCACCCGGCTGCTTCGCAACCGCAGCGCAGCTCGCCTTGTACCCACTTGCCGGCGTCGGGCTGGCCGCGCCGCCGGTGTTGTTCGCGGTCACCGGCTCGAGCGGGGCAGGGGTGCAGCCGCGCGCGACGACGCACCATCCCCTGCGGGCCCACAACCTGTTCGCGTACTCCGTGCTCGCGCACCGTCATGAGGCCGAAATGCTGGTTCGCTGGCGGGAGTGGACCGGCAACGCCGAGGCACGCGCTCGCCTCACGACCCATTCGGGGCCGTTCGTCCGCGGCATCTATATCACGGGGCACGTGTGGCTGGGAGAGGGCGGGAGCGTCCGCGACCGGTTCTGCCAGGCGTATGCCGCGCGGCCGTTCGTGCGGATGCTCGAGCAGCCGCCCGAGCTTACCCATGCGGTCGGCACCAATTACGCGCTCGTTCATGTGGCGGAGAGCGAGGACGGCCGGGAGGCGCAGGTGATGGTCGCGATCGACAACCTGGTAAAGGGCGCCAGCGGCCAGGCAATCCAGGCGATGAACCTGGCGCTGGGATTGCCGGAGACCGCCGGACTGCTCGGCGGAGGGATCTACCCGTGTTGAGGGATGGGCTGATGGACCGCTGGTCGGATGGCAAGGCCATCCGGTCATCGGCCCACCTGCTCCCGGTCTACGCCCAGATGCCGGTTCGGCCGGTGTCGGGGCACGGCTCGTGGCTGGTGGACGAGCACGGCGAGGAGTGGCTCGACGCGTATGGCGGGCACGCGGTCGCCTCCACCGGACACAGCCACCCCCGGGTGGTGAAAGCCGTCGCCGAGCAGGCGGCAACCCTTCTGTTTTACTCCACCGCCGTGCCGCACCCGATGCGCGAGCGGCTGGCCGAGCGCCTCGCGGCACTCTGTCCCGATCCGTTGGGTCGCCTGTTCTTCTGCAACTCCGGCGCGGAAGCGAACGAGAATGCGCTGGGAATCGCCCGCCGGCACACAGGGCGGCAAGGCGTGGTCTCTCTCCGGGGCGGGTGGCACGGCCGCACCGCCGCCACGCTCGCGGTCACCGACGGCGCCAAGTACGAGGACGGCGCTCGCCGCGCCGGAGTGCCGCTCTCCCGCAAGGTGCCACCCGACGACGTAGCGGCATTGGACGCCGCGGTGGACGACTCGATCGCCGCGGTGATCATCGAACCCATTCAAGGGCTCGGCGGCGCTCGCGACCTCGAACCTGACTTCCTCGAGGCGGCGCGCCGGATCACCCGCGACCGCGGGGTCCTGCTCATCTTCGACGAGATCCAGTGCGGGGTCGGGCGTTGCGGGGCGTTCACCGCCGCGGAATCGTATCGGGTGGTGCCCGACCTGCTCACCATGGCCAAGGGGCTCGCGTCGGGGCTCCCGATCGGCGCCGTCGTTGCGACGGCGGCTGTGGGGGACCGGCTTCAGCAGGGCGATCTCGGCAGCACGTTCGGCGGCGGACCGGTTCCTTGTGCCGCCGCGCTCGCCACCCTCGATGTGATCGAAGAGGAGGAGCTGATCCAGAACGCCATCGATGTCGGCGGGCAGATCAGGCGCGGCGCACTGGCGCTCGGCATCCCGCGGGTGAGCGGTCGCGGCCTGCTCCTGGGGCTCCACCTCGGACGGGCCGCGGCGCCGGTGCAGCGGGCCCTCTTCGGGCGGCGGGTGCTGACAGGAACGGCGACCGATCCCGAGGTGCTCCGCCTCATGCCGCCGCTTTCGTTCCGCGCGGGGGAAGCGGGCCGCCTCCTGGACCAGCTGGGCGAGGTGCTCAAGTGACCAAGCGCGACTTCCTCGCCATGGAGGACTGGAGTCCCGACGAGATCGAGGAGCTCCTGTCGCTGGCGGCGCGGATCAAGCGCGGCGAGATAAAGGGCGGCCTGGAGCGAAAGGTGCTGGCGATGGTCTTCATGGATCCGAGCCTCCGCACCCGGACCAGCTTCGAGACCGCGATGTTCCTCCACGGCGGCCACGCTGTGGTGCTGGAGCCGGGGAAGGGAAGCTGGAGCCTGGAGACCGAGCCCACCGCAGTGATGGACAGCGACACGGTCGAGCACATCGTGGAGGCGGCACGAGTGCTGGGCCGCTACGCCGACGCACTGGCGGTGCGCGCGTTTCCCCGCGGCACCGACTGGGCGGTGGCCCGGCGCGACAACGTCGTCCGGAACTTCGCTCGCTACTGCGAGAAGCCGGTCATCAACCTCGAGTCCGCCCGGCGGCACCCCTGCCAGGGTCTTGCGGACGCGATGACGCTCAAGGAGAAGCTCGGCGTCACCGAGGGGAAGCGGTTCGTGCTCGCGTGGACCTGGCACCCCAAGGCACTGCCAACCGCCGTGCCGGCGAGCGCGGCGATCGCGGCGGCGGCGCTCGGGATGGAGATCGTGATCGCGCGTCCGGATGGCTACGAGCTGGATCCGGAAGACACCGCGCTGGTACGGCGGATCGCGCAGCAGCGAGGTGGCGAGTTCGTGCACATCATCAATGATCTCGACGAGGCAATGGTCGGCGCCGATGCGGTCTACGCCAAGAGCTGGGGCTCGGTGAAGCTGTTCGGTCGCCCGGACGAGGAGCGGGAGCTTCGAGCGCCACTCCGGGACTGGCGCATCACCGACAGCCGGATCAAGTCGACCCGGGGCGGAACCGGGATCGTGATGCATTGTCTGCCGGTGCGGCGCAACGTGGAGATCGACGGCGCGGTACTGGACGGGCCCCACTCGGTGGTCGTGGACCAGGCGGAGAACCGGTTGCACGCGCAGCGGGCGCTGCTGCTCGAATTACTGGGTTCTCGCCCGTTCTCGCCCGTTCCTCCCGTCTGACAGGAGCTCCGTTGAGCATCGATACCTCGAAGGGCATCGCAGGATTGAAAGGCGCGTTGCGCTATGTGCGTGCGTACCGCGACCAGGTCTTCATTGTGAAGCTCGGCGGCGACGTCCTGGGCGCGGCCACGCTGCGCGACCAGGCTGCCACTCAGCTCGCGCTGCTCCATTCGCTGGGCATCCGCCTCGTGGTAGTGCACGGCGGCGGTCCCCAGGCCACCGCGCTGAGCCGGCGGCTGGGACAGGAGCCACGGATCGTGGCCGGGCGGCGCGTCACCGACGACGCGGCGCTCGAGGTCGCGAAGATGGTCTACGGCGGGCAGCTCAACACCGACCTGCTGGCCGCGCTCCGCTCGCACAAAGTGCAGGCGGTCGGCTTGAGCGGCGTGGATGCCGATCTCCTGCTTGCCCACCGCCGACCGCCGGTGGCGGTGGTGGACGACGGTGGCCGGTCGGTCCAGGTGGACTACGGTCACGTGGGCGACATAAACCGGGTCGATCCCCGCGTGCTCATCACGCTGATGGAGGCGCGCTTCGTGCCCGTCGTGGCGAGCCTCGCGGGCGATGACGATGGCGGGATCTACAACGTCAATGCCGACACGGTGGCGGAGTCGCTGGCCGTCGCCCTCAGAGCGCAGAAGCTCATCTTCCTGACCGGGGCGCCCGGAGTGCTGCGCGACCGCGCCGATCCGTCCACGCTGGTGACGTTCGCCGATCCGGACGACCTGGCGGGACTCATGGCCAGCGGTGCCCTTACCGGCGGCATGCGTCCCAAGGTGGAGGCGTGCATCCGCGCCGCCACCAGTGGCGTCGAGCGGACCCACATCATCGATGGCCGGGTGCCGGATGCCCTGCTGCTCGAGGTATTCACCGGTGCGGGCTGCGGCACGATGATCGTCGGCCGGAAGGAAAAGGCCACCTATCTGGGGGTCGATCTTGCAGGCTGACGTCCAGCTGCTGTCCGATCTGGTCGCGATCCCATCGGTGAGCGGCACCGAGCAGGCCATCGCCGAGTACGTCGAGCAGACGGCACGGTCGTGGGGGCTCGACGTGGTGCGCGACGAGACCTGCGTCCGCATCGAGGTCGGTGGGTTCGGTCCCGGAGCGTCTCTCGCGCTGGTCTCGCACCTCGACACCGTTCCGCCCGGCTCGGGCTGGACTCGTGATCCATTCACTCCGGTGGTCGATGGCACTCGCCTGTACGGCAGGGGGTCGGGCGACGCCAAGGCGTCGGTGGCGGCGATGCTGCTCGCGGCGCACGATCTGGCGGAGCGTGGCCGGCCCGACGCCGGACGGGTGCTGGTGGTGTTCGGCTATGGGGAGGAGACCAAGAACACGACGATGGAGCAGGCGGTCGGTCGACTGGGTCAGGTAGATGCCGCTGTCATCGGCGAGCCAACCAACCTCGACGTGGCCGTGGCCCAACGCGGGCTCATGATGGTGGACCTCGTCGCCCGCGGCGAGCAAGGCCACGCGGCGTACGCAGCCAATGGCAGTGGGAAGAACGCTGCCATGCTGCTCGCGCGAGACTTGGTCAAGCTGGAGGGACTCTTCGCTGCGCGACCTCATCCGGTGCTCGGCGCGGTCACCGCAACGCCCACGATGCTGGAGGCCGGCATCAGCCGGAACGTGACCCCGCCGGTTGCCCGGGCGGTCCTCGATGTCCGCAGCACCCCGTCCTGGACTCACGCGGAGATCGCCGAGCGGCTGCGCGAATCGCTGGTCTCCGATGTCGTGGTCACCTCGCAGCGACTGGTCCCGTGCGAGACTCCGGAGGGGTCGCGGCTGCTGGTGGCTGCGGCGCGCGTCCGACCTGAGGCCAGGCAATTCGGCAGCCCGACCTGTTCCGATTGGGTCTTCCTTCGCCATGCGGACGGCATCAAGTGTGGGCCGGGCACCAGTCGCCGGTCGCACACAGCCGACGAGTATGTGGACCTGCCCGAGCTCGCCGCCGCGCGTGCTTTCTACGCCGACGTTGCCCGCGAGTATCTGAAGAGCGGATGAGCCGGGGCGCAAAGCCGGAGACGCTGTGGGGCGCTGGGCCACGGCTCGACCGCCGGATGCTCGAGTACACGGTCGGCGAGGACCGGATCTGGGATGGCCGTCTTCTTCGCTGGGACGTGTTGGGTAGCCTCGGCCACGCCGAGGGGCTTCGGGCTTCACGGCTGATCACCGCGGCGGATCACCAGAGGCTCCGTCGCGGTCTTCGCGCTGCGCTGGCTGCGGTCGATGCCGGACGGCTCAGGATCGGGCCGGAGCACGAGGACGCTCACTCGGCGGTGGAGGCGTGGCTCACCCGGCGCGAGCCCGGCGCCGGGGAGCGGCTCCACACCGGACGCTCGCGCAACGACCAGATCGCCTGCGATCTCCGACTGTATCTCAAGGATCGCCTGCTGGCGATTCACGGGAACGCGCTCGAGCTGGTCTCGGTGCTGCTCGATTTTGGCCGGCGGTACCGCACTGCTCTGTGGCCGGGCTACACCCACCTGCGGCGCGCGATGCCGTCCTCGGCCGGGCTGTGGGCCGCCGGTTATGCGGCGGGGCTGTTGGATAGTGTCGAATCGCTGGCGGGTCTCTGGCCAATGCTGGATCGCTCGCCGCTCGGTAGCGCCGCCGGCTATGGCGTCCCACTGAAACTCCGGCGTGAGGCTGCCGCCCGCGCACTGGGGTTCAGTGAGGTGGAGCCCGCGGTTGCTGCGGTGCAGAATGGGCGTGGCAAGCTCGAGGCGGCCGCGCTGTTCTGGTGCGCCCAGCTCGGCCACGACGCCGCCAAGCTCTCGGCGGACGTCGCACTTTTCGCGGCTGACGAATATGGCTACCTGGTACTCCCGCCGGACCTCGCCACCGGGTCCAGCATCATGCCGCACAAGCGGAACCCCGACCTGTTCGAGCTGTCCCGCGCCCGGGCCGCGGCGGTCGACGCCGACCTGATCGCAGTCCTCCGCATCAAAGCCGGCCTACCCAGCGGCTACCATCGCGACTTCCAATTGCTGAAGGAACCTCTGCTCCGCGGGGTCGAGCGAACCGCCGAGCTCCTGGGGATGCTGGCGCACGCGATATCGC
>DATAFP010000047.1:0-3419 GCA_036257415.1 Gemmatimonadales bacterium
CGGTTGCGACGTACTCCGGCGACTCGCCGCGGCGCGCCGGGACCATCTTGCGGAACTGTTCGCCGAATGGGATCCCGCGGCGCACGAGGAGCTGGCCGAGCTTCTGGGCCGGTTGTCGCGGCAGTTGGTGCCCAACCCTCGAGCCGCAAGCGACCCGCCTACAGCGGATGCAGGATGAATCCACCAGCCGAGGCGGCCGAACGGCTTAGCGATCCGCGAGCGCGGCCTTTGCCACCGCGGCTCCGGCCAGGGCGATGTCCTCGTCCTCCTGCGGTGTATTACCGCTCACCCCGATCGCACCGATCACCTTTCCATCCAACTCGATCGGCACGCCGCCCTGCAGCGGGGTGGCGCCCGGCAGCGCCAGCGCGGCGACCCGACCGCTCCGCACCTGGTCTTCGAACACCTTGCTGGGCCGCCGGAAGATCGCGGCGGTGCGGGCCTTGCCGATGCCGACCTCGACGCTGGCTACCTGAGTGTCGTCCAGCCGGCGGAGAACGATGGGGTACCCGCCATCGTCCACGACGACGATGACGACGGTCGAGCCGCGCCTGGTCGCCTCGGCCTGGGCGGCGTCGGCGATGCGCTCCGCAGCGGCGAGCGAGATCACGTGTTTGATGCTGGTCTGGGCGTGCGCGACGGGTGCGAGCAGGCCGGCCACGAGCGCGGCGGCGGCGAAACGAAATGCGTACATGGGTCTCTCCCGGTAGGCAGTAGGCGTATGAAACGCCAATCACACCGGAAGAGTTCAGTTATTGATACTGGATATAGACCGGATTCGGAGACAACGTGAGCACCTCCTCCGGCGTCATCATCGGCTGGTCGTTCTTGTAGAAGAGCTTGAACCCGGTGAACTGAACCGGCTCCCTGACGATGAAATCCCGGTACACGCTCCGCTTGAGCGGGCGGCCGCCGAAGCCGTCCATGTGGATGACGACCTGGACTCGCGGGTCGAGCTCGATGCGGTCGTACCCGGTGAGCATCCGCTGGGTGAATCGGTGGACGACGAGCACCTTCGGGGACAGCCCAAGGCTGTCCACGATCCCACCGAGCAGGTCGATGGCATAGTTCACCTCCCGCGCGTCCATGGTGCCGATCTTTCGGCCCGGCACGTTGCCGTCCTTCATCGCGAACTCCGGGTCCAGTCCCAGATGCACGTAGGGCCGGGCCAGCCACGGCGCGAGCCGCGGCAGCTCGGCCTCCACCGTGCTGTGTCCTACCTGCACGTCCAGGAACAGGAGCCAGCCATTCGCCTCCGCCCAGCCCGCCACCCGCTCGATTAGCGAATCAGACATGCGCAGGCGGTGCTTCCGGTCGCGTCCTGGATAGCCCTGCGCGACGGTGGCGATCAGGTGGAGCGCGGGCTGTACCCCCCGGGCGGAATCCACGGCCTGCCATTCCTGGGCGCGCTGGTGCAGGCTCGCCATCATCGAATCGGGCGCGAGCTCGCCGAGCACTCCCATCCGCTTCGATAGGGGATTGCCGTAGTAGGCGACGATCCGTTTGCCGGGCAGGACCGCGCCCTCACGAGACGGCGGCCCCGCCGGCCAATCAGCGGGAGTGGTTCCTCGCCGAAGCGGCGCGGCCAATTCAGCGGGCGGGGCCCCGGTCGGGATGCCGTTGCGGACGAGCGGGGCGCGGGCGCCTGCCGGGCCCGCTGCGCGGCCCGCGCCGCGCAGAATCGGCGGCACCCCGGGCGCGGCCCCGACCGGCTCAGCCGAGCCCTCCTCCTCGGGATAGGCGGCGGCAAAGGTGACGCTGCCGGTCGCAAAGACGAGCGCGGCGCGGGACAGCCGAGTGCGAAACAAGTTGCGCATGATGGCGATGAGCGTTCTTGCACTCTCGCGCACTGCAACCCGGGCTCGCGATTTCGCGTGCAACCGCGCGCAGTGCGTCCTGGAGTGGTTTGGGTATCGGCGAAGGGGGCAAGAAGGTGGCCACTGGCATCTGGAACTCCCCCTCCCATCCGGCATGGCTGCATCCACGCACCTCAGGATGGACGACGCGGGACGGGGAGAGTCGCGGTGACGAGGGTGCGGGCGCAGGCCGCGAATCGGAACCCGACAGCTCCGGAGGGGCGCCCCGGGGCTTCGCAAACGATTGGTTGTTCCGACAACCGTGCGAACCACGCAGCGCCGCGAAGGAGCCGCCGGGTTCCGATTCGTAGGCTAGGCTCCCAGAGCTCCCGCCGGTTCCCGCCCGTTCCCGCCCGCTCCATATTCCACCCATGCGAAGCCACCTCACCGCCGCCGGCGCACTCACCGCCGTTCTCATGCTGCCGCCGACCGATCTCGCCGCCCAGATTCGCACTGCCAAGCCTCCGCTCCACGCCCGCCACTGGATCGCCATCACCGGCAAACCGCTGGGCGCCACCGCCGGCGCGATGATGTTCCAGAAGGGCGGCAACGCGGTCGATGCCGCGTGTGCCATGCTCGCGGCCACCGCGACCATGTGGGACGTGCTGTCCTGGGGCGGTGAAACCCAGGCCCTGATCTACCACCCCGGTCAGAAGAAGGTCATCGGCATCAACGCCCTCGGCGTCGCACCTACCGGTGCCACGGCGGAGTTCTACCGCGACAAGGGCTTGCGTTATCCGCCCGAGTACGGTCCCCTCGCCGCGATCACTCCGGGAACGCCAGGCGGGCTGATGACCATGCTCGCCGACTATGGCCGGCTATCGCTCGCCGAGGTGCTCGGACCGGCCATCCAGATGGCCGAAGGCTACCCGATTGAGGCGCAGGCGGTGCGACAGATCGCGTTCTACAAGGACACGATCAAGCAGTGGAGGTATTCCCCCGCGGTGTATCTCCCCAACGGGGGGGAGCCGCCGGAGCCGGGGCAGATGTTCGTCCAGAAAGACCTTGCGACGACGCTACGGAAGCTGGTCGAGGCGGAAACGACCGCGCTCAAGCAGGGCAAAAACCGGAAGGACGCGATTCGCGCGGCGTATGACCGGTTCTACAAGGGCGACATTGCCCGCGAGCTGGTTCGGGCCATTCAGGAGGAGGGCGGGCTCATCACTCTCGATGACCTGGCCCGCTGGCGGGTGCGCATCGAAGAGCCGGTGCACACATCCTACAAAGGGATTGACGTCTACAAGCTTCAGTTCTGGCAACAGGGCCCCGCGATGCTCCAGGCGCTCAACATCCTGGAGAACGCTGATCTTAAGGGCATGGGATACAACTCGCCCAAGTACATCCACGCCCTCTACCAGGCCATGAACCTCGCCTTCGCCGACCGGGATTTCTACTACGGGGATCCGTACTTCGCCCCCGCCGAGCCGGGACGCGGGCTCTTGTCAAAGGAGTACGCAAAGGCCCGATTCGGACAGATCGACTGGGCGAAGAACGACACGACGGTAAAGCCGGGCGATCCCTATCCCTATCAGGGTGGTACCAACCCGTTCGCCGAGCTGCTGG
>DATAFP010000077.1:0-4039 GCA_036257415.1 Gemmatimonadales bacterium
CGACGCTGAGTGGCTCGTCCACGTCCAACGTGACCGGCAGTCCCGAGCGGGCGTCCACGGCGAGCGGCCGGCACCCTGTCGTCGTTTCCACGCCCTCGGCGATGCTCTGGGTGACGGCCGGCGCCACCGACGCCAGGCAAGCGGCGCGTACCTCGTTCGGCGAGCGCCCGGCGTGATCCAGAAAGGCCGCGATCGAAGCGGCCCACTCGTCGGGGGTCCGGTCCGGATTGGTGGTGAGGCGCCAGTGCGCTTCGAGCTCTCGCTCGCGGAACAGCCCGAGGGTGATCTCGGTGTTACCGACGTCGAGCGTGAGGAGCATGGTGATCCGGGATCAGCTCTTGAGGTCGGGCCGCGTGAGTGTCTTCACCAAACGATACCAGAACTCCGCCGCGTCGTGAAACGCCTTGACGCCCACCCGCTCGTCCCGGCCGTGTGCGCGAACGTCATTGGGATCGCTGAAGATCGCGCTGACGCCGTAGGTGGGAATCCCAGCATTCCTAGTGAACAATCCGTCCGTGGCGCCCATCGACATCTCGGGCACCACCGCGGCACCAGGCCACATTTCAGCCGCCAATCGTTCCACCGGTTCCATGACGTCGGAGCGCAGCGGCGATGGCGGGCTCGGATGCGGCTGGTTGATTCGGGTCAGCACGATCGCGGTATCGGCCAGAACCCGTCGAAGCGTTGCCTCCACGCTGTCGGGGGGATGATCGGGCAGCATCCGGCAGTTGACGGTCGCGCGGGCTACCTGCGGCAGCGCGTTGTCGGCGTGCCCGCCCGACAGCCGCGTGGCGACGCAGGTGGTCCGGAGCAGCGCGTTGCCATAGGGCTGGGCCGACATCCGCCGCGCGGCGTCGGGATCGCCCCGCCGAGCCACTGCCTGCATGTCTCTGGCCTCCGCGGGCGACCGCCCCGGCGCCGACCGGAGCAGGAAGGCGCGGGTCGTCTCATTGAGCCGCATCGGGAAAGAAAAGCGCGAGAGGCGCGCGAGCCCTTCACTCAGCCGATAGATGGCGTTGTCGCGTGGGGGCACCGAACTATGCCCCCCTTTGTTGCGCACCTCGAGCTGGAAGGTCAGATAGACCTTCTCCGCCGTCTGCACCGTGAACGTGGCGGCCTTGCCGTTCACCAGGTCTCCACCTCCGCCGTCGGTGTTGAGCGCGTAGTCGGCGTCCACCAGATCACGCCGCTCCCGTACCAGCCAGGAGATGGCGTCGCCGTTGGTCTCCTCGTCGGCGCTCAGCACGATGATCAGGTCGCGGTCCGGCACGAACCCTTCGCGCTTAAGCCGGAGGAAGTTCGCCACGAGCATGGCCGCGCCGGCCTTGTTGTCCGAGCTGCCCCGGCCGTAGTACCAGCCGTCGGCTTCGCGAAACACATAGGGATCGAACGACCAATCCTCGCGCCGCGCATCCACCACGTCGAGATGCGCCATCAGGAGAATCGGCTTCGCGGTGCCGCTGCCGCGGTACCGCGCCACGAGGTTCTGATACCGCGGATGATGTCCGACCACCTGGACGTCGGCCGGCTGAAACCCCACAGCGAGCAGTCGGCGCGCCATGGCCTCCGCCGCTTCCCGGGTGTGCCCGGCCGAATCGCTGGTGTTGATCTCGATCAGCTCGTGTAACAGGTCGCGCCGGAGCACGGAGTCGGACGGCTGCTGGGCCAGGAGGCTGGGAACGAGCCCGAGCCCAGAGAGCAATGCCGCCGCGACGCGGAAGGTGCGCATGGTGTTTCCTGGGTGAACGATCGTCAGAATTCGATGGCCGGCGTTGCGTCCCCGCTCCGCACCAGCTCCAGCGTCGCGTCGGCCCGGCGCACCCTGAGTGCGCCGTCGGCGTCGATACCCTCCGCGGTCCCGACGACTGGAACCCGGAGCGCGCGACCACGGAGCCAGTCACGCCGGCGCCAGGCGGCGAGCTCCGGGCGAGCGAGCGTGGGCCCGCCGCGATCGAGGCCGTGCAGCTCCGCCAGGAGCGCCCGCAGCAGGTCATCCACGCCGATGTCGGCGCGCCACTCGGAAAGGCTCGCGCCAGGAAGCCGAAGTCCCGCGGGCGGGCGATTCCGCACGTTGAGTCCCACGCCGACGGCGACCCAGGCGAGCTGGTCACCCTGCCAGCGCGCCTCGCACAGGATACCGCCAACCTTGCGGCCATCCACCAGCACGTCGTTGGGCCATTTGAGCGCGACGGTGGGGAATCCCCCGATTCCGTCCAGCGTCGCCGCAGTGGCGAGGCCGGCTCGCAAGCTCAGCAGCTCGACGCCTGCCCCGGAGCCCGGACGGCTGACGACGCTCATCCAGAGGCCGCCCGGCGGGGACTCCCAGCTCCGCCCCCGGGAGCCCCGACCGGCGGTCTGCCGCTCGGCAACGATCACCGTGCCCGAAGGGGCGCCGGCTGCTGCGAGCCGATGGGCCTCGTCCTGCGTCGAGTCCACCCGTTCCAGCCGGTGAACCGCGGGGGGGTCGTTTACCATGGACGTTGTCGGTACAAAAGGAGCAACGCGAGCCCGAATCCGATCCGATAGATCGCGAACGGAACGAACGTGCTCCGGGACACGAAGTTCAGAAACAAGCGCACGACGACCAGCGCGGACAGGAACGACACGATGAAGCCCGTGGCGAAGACCGGAAGGTCGCCGGCCGCGAGGAGGTGCAGGCTCTTCAGCAGGTCGTAGCCCGTCGCCGCGAACATCGTAGGGATCGCCAGAAAGAACGAAAACTCGGTTGCCGCCGCGCGGCTCAACCCCAGACAGTAGCCGCCCATGATGGTCGCTCCCGAGCGCGACACACCGGGCCACAGCGACAGCACCTGGGCGATGCCGATACCGAGCGCGGTGCGCGGCGGCACCGCCTCGGCGGTGTCAATCCGAGGCTTGGGCCGGACCCACTCGATGGCGAGCATGGCGAGCCCGCCCGTCACCAGCGCCGCGGCCACGGACACCGGGTTGAACAGATATCGCTTGATCGCATCGTGCGCGAGCAACCCGACGACGGCGGCTGGCAGAAAGGCCAGAAAGAGTCCCCAGGTGAGCCGCCGACTGGCAGGGTCGGATCCGAGGCCCGCGAGCAACCGGCCCAACCGCGCCCGATAGAGCCACACGATGGCGAGAATGGCGCCCAGCTGTATGAACACTTCGAACACGCTGGCGCGCACTCCTTCGAAGTCGAGCCAGTCGCCCGCGATGATCAGATGGCCGGTCGACGAAACCGGGATGAACTCCGTGGCGCCTTCCACCACGCCCAGAATGGCGGCCTTGACCAGCGGGTGCAGCTCGCCCGCGGCGCTCAGGTCCACGCGAGGACCTCCTGGTACAGCCCCTCATACTGCGGCACGATCCGGTCGGCGGAGAACTCCCTGGCCCGGGCGATCGCAGCCTCCCGCATCGCTGCGTAGCGCGCGGGGTCGCGGAGCAGCTCGATCGCCCGTCGGCCCATCGCTTCGACCGAGCCCGGCGGCTCGAGGATGCCGGTGACTCCGTCCTGGATGACTTCGGGCAGCCCGCCCGCCCGGCTCGCCACCACCGGCGCACCGCAGGCCATCGCCTCGAGCGCCGCCAATCCGAACGACTCGGTCTGCGACGGAAGCAGGAAGAGATCGGTCGCCTGCAGCAGCCGAGCGACCGAGTCCAGCCGACCGAGGAACCGCACGTCGTTGGCGACAGCGAGCTCCTCCGCCTCCTGCTCGGCGTCGGCGCGGTCGGGCCCGTCGCCGACCATCAGCAGCGTCGCCGGCATTGCCCGCCGGATACGAGTGAACACCCGCACGACGTCGCGCACCCGCTTCACCTCGCGAAAGTTCGACACGTGGGTGATCAGCTTGTGTCCTTCGGGCACGAACGACTCGCGCCGGGGCTGCACGGCCGGCGAGTACTCCTCGAGGTTCACGAAGTTGGGAATCGAGCGGATGTCGCATCCCAGGCACCCGAAGGCGCGATAGGTCTCGTCCCGGAGATAGTTGGATACCGCCGTCACCGCGTCCGACTTTTCGATCGAGAACTTGGTGATGGGGTGGAAGTGCGACTCCTGGCCGACCAGGGT
>DATAFP010000080.1:0-8823 GCA_036257415.1 Gemmatimonadales bacterium
ATACGCCCGGGCGATGTGGATCAGTACGGGCCTCTGCGCGGCGGGCGCGGCGGTCGCGCTGGTGACGATCCGGAGTGGCGCTGTGGTCGCGCCGGTCACCCACCCGAGCCCCACCCACGGCTGCACGCCGCGTCCGTCCGCGGCGGCCGCTCGTGCCGCCTAGGTCGCGGTTCTCCGGGCCTGGATCCAGCGCTCGATCTTCTCCTCCAGCATGGGCAGCGTGATGGATCCGTCCTCGAGCACGGCCTGGTGGAACGCGCGGATGTCGAACTTTGGGCCGAGCGCCTGCTCGGCATTCGCCCGAATTCGCCGGATCTCCGCCGATCCGATCGTGTAGGACGCCACGTACCCGGGAATGCTCGCCAGCAAACTCACGACTGGTGCGATCCGCGGCTCGGCCAGATTCGGCGCCTGAGTCCGCACATACTGCTCCGCCCGCTCGATGGTCCAGCCGTGCAGCTGCATGCCCATGTCCGCCACCATGAACGGGGCGAGGCTCAGATACGTGCCCAGGCGAGTGAGGGGCGTGCTGTAGAGATGCATTTCATCGGCGAGGTGCTCGGTGTAGGTGGCCCACCCCTCGCCGAACCCCGCCACCCACACCAAGCGGGTGATCGGGTGCCGCTCCTTCTGCTCGCCGATGATCGCGTTCTGGAGGTGGTGGCCCGGCCAGGTTTCGTGGAAGATCGTGCTCTCGAGCCCAGCCCGCCGCACCGGCGGAAAGGTGCGGTACAGATAGGTGGCCGGCCGGTTGCTGCCTTCGGTGGCCGGGATGTACTGCCCGCCGGGTGCGGTGCTCTGCTGGTACTCGGGAAACGGCACGATGGTCACGTCGCCGGCCGGCACCGTCGCGAACCAGCGGGGGATCGCCGAGCGGGCGCGGTCCATCGCCGCTTGAGTGAACGCGCGCACGCTGTCAGGGCCGGGGATCTCGTTCTTGGGATCCTGATCCAGCTTGCCGCGGAGCCAGCGGATGTCGGCCCGCTCCCCCAGGGCGGGGCTATAGACATCGCGCGCCAGACGGAGCAGCGCCACCGAGTCTTGGGTCACCAGCGCGGTCACCTCATGCCAGAGCCGCTCCGGATCGCGGTCAACGCTGGTGGCCTGCCGGAGCAAGGCACGGTAGCAGGCGACGCCGTCCTGGTTGGCCGACACCGCGTTGTCCTTACGCGCCTGGGGCAGATACTCGTCTTTAAGAAAGGCGCGGTATTGACGTGCTATCGCGCGCACCGAGTCGGTGGCCAGCGGCCGGAATGCGGCGACGAAGGCTGGGGTACTGTCGCGCAGCGCGGGATCGAGGAAGGGAAGACTGTCCGGCGGACCGGCCACGATTCCGTCGAGCTGACCGATCACCGCCTGCACGACGCTCCGAGACGCGGTATACCCCAGCCGCATCCCTTGGCGCAGATTCGCGATCTCGGTCCGGACATAGCGCGGCATTCCGCGCCACCGTTTGATCGCCGCAGCGCGCGCCGAGTCGGTTCCCACCGGCTGGAGCGCGGCGAGCTGCGCCAGGCTGGTCTGCCACCCGAACGCCTGATTCACCGCCCACAGCTCGTTCCGGCATACCCGTGTCGCGCGACTGCCGTCGAGTGCGGCGCGCAGGAAGCCGTAGGTGATCCAGTCGGGCGATCCCGCCAGCGCCTTCTCATCCACCTGGGCAAGGGCGGTCGCCAGGCTGTCTTCCAGCCGCTGCCACCGGCCCAGCGCGGACAACGAGTTGTCGGAAAGATGGTCCGCGGGGGCGTCGGCGAGGCCGGCGAACGCGGCCTGCTCGGGAAAGAACTGGTAGATGCCGGCGACGTAACGGTCGGCGAGCGCGGTCACAGCCGAGACCTGGGCCGCAACGCTGCTGGAGGCGAACGTCGCGAGTAGCGCAGCCAAAAAGGGTGTGCGTAGCATGGCGTAACATAACCCGTGCGAGGCTCGGCTCCGGACCTCGTATCGACTACCCTTCACGTCCGTATGGCCGACGCTGCACCGCCCGAGCATCGCTACGACCGCTCGATCGTGGAAGGACCGCTCCTACCGGCGGTGTGGAAGATCGCGTGGCCCACCATGCTTACCAATGTCATCGGCGGGCTACAGGGGATCGTGGATCACGCCCTGGTCGGACATCTGGTCGGGTACGCCGGCAACGCGGCGATCGGCGTTGCGTGGCAGATCATCATCGTGGTCATCATCTTCATCAGCTCGCTGTTCACCGGTATGAGCGTGCTGGTCGCCCGCTTCGCGGGCGCGGGCGACGCCGACAAGGTCGACCGAACGGTCTACCAGGCGTTTCTCACCGCCACCTTCATCGCGATCGGCATCATGGCGCCGGTGGGCTACTTCGCCTCGCCCTGGCTGCTCGACCTGGTGAACGCGGCCCCCGCCGTAAAGACGGAGGCGCTCCCCTTCCTCCGGATCATGTTCCTGTTCAGCAGCGGCATGTTGATCTTCTACATGCTGAGCGGCGCGCTTCGTTCCGCCGGCGACGCGCGCACGCCGATGGTCCTTGGCATCGTGATGACGGTGCTGAACCTGGTGCTCAACATCGTGCTGATCCGTGGCCTCGGCCCGATCCCCGGCTTCGGGACCGCGGGCGCCGCACTGGGCACCGTGATCGCCTCGTGGCTCCTGGGATTCTACTCGCTCTGGAAGCTCTGGCACGGCGGCTGGGTGATATCCTTCCCTCGGCGCCATGGCTTCGCTCCCGACTGGAGCATCATCCGTTCGCTGTTCCGCTTTGGGCTGCCGGCCGGCATCCAGGGTATCGCCATGAACGTAGGGGGCGTGGTGATGCTCGGGTTCATCGGCTCGCTGGCCCAGAGCGCAGCGGCGCAGGCCGCGTTCGCCATCTCCTACTCCCAGCTGTTCTCATTGGTGACGTGGACCTCCATCGGGCTGATGGGTGCGGCGGCGGCCGTGGCGGGTCAGAATCTCGGTGCGGGACGGCCCGACCGCGCCGAGCGCGCCGTCCACGTGGCCGCGCGGTTCGGCTTGGTGGGTGCGGGCGTGATCGGCGCAGTGTTCCTGCTCTTCCCCCGGCAGCTCCTGGCCATCTTCGGCATGAACGATCCCACGGTAGTCGCCCTTGGCGTACAACTGCTTCGGGTGCTGAGCGTCTCCGGCCTGTTCATCACGGCCGCGCTCACGTACACCGGCGGCCTCCAGGGCACCGGCGACACCCGGAGCCCGCTTTACATCTCGATCGTCTCGCAGATCGCGGTCCCGCTTGGCATATGCTTCGTGGTCCAGCGGACCGGTACTCTCGATCCGATCGACATCTGGATCGCCATTCTGGTCGGCCACGCCACTCGCTGCGCGCTGAGCGTGATCCGCTTCAATCAAGGCAAATGGCGCGGTATCGCGGTTGATATCGGCCCGACTGCAAAGGAGAGCGCAGCATGACGTCGTCGGCACCGGTTCATCGGCCGGTCGGGTCTCGCGCCGAGTGGCCCGAGGCGAGAAAGGAACTGCTGGCTTAAAGGAGGGATAGATGGCGGGCTACGTCGACGGATTTCTCCTGCCGGTTCCGAAGCGGAAGGTTGCCGCCTACCGGCGCATGGCCCAGTTGGCGGGCAAGGTGTGGCGCGAGCACGGCGCGGTAGAGTTCCGCGAATGCATGGGCGACGATCTGAAAGCCAAGGGCGCCGTGTCATTCATCAAGCGGGCCAGGCTCAAGCCCAGGGAAACGGTGTTCTTTTCCTGGATCGTGTACAAGTCCCGCGCGCACCGCGACCGGGTGAATGCCAAGGTGATGAAGGACCCGCGGATTCTGAAGATGATGGACCCGACGAACATGCCCTTCGACAGCAAGCGGATGGCGTACGGCGGGTTCAAGATCCTGGTAGACCTATAGCGCGAGATCGTTCCACCAGCTTCGGCGCGGCGATCCGTTCGGCCCACGCTGCGAAGTTCGGCGTGGTGCCGAGCCAGCGGAGCTCCTCCACGCTCGAGAATAGCGGGGCCTCGGTGCGGAGGGTGGCGAGCTTCTTGAAGAGCAGCGCCAGGTCTCGATCGCCGCCGAGCACGCCGGGTGGAAACGATTCGATGGGGCCGTGCCGGTTGATCAACCGGGCCGCTGTGGCCGCGCCGATTCCCGGGATGCCGGGATAGCCGTCGGCGGCATCGCCCACGAGCGCCAGGTAGTCGGGAATGAGCGCGGGCTCGACCCCGAACTTCTCGCGCACGCCGGCCGCATCGCGAATCTTCTGGCTGCGCCGGTCCACCTGGACGACCCGATCGCCCCGGACGCACTGCGCGAGATCCTTGTCCGGGGTCCAGATGCACACCTTCTCCACATGGGCGTCGGCCGCCGCGATGTGCGCGGCGGACGCGAGCCCGTCGTCCGCCTCGAGCTCCACCATGGGCCACACCACCACGCCCATCGCCGCCAGCGCCTCCTCCAAAGGATGGAATTGCGCCAGCAACGCGCCCTCGACCCCTTCGCCGGTCTTGTACCCGGGCCACAGGTCGTTCCGGAACGACTCGATGACGTGATCGGTCGCGACCGCGAGGTGCGTCGCCCCCGTCTCGAGCATTTGGAGCACCGTCTGCAGCACGCCCACCACCGCGCCGAACGGCGGATCTTTGCCTTTGGTGAAGCGGCGGAGCCCGTAGAAGTGGCGGAACAGCTCGTAGGTGCCGTCGAGCAGGTGGACGATCATGGCGGCCCGCGCGGATTGGCCGCCCGGTCCAGCAACAGCTGGCGCTCCCGCGCATTCTGGGTGAGCGAGGCCGCGCGCTCGAACTCGGTGCGGGCTTCCTCCACTCGGCCGAGCTTGGCGAGAAGGTCACCGCGCACGCTGGGAAGAAGGTGATACGTCTTGAGTAACGGCTCGTTGATCAGCGTGTCCGCCAGCGCGAGTCCGGCCGCGGGCCCGTCGGCCATCGCGACCGCGACGGCCCGGTTGAGCTCAACCACGGGTGACGGCGACAGCTGCGCGAGCGCGGCGTACAGTGCCGCGATCCGATGCCAGTCGGTCGCGTCGGCCGTTCGCGCACGCGCATGGCAAGCGGCGATCGCGGCCTGGAGCGCATATGGCCCGAGTGCGCCACCGAGCGCTTCCGCGCGCGCCAGGGCGGCGAGCCCCCGGCGGATCAATAGCTGGTCCCAGCGGGCACGATCTTGATCCAGCAGCAGGATCGGTTCCCCGGCCGGACCAACCCGGGCACTCGCCCGCGACGCCTGGATCTCCATCAACGCGACCAACCCGTGTACTTCCGGCTCGTTGGGCGCGAGCTCGGCGAGGATCCGGCCCAGACGGAGCGCGTCCTGGGCGAGCTCCGGACGCATCCAGTCATCGCCGGCGGTGGCGGCATAGCCCTCGTTGAAGATCAGGTAGATCACGCCGAGCACCGACGAGAGCCGCTCGGCGAGCTCGGCGCCGCGCGGCACCTCGAACGGAATCTTCGACTCGGCCAGGGTGCGCTTGGCCCGGACGATCCGCTGCGCGACGGTGGATTCCGGCACCAGGAACGCTCGTGCGATCTCGGGCGTGGTGAGGCCGCCGAGCAGTCGGAGGGTGAGCGCGACCCGCGCCTCGGTGGACAGCACCGGATGGCAGGAAACGAACATCAGGCGGAGCAGATCGTCGCCGACCTCGTCGTCGAGTGCGTCGTGCAGATCGGACACCGCCGCCTCCTGCCGCGACTCCAGCTCATGGCCGAGCTGCTGGTGCTTGCGGTCCAGCAGGGCGCGTCGGCGGAGGTGATCGCTCGCCCGGTTCTTGGCCGTCGCCATGAGCCAGGCGCCGGGTTTGTCCGGAACGCCCGACCTCGGCCAGCGCTCGAGTGCCGCCACGAGCGCATCCTGGGCCAGATCCTCCGCCAAACCGACATCCCCCACCATGCGAGCCAACCCGGCGATGAGCCGGGCTGACTCGATTCTCCAAACCGCTTCGATGGCGCGATGGGTGTCGGGAGCCGTCACGGCTCCCAATCAGATCGGCTTGATCCTTGAAGGCAAGGCTAAACTGCAAGTACAAGTACAAGTACAAGTACGAGTACAGGTACGAGTACGGTCCAGCGCCGGAACCCGTGTCCGTACTCGTACTTGTACTCGCACTCGTAGTTGTACTCGTCCCGTTTCTACCTCCGCCCCCGCTGCTGCATCTCGGGGAATCCTGCCGCGGCCGCCTGCACGTCGGGCGGGAAGTCGGACATCTCCTGCACCTGGCGCACCTCGATGACCTCGTTTTCCGAGGCGGGGCAACGCTTGGCCCATTCGATGGCCTCCTCCTTCGACTTCACATCGATCATCCAGTAGCCGCCGAGCACTTCCTTCGCTTCCGCGAAGGGCCCATCGGTCACCTTGGGTTTCCCACCCTTGAACGACACCCGTGCGCCGGCCGAAGGCGGATGGAGACCGTCGAGGGCGAGCAGCACGCCTGCTTTCTGCAGCGACTCGTTGTACTTCATCATCCTGGCCACGCCTGCGGCATCGGGCATGGTGCCCGGCGCGGCAGTCTCGTAACCCTTGGGGATCATCAGCATCATGAAACGCATGGTCGTGTTCCCGGTTGAAGCTCGGTTAAAGATCCGCCACCTGGCGGATTTCGCATTCGCCTTCCCACGTGGGACCCAGAATGTTCTGGTGCAGCCGCACAAAATCAGAGCCCAGCCTGATGGCATCCGCCTTGGAGTCGGCCTCGAGGATGGCAAAGCCACCGATCAGTTCCCTGGCCTCGGGGAACGGACCGTCGGTGACGGTCAGCTTGCCCTTGGTCACCCGGACCTTGGCCCCCGCCGCACTGGGAAAGAGCCCCTCCGCAGAGAGCAGGATGCCGGCCCTGGTCATCTCCTGGGTGAGCTGGTCGATCGCCGCCATCAGCTTGGGGTCCGGCGGCGCGCCTGATTCATAGTTCTTGTCGCCCTTCACCATCATGATGAACCGCATGGTATCTCCCTAGGTCAGGTCCACAGCGTGCGCAGCCGGCCATCACGGAGATAGAGTCCGGCCCAGAGCAGTGCGCCCACGTAGGTGGGAAGAGCACGTGCGAGAGCAATGGATCGACGACGCGCACGTGGGTGGCCACTGCGCCGCCGAGGTATCCGGTGAGCAGGACGGCCGCCAATCGAGGTGCGCGGCATAAGGTAGGCGGCGAGGCATGCCAGCTTGAGCACGCCGATCCTTCGAAGAGGTTGGCGCCGTGGGTGAATCCGCGTACATGCACCGCTCCTTGTGATTTGATCGTCCGGCCCGGCACCGCTCCGTCCCGCGCTCTATCACCCCGTCGAGCGGGGGACCCCGAAATCGACACTCTTGCCAATCTCGCTCGGGTCGGGGATATTGGTAACCATATGGTTACCAATCGTGGCGAAGGGTTGGACCGGGTGTTCGGCGCTCTGGCGGATCCCACCCGCCGGGCGATTCTGACCCGCCTCACGGCGGGTGAGGCCACCGTTGGGGAGCTGGCCGAGCCGTTCGCGATGTCGCGGCCGGCGATATCGAAGCATCTCGACGTGTTGGAGCGGGCCGGGCTGGTGCACCGGATTCCCGAGGGAAGGGTGAACCGCTGCCGGTTCGACGGCGCGCCGCTTCGGGATGCGCTGGCCCTGATGCAGCGCTACCGAACCCACTGGCACAGCCAGCTCGGCGCCCTGGCACGCTATCTGGAAAAGGAGGAGGGATGAGTCGGCAAGGAACCGAGGTGTTGCAGCTCAGGCTCGAGCGGACCATTCGCGGCGACCGGTGCGGCTGGGACGGAGGCATTCGACGAACCGTTGACCCGGGCGCAGGTGGAAGCGATCACCAACCTGTTTATCGCGGGCTAAGCCCGCTCGCGTCAGCACGTCGCCGCCGTCGACGCGTTAGTCCGGCCTCCAGGCCGGCAGCGCCAGCACGAACGCCGCGCCCCGAGCCGGCCGCTCATACTGCAACGCACCGCCGGACCGGCGCAGCAGCTCTCTCGCTGCCCAGAGTCCCAGACCGGCCAGCGGGCGGCCGGCCTTGGTCGAGACGAACGGCTCAAACAGGCGCCGTTCGACCTCCGGATGCACACCGGGCCCGTCATCCGCGATCGTGATGCGCACGACGTCGCCCCGAGCGTCCGCCCACACCCGCACTGTACCGCGCCCTCGGCTCGCCATCGCCTCATATGCGTTGACCAACACGCTCAGAAGCGCCTGCAGGATGTGTTCCTCCACGCCACGCACCGCAGGCAACCCTGTACAGAGAGCCGGCTCCGCGTCGAGCGTGACATTCGATCGCTGAAGCCGAACCAGCGAGACCGCTGTGCAGAGCGGCTCGCGCAGCAGGATCGGCCGAAGCTCGTCGTTGCCGTCCGGCTGTCGCAGCACCTGGTCGAGGAGCAGGAGCAGGTCGTGAAGCCGTCCCGATGCTTCCTGCAGCGACGCTCGCACCGACGGTTCGTCCAGCGTGTCCCCTTGCTCCAGCAGGTCGGTCACGAGCGCCAGCGCCTGGGCCGGCCCCCGAAGGTCGTGCATGAGCCAGCGAGAGACCGTGCCGTAGAGGGCGGCGCGGCTTGCGGCGACGAGCAGCGCAGTACGCGCCTGCTCGGCGCTGGGGTCGGTCATCGATGCACGAGGGATCGGGGTTCGGGGGTAGGCGAAATCTACGCCGAACCGCCGGGCTGGCTAGGCTAAGTCCTCAGACCCACCCGACCGGGGCGCGCGGCCGAGGTCGAGCATCTGGCGAACCTTGCGCGCAAGGCCTTCGGGAGAAAACGGCTTCGGCTCGAACGGGGCACCGGCATCCAGCAGGCCGCGCTGGATGACGTCCTCTCCGGTGTAACCCGACATGAACAGGACGGGCAGTCTTGGAGCCACTCGGTGAAGCCGCTCCGACAGCTCGCGGCCGCCCATCATCGGCATTAC
>DATAFP010000111.1:0-8287 GCA_036257415.1 Gemmatimonadales bacterium
GTTCCCCGGGTCAGCGATGTCTACACCGCGATTCCCTCGATCACCGGCAAGCTCGAGCTGGAGTACGAGGGCGAGCTACAGGGTGCCGAGACGATCGCCCGCGAGCTGATCCGCCGCGCCGCCGGCCGGGTGCTCGACGAACGGCTGGGCGGCGCCGACTTCACCCGGATCGTCGCCTGGTTCGATCAAGGCGGCGCGCTCAAGGTGTCCGGCGACGAGCGGGCCGACGTGTGCCTCAAGGGATTCTCGTTGGTGCCGGGCTTGGTGGAGACAGCGGCGGACGGCGGGCTCGCGCCATCCGCTGACACCGAGGGCACCGTCGCTGCGTGCGAGCTGGTGCTCGAAGGGCTCGCGGCGCACAAGCGCATCACCCGGAACGAAGAGCTGGGCTACACCCGGGCCAAGCCCGAGCGCCGCGAGCCCGGCGGCGGCTACGGCAAGGGCGGAATCGCGTTTGGGTGAGGAATGGGAGAGAACGGGGAAGCCTATTCTCTCCCGGTACTCCCTATTTCCACCCCCGCCGCTCCGCCTCCGCAACAATCACCGCGGCCGCGCCCTCGAACCCGAGCCGCTCGCTGTTCAGCACCATGTGATAGTTCACCGGGTCGCGCCAGTCACGGCCGTATCGCTCCTTGTGATAGCGGGCCCGCGCTTCGTCGGTCTCCTTCATGATCCGCTCGGCATCCTTCACGTCCATGCCCAGCCGCTCGGCGGCGAGCCGGACACGAAAGGCCGGCGATGCCACCAGCTTCACGTGGAGCGCGTCGCGCTCGCGGTCGAGCAGAACCGGTGCCGCTCGTCCGATCAGCACCACCCTGCCCTGGGCGGCGGCCTCTGCCACCACCGCCTCGGTGATACGAACCAGCGTCGGTTCCGAAAGCTCGGGGACGGTGCCCTTGGCGGGCGGAAACAGCTCCGGCGTGGAGCTGGCCAGCACCCGGGCCAGCCGCTCGATGAACGTGGGGGTTCGCTCGTCCTGCTCGGCCACCTGGGCGGTGGTGAGACCGGCACGCTCGGCCACGCTCTCGACCAGCTCGTTGTCCACCAGCCGCCAGCCCAGCGTCTCGGCCACCCGCCGGCCGACCTCGGAGCCCCCGGCGCCATACTGACGCGAGATGGTGATCAGCACGGGTCAAAATAGATGGCAAAGGCGGTAAGGGCGGTAGAGGCGGTAGCGACGGCAAGCACGCTCTACGCCGCCGGCTGTGCCGTCCCCGCCCGCTCCCGTGCGCCCCCGTCCGCTCCTGCCTGTTCCCGCCGCGGCTGCAGCCTCCACATCGTCCAGGCCGCGATCAGGGCGCAGGCGAGCCCTCCGAGCCCCATAGACCACTCCACGCCAAGGTGCTCGGACACCCAGCCGGCCTGAAGCGAGCCGACGGGGGCGAGCCCCAGTACCAGAAACGAGTACACCCCCATGACCCGGCCGCGGAGATGGTCGGGTGCACGGATTTGCAGCAGCGTGTTTGCCAGAATCCCGTTCGCGGCCATGGTCCAGCCGGCGACCGTGAACAGGATGAGTGACGCCGGGAAGTAGTGAGCGACGGCCGCCAGCACCAGCGCCACGCCGAAGAGGATCGACGTCCAGGCCAGCATCCGGCCCTTGCGGAAGCGGGTACCCCATCCGGCGATGAAGATCGCCGCCGTCGCGGCGCCAAGACCGATGCTGGCGATCAGCGCCGCATAGCCCGCCGCGCCCACCCCCAGCACGTCGCGGGCGAGCACCGGCGCCATGGTCATGAAGGGAAAACCGAAGATGCTGAAGCTGGCGATGAGCAAGGCGAGCGCGCGGGGCCAGCGGTTCCCCAGGACGTAGGCGAACCCCTCCCGGAGCGCCGCCCGAGCGTCGCGGTGCTCGGCCGGGGGCGGCATCGGCCCGAACTCCATGCGGAGCAGGCCGGCGAGCACGGCCAGATAGCTCACCGCGTTCACGAAGAAGCAGGCGGCGATGCCCGCGCCGGCGATCACGACTCCCGCGATCGTCGGGCCGACCACCCGCGCCAGGTTGAACGCCGACGAATTGAGCGCGATGGCGTTCATGAGGTCTTCCTTGCCCACCATGTCGGCGGTGAAGGCCTGCCGTACCGGCACCTCGAAGGCCGACAGCAGTCCGAACAGCACCGCCAGGATCATCACCCACTCGACCGTGATGCGGTTCATCGCCACCAGCGTCCCCAGCACCAGCGCCTCGATCAGCATCAGCGACTGCAGCAGCATGAGGAACCGGTGCCGGTCCACCCGGTCGGCCACGACACCGCCGTAGAGCGTGAACAGCAGGATGGGCAGCGAGCCAAGGGTGGTGACCAGGCCGACCGCGAACGCGGAGTCGGTGAGTTCGAGGATCAGCCAGCCGTGGGCGACTTGCTGGATCCAGGTACCGCAAAGGGAGAGGAATTGGCCCGCCAGAAAGAGACGGAAGTTGCGGTGACGCAGGGCCGAAAAAGTGGCGGGCGCGGGCACGGAGAAACTTACAGTGAGCGCTGAGCGGTGAGCAGTGAGTGGTGTGCGGTGAGCAGACGTTCCCAACCGTGTTGAACCGCGGCTCGCCCTGCGGTACTATCCGAGAGGCCGGGTAGCGGGCTTGGCGGGGCTCCCCTGCTCACCGCTCACCGCTCACCGCTCACTGCTCTATGCGCTTCACGACGTACACCAAGTACATCCCCGAGCTCGCCGACGCGGTCAACCTCCAGGGTCTGCTGGACCAGCTGACCGATTTCCTGCTCCAGTCGGGGTTCGCCGGCCAGGGGCAGTCGTTCTGGCAGGACGAGATGGGCGACGGCGACCGGTCGCTCGACGCCCTCCGTCAGGCGATCCTGCAGGCGCTCATTGAGTCGGGCCAGCTCACGCCAGAGATGCTTCAGGTGCTTCGGGGCGAAGGCACCGGCGACCCGGAGCGGGACCGCGAGGTGGAACGCCAGCTCGGCGAGCTGCTCGATCGCATCGTGCAGCGGCTGATCGACGAGGGCTACCTGAACGTGGGTCAGACGCCGCAGATGCCTGCCGGCTATCAGTCGGTGCTGGGGCCGGGCGGCGCGGCGCAGTCGGCGGCCCAACAGGTGCACTTCAGCCTTACCGAGAAGGGCATCGACTTTCTGGGCTACAAGACGCTCAAGAACCTTCTGGGCAGTGTCGGCCGCGCGAGCTTCGGGGCCCACGACACGCCGTACCTTGCCACCGGGGTCGAGACCGAGGGCGTGAGCAAGCCCTACGAGTTCGGCGACGTGCTCAATCTCGACGTCCCTGCTACGCTGTCCAGCGCCATCGCCCGCGAAGGCATCGGGGTGCCGCTTGACCTCGAGTACAGCGATCTCATGGTGCATCAGTCCGAGTACCGCTCGTCGGCCGCGTCGGTGCTGATGCTGGACTGCTCTCACTCGATGATTTTGTACGGCGAGGACCGGTTCACCCCCGCGAAGAAGGTGGCGCTCGCCCTGACGCACCTGATCCGCACCCAGTTTCCCGGCGACAGCCTGCGGGTGGTGCTGTTCCACGACTCGGCCGAAGAGATTCCACTGAGCGCGCTCGCGGCGGCGCAAGTGGGACCGTACCACACCAACACCGCGGAAGGCCTCAAGCTCGCGCGGCGGATTCTTCAGGGCCAGAAGAAGGACATGAAGCAGATCATCATGATCACGGACGGGAAGCCGTCCGCGCTCACCATGCCCGACGGCCGGATCTACGTGAACTCGATGGGGCTCGACCCGCAGATTCTCGCGGCCACCTACCGCGAGGTCGCCAACTGCCGCCGCAGCGGGATCATGATCAACACCTTCATGCTGGCGCGCGACCGGAGCCTGGTCGAGTTCGTGAAGCAGGTGGCCGCCATCTGCAAGGGCAAGGCGTATTTCACCAATACGATGACGCTGGGGCAGTTCATCCTGATGGATTTCATGAAGCGGAAGACGAGGAGAGTATCCTAGCGATGGCGGGATGGACCGACCATCTGGCCATCCTCGGCAACGAAGTCGTCGAATGCACCCTCTGCCCCCGCCTTACCGCCTGGTGTCGAAGCGTCGCCGTCGAGAAGAAGCGCGAATTCCAGCATCACACCTACTGGGGACGTCCGGTCCCCTCGTTCGGGGATCCCGAGGCCCGGCTCCTGATCGTGGGACTCGCCCCGGCGGCGCACGGGGCCAACCGCACCGGCCGGATGTTCACCGGCGACTCGAGCGGCGCATGGCTGTGGGAGGCACTCCACCGCTTCGGCTTCGCCGACCGGCCGGCCTCGATCCATCGCGACGACGGGCTCAGCCTCACCGACTGCTGGATCACCGCCGCGGCCCGCTGCGCCCCGCCGGATAACAAGCCCGATCGGACCGAGCTGGAGCGCTGCCGCGCGTTTCTCGTGCGGGAGATCGAGCTGCTGCATCGCGTGCGCGTGGTCGTTACCCTGGGCCGGATTGCCCACGAGAGTTGGCTTCGCGCGGCCGGATGGTGGGTGCGGCTGCCTTCACGCGAACGCCCGCCGTTCAGGCACGGCGCTGAAGCCGTGCTGCCCGACGGGCGTACGTTGATTACCTCATTTCACCCCAGCCGCCAGAACACCAACACCGGCCGCCTCACCCGCGACATGTGGCACGGAGTGTTCAGGCGGGCCGCTCAGCTGGTGAGCTCCCCGCTCACTGCTGTTGTTGTTGGGCCTTCGCCGCCTGGTTCGTAGACGTCGCGTACACGGTACCGACGACCCGCTTGAACTGCCGGCCCGGCCGCATGATGTCGTCGGGCCCCTCGAGCCCGTTGATCAGCGCGAGCTCCTCGATCCGGATGGGCGACGGATAGCGCTGGTTGAACTCGGTCACCGTCATCGGCCGGTCCACCTGCACCAGCTCGATGCGGGCCGGCTGCACGTTGAGCGCCGATGGATCGTCCAACGAGCGGAAGCTCCGGATCACGTTCTTGAAGGTTCCGTCGTACTGGGAGAGTGCGCTCGCTGCCGTGTAGCCCATGATCCCGTAGGTGGTACCGCGGTAGGACACGAACGACACCAGCCCGCGGATCTCGCCCTGCTCGGTCTGCGCCGCGAAGTAGCTGGTCGCCGCCGGATTCCCGTTCACGCTCTCGGTGGAGCTCTGGCCGGCCCGGATCCCCTCCTGCGAGAGGAACTGCCGGGCGGCCTGGGTGGGCTCGACGTTGCCGGCCAGCCCGAGCTGAACGATCGCGTCCTTGTTCGGGCTCACCGCGACCACCGCGCTGGGCATGTTTTGCGCCGGCCAGCCGTCGGGCAGCTCGAGCTGGAACCGAAGAGCGGGGTGCAGGAACCGGCTGCCGCGGAAGAAGCCCTGGCGGGGATCGTCCCCGTACGGCATCCGCGCGATGCGCTGCAGGTATTCCTCGCGATTGACCTTGAGATTCGGCGGCAGGCTGAGGGTGTCCAGCCGCCTCGTCGTGGCCTCGATCCGGTTCCCCGGGTCGGGGTGAGTGCTGAGCCACTCGGGCAGCTTGCCCGCGTCGCTCAGGTTGCTCACGCCCTGGAGCACCTCGAACATGTTGATCATCTGGCGCACGTCGTACCGGTCGTTGAGCGCGTAGCGGAACCCCGACTGGTCGGCCTCGAGCTCGGCGTCGCGGCCATACTTGAGGAAGAGGACGCCGAGCCCCTGCCCCAGCAGACCGCCGTATTGCGCGACCGTCGAGCTCAGGACCGACCCGGCCACCAGGCCGATTTGCGCAACCTGTGCCCGGCTGATCTGCTGCACCGAGTGGCGGTGGGTGACGTGTGCAATCTCGTGGCCGATCACCGACGCCAGCTCGGCTTCATTGGTGATGGAGCTCATCAGGCCGCGGGTGACGAAGATGAATCCGCCGGGCAACGCGAATGCGTTCACCGAGGCATCTTCGACCACGTGGAACTCCCAGGGGAGCTGCGGCCGCTCGGAGGCCGCCGCCAGCCGCTGGCCGATCCCGGCCACGTAGCTCTGCACCGCCGCGTCGTCATAGTAGCCGATCGATTGCGCGACCTTCTGCGCCTCTTCCTTGCCGATCTGGATCTCTTGCGACTCGGATACGAGCGACAGCTCGCTCTTCCCGGTGACCGGGTTGGTGGCACACGCGGCGGCGAGCGCGAGGGGCGCGAACGCGAGCCGTCTGAGCATGGCGAACCCCCGTTGTGAGACCGAAGGAATGTACCGCTCAGGGGGCCGGTTGGCTGTGATCGCCGTCCCGCCCGTCCAAGCGGTTCCTGCTTCGCGACTTGGGATTGTGGAGGAGAGTCGGACTAGCGCCGTTTGGGTACGGGGCGGGCCGGGGCGGTATCTGCCGGGGCGGTGTCTTCCTGCACAATGGGGGCGCGGCGGGCGGCATCGTCGAGCGTGAAGGTCCCAAGGCCGCGGTTGTCCACGCCGAGCCCCGCGCGGGTTGCACCGTTCCGGTCCGCGAACACGACCGTCGCCGCGCCATCGGGCGAAACGCCCAGCACGGTGCGGGTGCGGCCGGTGTTGTCCGCCAGCACGACCGATCCGCCCTCGCTTGCCTCCAGCGCGAACACGGCTCGCCGCTGACCGGCCGAGTCGATCAGCGAGATTCCGGCCGACCCATCGCCCAGGAGACTCATCCTGATCCGCGGCCGGCCCGCCGGGTCCTGGAGCACGAAGCGGAGTGAGCTGTCCTCCTGGGCCACGCCCCAGACGCCGCGAACGGTGCCGTCCGCGTCGCGCAGCACGAAGCTCCGGGCGCTGACCTCCGGCGCGACGCTCCGGCTGGTGTACACCAGCACCACGCCCAGCGCCAACAGAACCGCCATGCCGACGATGAGCAGCATGCCGAAGCGCTGCAGCCGGCGGTTGTCGCGCTCGAGCGCCTCCAGCCGGGCAGCGGGGCTGAAGTCCTCGCCGGCGGAGGTCACTTGTCCTCCGGCGGTTCGTCGAGGAAGTAGGACAGGCAGGCGCGGTCCAGGAGCGGCATCGTGAGCTGGTTGGGCGCCTCGAGATAGCGGGTCATGTCGATGAAGTGGTCCAGCACGTCGCGCGGATGGCAGTTCCGGGGAATGATCCCGCGCCGCTCGTAGTACTCCCGGTAGAGATGCGGGACCGCCCAATCCTCGAACGGGATGTCGCGCTCCGCGCAGCAGCGCCGGAAGATTTCGGTGTACTCCGCCGTGGTGGGGCCGTGCACGTGGAGCTTGTAGTGGATCCGGCGCATGAACGCTTCCTCGACCAGGTCGGACGGCTTCAGGTTGGTCGAGAAGACGAGCAGCGTATCGAATGGGACCGGAAACTTTCCGCCGGTGTGCAGGGTCAGGTAATCGATCCGCTTTTCGAGCGGCACGATCCAGCGGTTGAGCAGGTCCCGGGGCGGAATGCGCTGGCGCCCGAAGTCGTCCAGGATGAGCACCCCACCGTTCGCTTTCAGCTGGAACGGCGCCTGGTACATCTTGGTGTGCCGGTCGTACTGGAGGTCGAGCTGATCGAGCGTCAGCTCACCGCCGGTGATCACGACTGGGCGCTGCACCAGTACGTAGCGCCGGTCGTACTCCGGGGTGCTCTTGAGCCATTCCGGGCCGTCGCCCACAGACGAGTCTTCCAGCGGCACCTCGTGGTGGTACACCGGATCGTAGAGCACCAGGATCTGGCCGTCCACCTCGATCGCGTACGGGATGTACAGCATGCCGCCGAGCAGACGGGAGATCGTCTCGGCGATCATGGTCTTGCCGTTGCCGGGGCCGCCGTACAGAAAGAGCGATTTGGCCGAATTGATCGCCGGGCCGAGCATATCGAGGATGGTATCGGCGATCACCATGCCCGTGAAGCCGTGCCGCACCCCTTCCCTCGCAACGTGCACCCGCGTGATCGACTGCCGGGCCGTCCATTCGCGATACTGCTCGAGCGGCACCGGCGCGGCACCCACGTACTGGCTGGAGGCGAGCGCCTCCCGGGCCCGCTCACGGCCCGCGCCGGTGAGATCGAACAGGTAGCCGCCGCGGCTGTGGCCGGTCGTTCCGCGGACCTCGACGAAGCGCCGCTGCTGCAGCGTCAAGAGCTGATCGTCCACGAAGGTGAACGGCAGCCGGATCGACTCCACCAGCTGCTGACCGGTCCGCACTCCCTGCACGTACAGCGTCTTGAGCAGGAGGTCGATCACGAACTCGGCCCCGAGCCCGGTGGCCGCGAGCGACTCCGGCAGCGGCGGCCGGTTCGACCACGACTCGAGGCGTTGAGGCATGGCGGTGGTCATCGGGACTCCTCCGGGGTGCAGACGATCGTGTCGCCCACCCCGGTCGCGCTCGCCTGCAGCGTGCCCGCGGGGAGCTCGAGCGCGGTGGCCGCTGCGCCATGCCAGCTGGTGCGCGCGCCCG
>DATAFP010000144.1:0-18726 GCA_036257415.1 Gemmatimonadales bacterium
GATCCATGGTCAGCTTGATCACGTCGGCGTTGCGTCCGAACCAGCGCGCGCTCGGCTCGAGATCGGACGGAAACACGAACCCGGGAAGTGCCGCTGCGGCCAGCGCCGCCTGGCTGCCGAGCCCGGACTCCGGCATGGTCCCGGCCCAGAGCTGCGCACCGGAGTCACGGGCGACGCGATGCACCCGCAGGGCCTCGGTTAACCCACCGACCCGGTGCACCTTGAGGTTCCAGATCGGCGGGCCGCCGAGCTCGACCACCTGCCGGGCCGCGCGGGCGTCGCGGAGAGTCTCATCCAGACAAACCGGTGTGCTGAGCGTCCGGGCGAGCGTCGCATGACCCACCAGCTCGTCCGGCGCCAGGGGCTGCTCGATGTAGAGGAGCCCAAGGCCGTCCAGCGCCCGGAGCGCCGCCTCGTGCTCGGGCCATTCGTACGCTCCGTTGGCATCAACCGTGAGTGGCACTCCGGTACCCGCGAGGACCGTCAACGCCGCTCGGACCGGCAGCTCATCCCATCCCGGCGCCACCTTGATCTTGACCCGCCGGTAGCCGTGGGGAAGGGCTTCCTCGATCCAGCCGGCCAGCGTCGCCGGATTCCGGTCCTCGGGAATTCCGAGCGCCACGCCACACGGGACCGACACGGCGGGCTCGGCTCCAACCCGTTCGGCCAGGAGCGCCGCGAGCCCGAGATTCCGCTGGCTTGCCTCGAGGTCCCACGCCGCCGTCTCGATGCCCGCGCGAGCAAACTGGTTGCCCCGGACACCGTACCGAAGCGCCGCGTCCACCGCTTCGGGCTGGTCGAACTCCCGGCCCACCACTCTCGGAGCCAACACCTGCTCGATCAGGTGGCGCGCTCCCGCGAGCGTCTCTTCGGAGTAGAAGGGGAGCTCGAACGGCGGCGATTCACCCCAGCCGACGTGACCGTCAATGTCGTGCAACGCCACCACCAGGGATCGCCGCTCACGCATCACACCGCCCGAGATGGCGAACGGCTTTTCCAACGGGATCGTGAGGCAGAAGAGCTCGAGGCGGTCGATGCGCATGGTGCAGGCTACGCGGCTGGTGGGCTGGTCGCGGCGAGGTCGAGGAACCGCAGCTCGCCTCGGTGTCGGTACAGCACGCCGGCCGTCTCCAGCTCGAGCATCGCGGCGACGAGCCCATCAGCAGGATCGAACACCAGCCGGTGCAGCGCCCGCTGGGTTCGACTCCCGTGGGTCGCGGGGTACTCGCCGAGTGGAAGCTGGAAAAAGGTGTGGAGCTGCACGCTTTCGCAGCCCAGCCGGGCGTAAGCGCAGATCATCCGCCCCGAGCACACATTGCCGGTGGCGGAGAGCGGCGGCAGCACGAGCCTTGCCGCGCGCGCGGCGGCGAGCACACGCAGATTGCGGTCGCTCAGCTCCCATCCACCGTAGGCCACCCGCCGGTCGGCGTCGAACAGCCGATTGAACACGGTGAGGCCATCGGCCCGCGACGCCGCTTCGAGCATCGCGAGCTGAAACCGGTCATCGAACTGGGCATTCATCAGCTTGAGCTGAACCGTCGCGCCGGCCGGAGTGTACTGCCGGATGAGGTCGGGCACCTCGGCGATCCAGCGAAGAACCCGCCCGCGCTCGTCCGCGAGCCGGTCGCCCGCGAGCGTCGGACTGAAGTCCTTCTCCACGGGCACCGGCCCCCTGCCCCAGGCGTTGGCTACGGCTGTCAGCGTGTGAGCGTACTCCGCCTCTCGGAACGCTTCGTCCAGGGTCGGCAGATGGAGTTTCACCGAGGGGACGGCAAGCATAGCGTCGGGCCGATCGTTCAGCTGGCGCGCCGTCTGGACCAGGCTGCAGTACGCCTCGAGACTTCGGTCCCAGCCGCGGCCCTTCCAGGTGACGGTCCAGCCCTCTCGTCCATCCGCCGCCCGGCGCTCGACCCGCATGCGGGTCTCGTGAATGGCCCACGCCTCCATCGAGCGAACGCCGGCGGCGTCTTCGCCGATCACCGTCTTGAGCACGACGAACGCCAGGCCTGCCGCGCGATCGGTTTCAAGCTGCTCGGGGTTGAGCGAGAGCTGCCCCGAACCCTTTCCGATGGGATGAGGCAACGTTCTGCCCACGAAGCGGGCGGTCAGGTCGATGCCGTACGCGTCCCGGACGTGGGCAGGAAAGTCACGTGGCAACCCGCGCGCGAAGCGCGCGAAGTCAGCCGCCAACCGCTCGCGCATCCCGCACCGCGCGGACGACCGCGTCGCGCTCGGCCGGCGGCAGTGACGGCCCCCACGGATCGTCGCATGCATCTCCGGGCAGGCCGCCGTCGGCCGCCGCCGCCCACAGCATCCGCCGCACGTAGCCTTCCATAGGCGGGGTGAACGTCGCCGCGCCGAAGCGATCACAAGCGTCCGAGAGCCAAACGAACCGTGGCCAGTCTTCCGCCGCGTGGGCGCGCAGCAGTCCGGCTTGAAGGTCGGTCAGCGCGGAGCCCATTCCGATGAGCGCGGAACGGGCGCCGAGCAGAAGCGAGTATCCCAGAAACCGGTCCTCGCCGGTGATGAGGAGTGTGTCAGGCAGCGAGCGGCACAACGCCGCGATGCGTTGGAACGTCATCACCGAATCCAGGGTCGCCACCTTGATGCCTACCACACCTGGTGCGGCGAGCACCTCCCGGAGCGTGGCATCGTCGTAGTCGGTTCCGCCAGCTGCCTGGTACAGATAGAACGCGATGACCGGAAGCTCGCGGGCGAGCTCGACATGGTACGCCAGCGGATCCTGACCGCTTGGCGCGAACGCGAGCACCGCATCGGCGCCCAGCTCCCGGGCCTCCGCCGCCGAGGCCACGTTCCATGCGCCTGCCACCAGCACCCGGTCGGGCAGGGCCGCACGCCACGTTCCCAGCACCTGGCGCCGAGTCTCTTCCGAAAGCTGGCGTCCGCGGCCGGTGTGCACGTTGACGGCGACACCGGCCACCGGATGCAGGGCCATCCACTGCGCGTAGGCAGCCAGCGCGTCGCGGTCGAGGGTACGGCCCCGGAACGGGACCGGCACGGCCGGGATCAGGCCGTGGGTAAGGCGCCTGCGCACGCTCTCGGCCGCGGTCACTTGGAGACGCCGATCGTTCATCCCGCCGCCGCCCGCTCCGCGTTCCGATGCTCGATGGCCGCGCGAGCCGGCGGCGCGAGCTCGAGGAGGTCCAGCTTGGCGAGCGCATTCTCCGGAATACGAAGCGGAAGCCCGGTGCCGAACACGAAGCGTTCGGTGCCGACCGTCCCGAGCAGGAGCTCGAGGTGATCCTCGGGCGGCCCCCACAACCAGCTGATGTCCCACCAGATCCGAGTGGCCTCCTCGGGCGTCGATCCGAAGTGGACTTCCTGAACGAAGCCGCGGTCGGCGTGGGTCACGACGAACCGCGCTCGCGGATGCGACCGCACCAGGGCGCGCACCGCCGCGGCGGGCAGCTCGGGCGCCCGATCGTGCGGGTGACGCTGCCGCCCGTCCTCCAGGCGCACGGCCATCAGAATGGGCACCGCCGCCTCCCCACATGCCGCCACCAGGTCGCGCATCTCCGAACCCGCAGGATCGAGGGCGAAGAGCGTGGGATCGCATCGGATCGCAGGAACGCTGGCGGCTTTTGCCGCAGCGAGGTCCGCCGCCCAGTCGGGCAGTCCCGGATGGACCGCCGGGACGGGTTGGAGCCGTGGCTCGCGAGCTCCGATCTCGTACAGCCACGCGTTCCCCTCGGACGGATCGCGCCAGAACAGGCCGGGCAGGTGCGTTGCCCATGCGCTCTCGATGCCGACGCGATCCATCGCCCGCAAGACGGCGTCGGGCGAGGTGCCCGGCACGCGCCGCCAGGGGTACGCGCCGAGAAACACGTTGACGTCAATCCGCATCGGCGGCGGGAAAGGCGTTGGGCGGGAAGATGCGCGCGGCGTTGCGCCAGGCGACCCGTTCGAGCTGATCCGGCGGCAGCCGATGGGCGAGGTAGCGGAGCTTGGCCCACCCCGTCTCGATCGTGAGATCGCAGCCCCAGATCAGGCGATCCACGCCGACCGCCGTCAGGCAGGCTTCGAGCATACCGCCATCCACGCCGCTGCCGGAGAGATCGACCAGCACATTGGGGACGCCGCGCACCGCGCGGAGCGTGTGGAGCCAGTCGCCGCCGCCGCCGATGTGCGCCAGAATAAAGGCGACGTCCGGATGCCGCCTTGCGAGGCGGCACAGCTCCACCGCATCCGACGCCTCTTGCCCCGGCCACTCGCGACGACGGTGCTGCCAGACATGGTGCAGCACCGGGACTCGGTGCTCCCGGGCCAGCCGCGCGATCGGGTCGAGCAGCGGGTCATCCGCCCGGCGGCTCGCCGCCAGCTTGATGCCGATCATGCCACCCGCGAGCCCCCGGCGAATTTCCCGTTCGGCGTGCTCGGTGTAATTGGGATTGACGGTCACGTAGCCGCGGATCCGCTGGGGCTGCGCCCGCTGCAGGGCCAGCATCGCGTCGTTGCCGTGCTCCAGATCCGCGGGAGAGGGGAAGTAGGTCAGCGAAGTGCCGCCCCACGTACCGAGGATGGAAGCGACGTGGATGGTTATGCCGATGCGGTCGCCGGCGCGCAGCCGGCTCGCATTCCGCTCCTGCCAATCGGCTCGAGGAGCCCGTTCGGTGAGGAAATGGGCGTGAACGTCGATCAGCACGCCCGAAATTGTACGCCGCCGCCTGGCGCGATTGTAGGGGCTACGGCTTCACCTCCGGCTCCGGAGGGGCCCGCTCCTCGTCACCGCCGCCGATCCGGGCGACTTCGTCAAGCGCCTCATCCAGGAGAGCGAGGGTCTGGTCGATCGTGCCCTCGTCGTGGGCCAGGGAGACGAAATTGTACGCTGAGCGCTTGAACAGCACGCCGCGCCGGGCCGCGGCGCGAGCGAGCGCGGGGGCCTGCCGTTCCTGCTGGAAGCGACAGAAGCACATCTGGGGCACGCCGGCCACGCCCCCGATGACAGCGGGATGCCGCTCGGCGAGTCGCTCGAGCCCGGCCAACAGGCGCGCTCCGACCCGCTCCAGCGCCTCAGGCACGCGATCCCGCTCCAGGACTTGCAGGGTTGCGCGGGCCGCGGCCAAGGCCACGGCCTCGGTCGAGAGCGTGGAAGAGATCCAGGTGTGCGCGACCGCAGCCATTACCTCGCGCCGTCCACCGACGACGGCCAGCGGGAAGCCATTCGCGATGGCTTTGCCCAGCACGACTAGGTCGGGTCGAATCGCATAGCGCTCCGCCCCGCCGCCGAGCGCGACCCGGCCGGCGGTCTTCACCTCGTCGAGCACCAGGAGCGCCCCGGCGCGCTCGGTTTCACTGCGCACGGTTTCGAGCCATTCCGGCGTTGGTTCGCTGACGACGATCGGCTCCGTGATCACACAAGCCAGCCGGTCACCTCCCGCGCGAATCAGCCGGCGGCTTTCGTCCACGTCGTTGAACGGCAGCTCGGCGTAGAGTTCGCGGGTGGCAGCGGGGATACCGGAACCCCGGGCTCCCTGGCACCAGTCGAGCCACCCGTGATACCCGCAGCCGATCACAAAGTCGCGGCCGGTGGCCACGCGCGCGAGCCGCACCGCCGCGGCACACGCCTCGGCTCCGGTCTTGAGAAAGCGCAGCTGTTCGATCCATGGCATCAACCTCCGGATCTCGGAGGCGACTTCCTCCTCGAGCACCGGCGGCAGCGACCCGACGACGCCGGATTCGATCGCCGCGGTCGCTGCGGCGCCAACTTCGGGATGACCGTAACCGAGCGCCACCGCGCCCAGCGCCATCACGTAATCCACGTAATCCCGGCCAGCCTCGTCGCGCACGCGGCAACCGGCGGCGCTTACCATGCGGACAGGAGGCTGCCAGCCGCCCGCGTCGAGCTCGCCGAAGAGCACCTCCGGCCGCTTGCTGCCGGTGGAGGTGAAGCCGGCGATTGGCCAGTCGCTCATGTCAGCTCCAGCTCACCGAAGCTTGCGCGCGGTTGCCGGTCACCGCGGAGCCAGACCCATCCGCCGCGACCGCTCCACACGAGTTGGCCGGCACGTCGCTCCCGACCGGATCGCATCTCGTTGACGATCAGGTCGAACGGCACCTTCTCGCCCCGGCGTCGGAGGGACCATCCCGGGACCCTGATCGCCAGCGTCACGCAATAGCCGGTTTCCGTCGGGGTCCAATCGCCGGTGACATCGGGCGGGTCGCCTTCGCCGACCGCGCGGACCCGAAGCCGCGCCTCACCCTCATCCGGCACGATGAGCGCACCGACGTCGCCGCCTTCGGGAAGCGCGAGGTACACCTGCAGTCCGTCGGAGTGAATGTCATCGGGCTCGTTGTCGAGCCGGAGCGGGGCCGCATCGGCGGGCCGCAGCACCAGCTCCGGCTTCGCCACCTCGACCGCGAGGTACAACGCCTCGTCGTCCCAGTTCGCCCAGGCGGTAGCGGCGAAGTCTTCGGCACCGGGATACGGCTCTTCGCTCCGGCGATACTGATCCTCGTGATCCAGCGCGAGCGGGTGCGAGAGATCGAATCCGTCCAGCGTTCCGTCCATCGCCGGGGGCACGTCCACCCAGGGCGCCAGACCCTGCTGCACGTACGGCCGTTGCTTGGTGACCAGAGGCTCGAACACAGTGGCCGCCGGCCGCCGGCCGCCCAGCCGCACAATTCCACCTGGCCCGTCGATCTGCCAGCCATCCACGACCTGGCGGTGAGCATCGACTCCTGAGCCGGCTCCGACCTCGATCCGGTCCGCGCCGACCGTCAGCGTGAGGACCCGATCATGAGTCGAGAGCAGCGTCACCAGGCGGACCGGCACGGTCTGCGAGCGCGAGACGAGAAACCGGCTCGCTGGAGCTCCGGGCGTTCCCGGCCCGGTGCAGCGAAGCAACTCGGCGGCGCCGGAGAGCGCGAGCGTGAGGCGCCTATCGGCAGCGGTTGCTCTGACGGCCACCGGGCCGTGGGTCTCGGCGGCCAATCGCTCCACCCCGCGCACGAATTCGTCGTCCAGACGAGCCGGTTCCCAGTGTCCAGGCGACGTCACGGCCAGATCGCCGGTGAGGTGCCACGACAGCTCGAGCGTGCGCTCCTCGCCGCCTGAGAGATCCAGCACGTCGAGGAGATACTCAGGTCCCGAGACTAGCGTCCGCCGAAGGTCGCCGTACCGACCCTGCACCCAGCTCCATTCCCCGGCGTCGTCGAAGAACTCGCACACCGCATCGCCGGGCGGCTGCGAGATGCCGTCGAGTCGCGGCGCATTGTGCGCCAGCGTCGAGCGATACCAGAACAGGTCGCGCGAGACGTAGCTGCCGGTGCCTGGATCGGGCAGCCAGTGGACGCCGGCCTCGTGCAGGGTCAGATGCAACCGATCGGGATGTCCGTGCCCGCCGCCGTAGACCCCGCATTCCAGGCTTGCGTACCGGCCGCCGGTGCGAAGTACGGCGAGGCCCTGCGAGTCGAGCAGCACGCTGCGGGGCTGCCAGCGCGCGGCGTCTCCATGCGTGCCCGGGGCCATCGACAGGAGCATCCACCAGGACAGATCCTCCCGACGACGATGCGACGGCGCGTGCTCGCCCGCCTCATGGAGGTACGAATCGAACATCTCCGCGGCCGGCGCCGGACGGGCGTACAGCGCGGCGAGCCAGTCCTCCAGCCCCACACTACCCTCGGGAGTCCCGCGGCCAGCTTCCCAAAGCTCGAGGTACATCGGCTGCGCCAACGACACCCCGAAGCGCGCGTCCTTCCGCGCCGGAAACGACGCGTCGGGCAATGCGGTGAGCGCCGGCGCGAGCAGCGCGCCGCTCACCCGCTCGAGCACCTCGGTCTCGGCGCGCGGATCCATGTCCGCCGCCCGAACCCAGTCGAGCCCCACCAGCAATCCGCGGAGCGCGAAAAGGTGGTAGTTCTCGCCCTCGTACCACATACCGTCAGCACCGAAGCCCTGGAGCGTATGCGCCAGGAGACCCGCGGGCCCGCCGAGCGCACCCCCGAGCAGCTCCTCGTCTTCGAACCAGACGGCAAGCGCCGCAAGCGCGGCGTTGTGCCAGGTCTGCCGGTTGGAGAATCCCTCGTTGAACTCGCCGATCAGCGCCGCCGCTTCCTCACCGATCTGGTCCATCGCGCGACCGGCACTGTCCTCGAGGGCGTTCGCCTCCCGGAGCAGTACCGCGGCGGCGACCAGGTTGGTGATCCAGATGGACTCGAGATAGGTGGAGAAAAACGGACGGCTGGGACCGAGCACGTTGTCGCTGTTGGGGTAGTCCGGATACCGCTCGCCATATGCCGTGAGCAGTGCGCTCGCGCGCTTTGCCGCTTGGGGATCGCCGCCGAATGCCGCGACCGCAGCGAGGTGAGCGGCGCGCTCCGCCAGCCAGAGGTGCTGGAACCGGGCCCACCAGCGGTGGTGCCGCTCGCCGCTCGCGCGCTCCCCGCAGCGTGGACACCGATGTCGGTCCGGACTCCAGGGATCGAACAGGAGTCCAGCTCCGTCGTTGGGACAGACGCCGCCGTCCGTCGAGAGCTGCGCCTTGGCCCGGGGCACGATGGGCTCGCGCTCCAGCACGGGCCTGGCCCGCTCCGCCAGCCGCTCGAGCAGGCGGGTCAAGTCCGGCGACCGCCGCACCAGGTCACGCCGCTCCGCCAGCGCTTCGCCGATCAGCACGGCCGCACTCCACGCGCCTCCCAGCGCACCGGCAGAAGCTCCGCCCCCGAGGTCGCCGCAGCCTCGCGTGCCGCCTGCACGTCGTCGCCGGCGAGGAAGAACATGCAGCCTCCGGCGCCGGAGCCGGCCGCCTTGCCGCCCAAGGCGCCCGCGCCGGCCAGCGCGGCCTCGAGCCGCGCCATCGCGGGCGTGCTCATCCGCGCGTCGAGGGCCTGCTGGAGACGCCAGTTGCGGGAGAGCAGCGAGCCGACCAGGGCGAGGTCGGCCGACCGGAGCGCGGCGTCCATGCACTCGGCCACGTCGCACAGCGCTCGGAGCGCGCTCACGACGCCCGACTCGCGTCGATCGTAGGCGTTCATTACCCGGGCGATGGTGTCTCCCGAAAGCCGGGACGTGCCGGTGTAGCACAGCACGGTCCGTCGAGCGAGCTCATCTGCGAACTCGGCGTCGAGCTCCAGGCGCTCGACCACGACATCGGGATCGCGAAACCGCATCGTGTTGAACCCGCCCAGCGCGGCGGCCCATTGATCCTGCCGGCCTCCCGGCACGCCCACTTCCACGGCCTCCAAACGCCACGCCGCCTCGGCGATGGCGTGGGGCCCTGGCCAGGGCGAGCCCGCTGGGGCGACAGCCGAACCCACCGCGGCAACTAGCGCAACATCGAGCGCGCCGGAACCACCGAGGCCGGAACCCTTCGGCGCCTCCGAGCGGGTCGAGAGCGTCGCCGGAGCCGGAACCCGGTGGATGCGGAGCGCGGCCTTGTGCAGGTCGAGGCGCCCGTCCTTCGCGAGCGCTGCGGGGTCGGGGGCCAGATCCACCCGCTGATCGATATCGTCCGCGATGACGTGATAGCCGGTGCCGATCGGCGCGAGCTCCGCGCGCACGAAGAGCCCGATGGCTGCATTCACCACCACCCCGCCTTCGCGCTGCGAAAACGGAGGGACGTCGGTCCAGCCTCCGGCGAAGTCCAATCGAACCGGCGCCAGCGCGGCCGCCGCTCGCATCATCGAGCCACCCACCAGTCGTGCACGGTGGCGAGCTCGCCCCGCAAGTCCATACGCACTCCTTGCACCCGGCGATTGGCCCCCTGTACGCCCCGCGCGTGGTAGAGAAAGACAACGGGTACCGAGTCGGTCAGCGTGCGGAGGGCGGTCGCCCGGGTCGGCCCCGCGGACATGCCGGCCAGCTCGGCGAGCGGGCGAAGATAGCCAAGCCCGAGGTCGCCCGGAATGCCGAGGATCGCGGCGTCGAAATCGCGCGCGGGTCCGTACAGCCGCGCCAGAAAGGTGGACAGCTCGAGCTGGCGGATCCGGACCTGAAATCCGGCGCGCGTCAGCTGCGCCTGTACCAGCTGCTCGAGAGTGCCTTCGCCGGAGCCGGCGGTGAGGATTTCAAAGGGGCGAACGGGCGGGAACGGACGAGAACCGCCGAGAACGGCCGAGAGCTGGCGAGAACGATAAGATCGCGCGTTCTCGTCCGTTCTCGTCCGTTCTCGTCCTTTCTCGTCCGTTTCAAGCGGACCATACGCCGGGGTTCCGAACCCGTAGACGTGCGCGGCGACGATTTCGTTCCGGTCGATCGCATCGCCGATCGCGCGCCGGGTCTCGATCCGATCGAACGGGGCGCGGCGCGTGTTCAGCACCAGGCCATAGGTAAAGAGCAACGGATAGTCGATCACGGTCAGTTGCGGGTCGCGACGCACGAAGCCAGCATGCGCAGGCTGGATACCGGCGAAGTCGAGCTCCCCGCTCACCAGCGCCGCGAGCTTGGTGGTGGGCTCGTCCACCACGGCCAGGACCAGGCGCCGGAGCTTGGGCGGCCCACCGAGAGCCTCAGGGAAATCGGGATTCGCGACGAAGACCCAGCGCCGATTCGGGTCGTGCCTTACGAACCGGAACGGGCCGTTGCCGACCGGCGTCCGATTCCAGGCGGCTTCGCGCATCCGTCCGGCCTGGACACCCTCGAGGAGGTGCCTCGGAAGGATCGCGAGATCGGTCAGCACGTCCGGGATTCCAGACTGCGGCACCCGGAACGTGAGTCGCACGGTGACGTCGTCTTCCGCCCGCACATCGGTCACATCGGCCAGATCGCTGAGCCGGGGATACCCCACGGCCGGATCGCGTGCCGCGCGCAAGGTCCACTCGACGTCGTGCGCTGTGGTCGGGCGGCCATCGTGCCACCGCACCTCGGGATGCAACGAAAACACCAGCTGCCGCCGGTCGGGAGACCACTGCCAGCTGCGCGCAAGATACGGCTCTGCCGCCAGTCGTTCGTTGTAGCGAACCAACGTGGTCAAGAGCGCGTAGCGCTGCACCTGGCGGGCGAGTGGATGCACCGCAAGAAGCGGATTGATGCTCTGGAGGTCCGCGCCGGAGGCGAACAGCACTGTCGCTTCACGTCCAGCGGCCGCGGCGTCGCAGCTCGAGAGAGCGGCGCCAAGCAGCGCAGACCAGATCAGACGGCGATTCACGGGCGGATTCTATGCCCGTTTGCCGGGTGACGCGAACTCCACGACATTCCCCGGATGTTGCGCCAACTGGTGCTCCGAGCGCTCGCGGGAATCGCGGTCGTATGGGGCGTGGTGACGCTCGTGTTCCTTCTCCTTCACGCAGCCCCGGGTGACCCGGCCGCGTTACTGCTCGGTCCGAACGCCACCCCTGCCCAGATCGCGGCGCAGCGAGACGAGCTGGGACTCGACCGCCCCCTCGCGGCGCAGTACGCCGCATGGATCGCCCGGTTCGCCCGGGGTGACTGGGGAACCAGCATCGTGACCGGGCGCCCCGCCCGAGCCATGCTCGCCGAAGCATGGCCGGCAACCGCGCGCCTCGTGGCGGTTTCGCTCAGCCTCAGCTACCTGCTCGGGCTGGCGCTCGGCATGCTGCAGGCAGCCCGGCCAGGATCGCGCAGCGACACCCTGCTCTCCATCGTGAGCGTCACCCTGTTCGCCTTGCCAGGCTACTGGCTGGGGCTAATGCTCGTCATGCTGTTCACCTACGAGCTGCGTCTCTTGCCAGCGTTCGGCGCGGCGGGGCTCGACGCCGAGTTCCTGAGTCCCCGGGGGCGCGCGATTGATAGTGTGCGCCATCTGATATTACCGGCCGCCACGCTGACCCTCATCGGCCTCGGTGGAATCGCCCGGTTCGTTCGGGGTGCGATGGCGGACGTCGCCGGAAGCTTGTTCCTCACCGTCGCGCGAGCAAAAGGGCTCAGCTCACGAACAGTGCTGGTCCGCCACGCGCTCCGGAATGCCCTGGTGCCGGTGCTGGCACTGCTCGGACTCTCGCTCCCGGCGCTCTTCTCCGGCGCGGTGTTCGTGGAGGCGATCTTCGCGTGGCCGGGCGTGGGTCGCATCCTCGTGGATGCCGTGGTCGCGAGGGATTACCCTGTTGTGCTCGCGGCGACCGGCGTGAGCGCTACGCTCGTCGTGGTCGGCGGGCTCATGGCCGACGCACTCAGTGCGTGGGCGGATCCTCGGATGCGACATGCGGGGTGAGAATCGGCTGGGCTGGGACGGCCGGGCGATGATGGGTGCGGCTCTGCTGGCGGGCGCGGTGGGCGTCGCCCTGTTTGCGCCGGTAGTGGCACCGCTCGACCCGGTCCTCCAGCGAGACGTCGTGGCCACGCGCTTCCTGCCGCCGGGCACCACCGATGCGTTCGGGGCGTTCCATCTCCTCGGCACTGACCGGCTCGGTCGGGACGTATGGAGCCGCCTCGCCTACGGCGCCCGCGTGTCGCTCGGCGTTGGCGCACTCGCGGTGCTGCTGTCGGTGATCATCGGGGTGATAGTCGGGACCGTCAGCGCGCTTGCCCGTGGGCCGATCGGCACTGCCCTGGTCGCTGCCACCGATTTTGCGCTCGCGGTTCCCCGCGTGGTCCTGCTTCTCCTCCTCGCCGCGCTGTGGTCGCCCAGCATCACGCTCGTCGTCCTCGTGCTGGGATTCACCGGATGGATGACCGTAGCCCGCCTGGTGTACGCCGAGGCGCGCGCGCTCATGGGGCGTCCGTTCCTGGAAGCCGCGCTGGCACTCGGCGCCAGCCGCCGTCGGCTGCTGACCCGCCACCTGGTGCCGAATGTCGCTACCCCGGTCATCGTGGCCGCAGCGCTCGGTGTCGGGAACGCCATCCTGCTGGAGGCGGGCCTCTCCTTCCTTGGAATGGGCGTTCAACCACCCGCTCCCTCGTGGGGCAACATGATCGCCGCCGGTCGGGACGCGCTGGTGAACGCTCCCTGGGTCGCCATCGCACCAGGCGCCGCGTTGGTGCTGGTAGTGGTCGCCTGCACCCTCCTGGGGGATGCCTTGCAGGATCGCATCGCCCGGCGCTGAGCGCCGCGACCGAACACCGTCTCCGCGCATTCTACTGGGACTGTTGTCGTGGGACTGTTGTCGTGGGACTATTGTCGTCCGACTGTTGTCGCCGAGCTGGCCTTGCCTGTCCGGCCGGCCTCCTGTGACCCCGCAGACGGTCGAACCAGCCGCCAGACCCCGCTGGATCTGAGATGCAAGTTTTTGATTTGCAAGCGCTTAGGTGTCTGAACGTGAGCGGCACGGAGTCGCACCATCGGTTCGGCGTTGGTGCACACGCGCGAAGCAGGCCGGCTCAGACGGAGGCTGCACGGGCAGGCCCGCCGTGTGCCTCTCGCGGGGGATAACCGTCTCCCTGCGACCGTTGGCGGCGGCGTCCCAAACCGGAAGGCCTGGGCCTGCGTATATGAGGAACCGGACAGGTGCCGCGCTTGGTTTCAGAGCTTTCCATGGTGAGGCAGGTCACGACGGTTTTGCGGGTTACGACATCCATTGAGTGGAAGGAACTTCGCTGGGCGGTGGGACGTTCAGTTTCGGGATGGTATCGGATCAATCGAACGGGAAAGGATCGATTGGATGAAGCAGCAGACACGTCGGCGTTCCCGGGTCGCCAGCCCCGCGGCGGGGGTCCGGTCGCTGGACGATGCAGAGAGCCTGGACCTCTACCTAGACGAGATCAGTCGGATCCCGCTGCTCGCGGCTGACGAGGAGAAGGCGTTGGCCAGGAAGGCGTTCAAGGGCGATGTGGCAGCCCAGGAGCGCCTGGCCCGGCACAACGTGCGCTTCGTGGTCTCCGTCGCCAAGAAGTTCCAGAACCGCGGCGTTCCCCTCATGGACCTGATCGGGGAAGGCAACCTCGGGCTGATGACCGCGGCGCGCAAGTTCGATCCCGACCGTGGCGTGAAGTTCATCTCCTACGCGGTGTGGTGGATCCGGCAGGCGATCCAGGCGTCCATTGCCCGCCAGGGGCGTTCGGTCCGGGTGCCGCTCAATCGGACGGCCGACCTCAACCGGCTCGCGCGGACCACGACGCTCCTCAAGGAGCGCCTGGGCCGTATGCCGACGCTGGAGGAGCTGGTGCGCGCCACCGGCTTGACCCCCGAGGCGGTGCGGAGTCTGAGCGCCCTGCACACTGAGGCGGTGCGGCTCGACCACCCGACTCGCGATGGAGACTCGACCGAGCGGATTGAGCGGTTCGCCGCCCCCGAGGACAAGGCTACCGACGCGGCGACGATGGCGAAGAGCCGGACCGACGACATCGAAGCCGCGCTCTCGACCCTCGCCCCGCGGGACGCCAAGGTGCTCCGGCTGTACTTCGGGCTGGATGATGGGCGGAGCCGCACGTTGGAGGAGATCGGGCGGATGATGGGGGTCACGCGCGAGCGTATTCGCCAGCTCCGTGATCGCGCCCTTCGCCAGCTGCGGGAAGAGCAAGCCGCGAGGCTCAAGGATCTGGCGGCTTAAGCGGCACGCCGCACCAGCGTGCTCAGACAGGGACAAAAAAGAAAGCGGCCGCCTGACCGAAGTCTGGCGGCCGCTCTCCGTATCGACTATCCGAAGTCGGGGCTCGAGGCCTCCGTTCTCCTCTCGCTTGCCACCACCGGCTGATTTGCCGTGGGAGGGCAGATGCGAGGCTTCGGCATCCATCCCCAGGCCGGATGGCCGTCCTGCCTGGTTCGTCGTTACGAGCGCTGCGGTTCTGGTCAGGTCGCGGACCGACCTTCCGCACTGCACCCCGGTGCGCCATCTCGGGGTGGGTGAAGCACGCGACTGGCTTCACCTGTTCGGCCGGGGTGATCACCGGGATCGTTGGATGCCTGAGCCCTTGGTTGCATCGGCACCCTACCCGATAACCCGTCCGAACCGCCTGCCGTGAGTCTCTGTAGCCGGGGGCCACAGGTACATCGGCGGCGAAGCGTGAGCTCAATATATGGGTTTGAGAAAAGCGCGCAAGTGCCTTTCTTTATTCGGTTTACGCACTTTTCAATGTGGATAGGTTGTGGAGCGGCAACCGGGTCCTGCGCAAGCTGTTCCGTCGCGAGTTCCACACCGTGCACATGATGTGGGGGCAGGTGGTAAACATCGGATGTCTGGTCTTTCGTTTTGTTGAGAAGTTTGAGAGAAGGGTCAGCACGGCTTTCGCGTGTGGCGCGTCAGAACTGCCAGACGTCCGCGGGAGACCGTTCGCGGTAACCGCGGGGGTGCGCCAGGTGGTGAGGGCCAGGACGATTGCGAACGAGCCGAGGATGAGGTGGGGCGCCCACACGTAACCTGCGAAGCCGAACAACCACGGGGCGACCGCCAACAGCACGCCACCGACGATGTCCACCGCGAGGTGGAGGGGCATCGGGAGCCGCCGTACGACCCCCCGCTCGTAGTCGGTCATCAGACTGTAGCTCAGCGTGCCTGCGCCCACCAGGACCGGAATCCAGGCCGCGGCGTCACCCCGCGCGAAATCGAAGGTCCAGGGCGAGATGACGAGCAACAGTCCGACGGTGTAATCGAACACCGCGTGAACTTTCGTTGATACGATTCGCACAACGCCCTCCTGCGACGCCACCGAATCTCGCGCGCGGTCTGTGAGGGCGACGGTGAGCCAGCGCACGGCTGAGCACCAAACGCGCAACGGCCTCCCGCGAGGGAGGGCCGTCGACTCGAGATCAGTCGAGATGTGACAGCGGTGCAATGCGCCCCCAGGGAGTCGACCCTGAACCTAGGGATTAGAGAGCGTTGCCGGTGCCCGGAGGTGGCGGCCGATGCCGGTCCATAACCCGTGATACCCCGGCCGGTGACCCGTCATACCCCGCGGTGGCACGGTGAGTTCCGGGTGGAGTCCCGCTAAATCTCCCACTGTCGGCCGTGGGAGGTAGTGTCCTAACTCGCCGGAGTGCCCCGCCCTCTCGCGGCTTCGGTGCCCGGAAGCGGAGGTAGAAGCTCCTGCCACGCGGCGTCCTGCCGGAGGCGAGTTTCCTCTGCTATGCGGAGCCACAGAGTGCCATCGTCGCAAACGACAGTTAAACCGCCATTGTTCAATTGCACTACCCCAACGGGCTTTCTCACGATTCAGCTCCTTCCTGCGTCGCCTGGTTGTAGGCTGCGGGCCGTGCAAATCACGGGCAGGGTCCCGCTGGTCCCCACGGCGCGCGCGGGCACTCAGACCAGCCTCAAGTCCGCCTCCCAGTGGTCCGGCTCTCCGGAGTCATTCACCCATTCGATGCGCACCCGCACGCCGCGCGGACTCCCCATCGGAATGATCAGCCGGAGGGAGTTTCCGCCTGCGGTCCGAGCGTCGTAATAGGGGGATTGGGTGGGTCCACCAGCTCATGCTTTTCAAGCGGCGTCCCATCGAGCAGCACCTTGATCTGCCGTGCGGTGGCCTGCCCCTCGTTCCGGAGATAGAGCGTCGCTTCGTCACCGGCCCTGCTGACGAACGCGACGACCCGGGCCTTCGCGGCGGCGCGCTGGCTCTCGCGGTCGCGCTCCTGCTCTAGTGCCAACATGGCTTCCTGCACGCTCGTGCTCTTGCTTGCCGCCTTGCGTGCGTCGCGGGCTGCCCAGACGGCAATCGCGGCCGCGAGCCAGCTTATGACGATGGGGACCCACCCAGGCACCTCACTCATTCCCTGCTCCCCGTATGCACCTCTAACTCCCTGCCAGCCCCGGCCCGGTAGCCGCGCGGGCAGGCCAGTCACTCTTCCAGCGGCTGCACCTCGGTCTGGCCGCAGATGGCGGCCTGCCCTGCCTCGATGTGCGCGGCGCAGACCGGCGTGCTGAACCCGTCGCCGACGCGCACCAGCACGGTCGCGGGCCGTGCATAGCAGAGGTTGAACCCGTCGGGCGGGTGCAGGCACCACTGCGGATCGCCTAGGTGCACGTCAGCCAACGGGCGTCTCTGCTGTGAACGGCCGCGAGCCCTTGAGCGCCCCGCCTTGGCAGATTGCCGAACTCGGGCTGTCAGCCATCCACCGGCTGGAGCGTCAAGCCGCCGGGGCAAGAACCGTCGGGCTTATCGTCGTGGTAGCCGGGACCATTCTGGCCATCCAGCAGTCCGATGCCCCCACAGATCCAACCGTTGCCGTTGCGATCAGCGTCCTGCGCGGTGGAGGAGTTCGTGTCGATCGAGAGCGCAGGGGTGTTCGCCTCTGGTGAGAGGAGCCGATCCGGCCCTTGGTCACAGCCGAGAGCCGTGAAGCTGAGGAGTAGCGGGAGACAGGTCCACCTAGGCATGAACATGGCCTCGTTCGTCGGCGCGGATTGAAATTTTGGGGGGGCCGGAACGATAGGGGGCTGGCGTGGCGTCCGCAACGCCGGCAAGCAGGTCGGGCTTCGAGCTTGCATCGGCACCGGCCAGAGGTCAGCCGCGCCCGCTCGTACTGGCTGGACCTCTTCACCGGCGCGAGATGGCAGGAGTTCCTCGCGGCAGGGGCGAAGTGGCCGGCTTCCGCGAAAGCCGGGTTACACACCTATTGCCGGGACGTCTCCTTACCACCTGCAGACCGGTGTTCTGGAATACAATCGTTCCTCACTCTTTCGGTTGTACCAATCTGGGAGGGACAAACGATGGCAACACTAGCGGGTGGGGGCGGCAAGAAAAAATACACGTGGGTCCTAGACCTCATGGAATGACCTGCTTTCGGTGGACAGAGTCCTGGCAGACGCTAACGAACCTCTGGGAAACGACCGACCTCACTGCTTTCCACGATGCCGAGCTGGCGCAAGCCACCAAAGATATCAATGCGATTCTCCGGAGATTAGAAGAGAGCAACAAAGATTCAAACCGGAAGCTTTCCTTCATTCGATTCCGGAATCGACATTTCCTCGTGTGGGCGCGATATGGTGCGGTCGGGCAATTCGATGACGATGAAACCATCGTTCAAGAGCTTAAGCTGAAAGTGAAGTGAAACTCGACTTGACAAATGTTTTTCAGCGGGAACGGAGATAGAACATGCCGCGGCGAAAACAGGACAAACAGCGCGACATCGCCATGCTCGGGGCGACCCATAACTGGGTCTTAAGCCCGGACAGAAAGCGTGTTACGTGCGCCAAGGGAGCGGGCGGTCAAACCGTATCAGAGTTGTGGGAAGCAGAAGGGTTGACGGAATTCCACGACGCCGACCTTGCACGTGCCACAAAAGAGATCAACGCCATCGTTGAAAAGATTGAGAGGAACAATAAGGACCTAAACCACACGCTTTCGTTAATCGAGTTTCAAGGTCGCCATCTGATGGTTTGGGCCAACTACGGCGCTGTGACACCCGACGATGATGACAACACGATCATCAAGGCGCTCAAGCTGAAGACAAAGATCGTTCGTAAGTAGAGCAGGGTAAGCGGACCGGCTGGAGCTGGTCGCCTTCGACCTGGCGCTGCGGCGAGCGCCGCGGGCGCTGATCGAGGCGATCTGGGCGGGGGTGGATGCGCTGCGAGAGCGGCGGACCGACCGAACGAAAAACGCCAGCCCGGAGGCTGGCGTGTCGCTGAGACCCAGTCGGTCGCCGTAGAGCTCAGGATGTTTCTCGCTGGTGCCGCCTCACCCGCTCCGCTGTTCCGCTCGCCTGCACGCTAGGCTGACGCAGGGCGGGAGTCGGTGCGGCAGCTCACCTCGGCCCTCATCCCCTGCCCCGCTTCTTCTCGGGTGTGAAAGCGAACAGCTCGCCCGGCTCGACCTCAAGGGCGTCGCAAAGTGCGGTGACCGTGTCCCGCGGCCTCTGCACCCACACATCCTTCGACAAGCGATAGGCGGCCGTCAACTCGATGCGTCCTCGCGACGCGCGAAGCGGGCGCCCG
>DATAFP010000199.1:0-13060 GCA_036257415.1 Gemmatimonadales bacterium
CGGACCGACGGCGGCGCCTGGAAGGCGCCGGCCGGGACCCGAGCGGTGCAGAACGAGTTCGGAAATCAGGTCGGCGAGTTCGTCGTGGAATAAGCGGCGCCGGGTCGCGTCATTGCGCGACGGTGAAGGGTAGGGAGTACTCGGTGCGGTCCCAGCGCAGCCGCAGGACGCCACCCTGAGCGGCCGGATCCACCGCGATGGTGAACGTGTCCACCGGCGCCTGAAGCATCTCCGCCCGTAGCGGCAGCCGCACCAGGTCCTGCGAACCGTCGTACTCCGTTCCCCACTGTCCGGTCTGGCGATTGACGATTAGCTCTCCACCGGTGCGCGTGGGCACGGTGAACAGCGTGTACCTGCCCTTCGGTATCGTCTTTCCATTCACCATCAGATCGGCGTCGGTCTCGAACTGGGTCGCCGCGTTCGCGCCGGTGCGCCAGACCTGGTCCCACGGCACCACAGTGCCGAAGATCTCCCGCCCGCGACGCTGCGGTCGGCCGTAGTCGATCGTGAGATGCGCGGGGCCCACCGTCGCGCGGACCGTGTCTCGCTGCGACAGCGGGCCCATGCCATGACCCTCCCGCTCACGGCGCACCAGATCGGCCGCGAAACGGTCGTATCCCGGATCCACTACTCGGTCGACCAGCACCTTCTGGGTGGTCAGCCTGCCGTCGAGCGCCAGCAAGCGACCGGCCGGATCGGTGCGAATGAGCATCGGCGTGCCGAAGAAGCCGACCGCGACGGAGTCCGGGCCCCGACGGACGACGTAGCTGGGTGACGGCTCCGCGGCACCGATCCCCACCCAGTTGAACGAGACGCTGTCCCCGCCGGCTCGCCGAGCCTGCATGACCGCCTGCTCGAACATTCCATGGGCCATGCCGGCGAATGGCACCGCCCGGGCGCCGGATCCGACCCGCAGTGTCCTGGTGCTATCGCCGATGGTCACGACCGTGATCGCGCTGTCGCCTCTGAGTTCCATGGTGCCGCGCGCCGGCTTCGCGGCGTTCGGCCCCGGTGCCGCGGGACGCAGCGTGAGCTCGAACTTGGTCACCCTTCCCTCAGGCGAGAGGGCGGCGACGTAGTGCACCAGCCGCCCGTTCGGGACCCGCACGGCGACGTCGCCTTCGAGGCGAGACGCCGAACGGGTGAAGCGTTCGATGGCGATGGTGTCGGCGCCGAGGCGCACCACATAGCCCGCCCGATCGACCGATTGCGCAGACGCGAGGGCGGGCACGCCGACGAGAAGCAGGCTCGAGAAGCCGAAGCAGCGAGGCATGGGGCGGCCGGGGTTCGGGTGAACGAGCTGGGGCCTCACCCGCTGTACGACCGCCCGCGAACCGTGGTTTCGCTACCGCGCCGTGATCGGCACCGAGAATTGGGTGCGGTCCCAGCGCAGCCGGAGCACGCCTCCCTGGCCCTGCGGATCGATGGCGATGGTGAACGGTTCGACTGTCTGCGCAAGGTGCTCCGCCGTCAGATCGATGCGGGCGAGATCCTGCCGCGGATCGTAGAAGGTTCCCCACTGACCGGTCTGACGGTTGACGATCAGCTTGCTCGCATCCTGCGACGGCAGCATGAACAAGGTGTAGCTGCCCTTGGGAATCACCACGCCGCCCATCACCAGATCAGCGTCGGTGGTGAACCCCGTTGCCGCGTTGGCGCCCGCTCGCCAGACCTGATTCCAGGGAACCACGTTGCCGAAGATCTCGCGTCCACGCCGCTGCGGCCGGCCGTAGTCGACCGTGACATTCGCGGTCCCGACCTTGGCGCGCAGAGTGTCGCGGCCGGAGAGCTGACCCATCGGCCCTTTCGCCTTCTCGCGCGCCGCGAACTGCCGGCGATACGACGCGATGTCCACCTCATTCACCCGGTCGACCATAACCTTGAGCGGACTGCCGGACCCGTCGAGAGAGAGGAGCCGGCCGTCGCGATCTACCCGCGCGTGCACCGGCTGGCCTCCAGGGTAGAAACCGGGGATCGGAACGAAATCGACATCCACCGCGTCGGGGCCTCGGCGTACCAGGGTGAACCCGAACGGCTGGCGCGTGCCGGCGCCGAGCGTCGGGACGCTGATACTGTCCTTGCCGCTTTGCACCAGCCGGCGCACCAGTTGCTCGTACATCGCGTAGGTGAACGGCACGAACGGGAGCGCGCCCGGACCCACCGCGACCGCGAAACGCTGCGTGGTGTCGCCGCGGGTGGCCACGGTCTGGGCCGAATCGCCCACGAATCGCAGCTCGGTCGACGTGCGGAGTCCGCCGGGTGTGGGCTCAGCCGGTTCGCCCGTGATCTCGAGCCGGCTCACGGTGGCATCGGGATTGAGCGCGGCGGTGTATTTCACTGCGCGGGCGGCCGGCACCAGGCTCACAACCTCGCCCTCGAGCTGGCCGCTGCTTCGGCTGAACCGCTCCACCGCGAGCGTGTCCGACCCCATGCGTGTGATGAAGCCGCCCTGCTCCGGGCGGGCTTGGGCGACCGCGGCCGTGGGCAACGTGACCAACAGCAGCAAGGAAACGGTGTTGGGCATGGGTTGACGTCCTTTCACTGGTCAATCGTCATTGGGCTTGGCCCGTCGGGTTCGTTTGAGGGCACTGCGTCGTCGCTTGGCTTCCAGCCGCGCCGCCTTCACTGCGGCAGTGGGCCGAGTCCGTTTGCGCGGCCGCGGCGGCACCAGGGCATCGGCGACCAGCCGTCGCAGCCGCTCCGTCACGGCTTCACGGTTGCGGAGCTGGCTACGGGACGCGCTGGCCACGAGCCGGATCCGGCCGGCGGCATCGAGTCGCGACTCCAAGCGCGCGAGTACCCGGGCGCGTTGCTCGTCGTCGAGCGCGCTGCTGCCCGCGATGTCCCACACCAGCTCGACTCGCGTGGAGGACGTGTTCACGTGCTGTCCCCCGGGGCCCCCGGCGCGTGACGCACGGTACTCCAACTCGCGCGCGGGCACGCGGACCGCGGCGTTGATCTCGAGCCAGCCGTCGGGTGACATTGCTCAACAGTAAACCTGCTACCGCAACAGGGGGATCGCATTACGTTACTCCCCATGCCATCGCTGGAGGAGCTCGAGCACCATCTCAGCCGGCTCGGTCGCGTCTTGCTCGGCTACTCGGGCGGCGTCGATTCCGCCCTCCTGGCCGTTGTCGCCGCTCGCGTGCTGGGCTCCCACCGATTCCTTGCCGCCATCGGACGCAGCGCCTCGTATCCCGAAGCGCAACTGCAGGTCGCGCTCGACCTGGCCCGCCGTTTCGACGTTCCGCTCGCGCAACTGGACACCCGCGAGCTGGACGATCCCCGCTACGTCGCCAACGCGCCCGACCGTTGCTACTTCTGCAAGAGCGAGCTGTGGACTCGGCTTGGCGCGTTGGCGCGGGTGCGGGGCTTCGAGGTGATCATCGACGGCACCAATGCCGACGACCTGGGCGAACATCGCCCTGGGCTCAAGGCGGCCGAGGTGCACAAGATCCGATCGCCGCTGTTGGAGCTCGGCTGGCGCAAAGCCGATGTCCGTACGGCGGCACGCTCGCTGGGGATTCCGACCTGGGCTGCCCCGGCCGCGCCTTGCCTTTCGAGCCGGGTGCAGTACGGCCTGGAGGTGACGCCGGAGCGGCTCCGGCAGGTCGAGGCGGGTGAGGCGTTCCTGCGGTCGCTCGGCGTCACCGGCGATCTGCGGGTACGGCACCACGGCAGCACCGCCCGGGTCGAAACCGCCCCCGACCAGCATGACCAGTTGGGCGGGTGCTGGGATCGGGTGAGCGAAGCGTTCGTTCGGCTGGGCTTCGCCGACGTCGTGCTTGATCCCCGCGGGTATCGTCGCGGCGGGCTCTTGACCATCCTGGCCGACGCGCGCGGCTGATGCGTCTCTTCGCGGCGCTTCCGATTCCGGATCCGGCCCGCGAAGAGGTCGCCGGATTGCTCGCGCGGCTCCGCGCGTCCGACTGGCCGGTGCGCTGGGTGGGCGACGAAGGGCTCCACGTCACTCTGAAGTTTTACGGCGAGGTCGCCCCCGAGCGCCTCGACGTGATCGAGGAATCGGTTCGTCTCGCCGCCCGCGGCGCGGGACCGTTGCCGCTTCGCCTCGACGAGCTCGGAGCCTTCCCCAGCGCGCAGCACGCACGGGTGTTGTGGCTCGGCCTCGAGGGCCCGCCGGCGTTGGAGCTGCTGCAGGACCGGTTGGAACGAGCCGGCGAAGCCATCGGCTTTCCACCGGAAGGGCGCCCCTTTCGACCGCACGTGACCCTCGGGCGGGTCCGGGAAGGGCATCGCGTGCCCGCCAACGCGCTGGACGAGTATGAGGTCGAGCGTCTTCCGTTGCTCGCCGAGGAGCTCGTGCTCTACGAGAGCGTCCTCTCCCCCCAGGGCCCGCGCTACGAGCCGAGGCTCACGCTCCCACTCGTCAGTTGATGGGTTGCCTGCTGGCGCCGTTTCGCGCCCTCGGCTGTCTCATCATCATCGTCGGCGTCGTCGGTGCCTGGCTCTACCGCGATCGGATGATGGAGCTCGGCGGCCGGCTCCTCCGCGGTGACCCGCCAGCGTCCGTGAGCTCCGGCCGGCCGGGGACGCAGGCCTTAGCGGCGGCCAAGGCCCGGGCCGATTCGGTGAGGCGCGGCAAGGCCGATTCCGTGGTCCTGAACGCCAGTGAGACCGCGTCGCTCATCGGCGCGGGACTCGCGCCCGCCGTCCGCTCGCAGCTCGACTCGCTGCAGGTCACGCTGCGGGACGCCCGCATCGAGGTCGGGGCCGCGCTTGCTACCGGCCGGCTTCCCCGCAACGTCGTTGGGCCGCTCGGTATCGCGTTGCGCGATCGGGAGCCGGTCCGCGCCAGCGGGCCGCTGGCTGTCGTAAAGCCCGGCGTCGGTGAATGGACCATCGACCGGATGGTGGTGCGCGGGGTGCCGCTCCCGGCCGATGCGGTTCCCGCGCTACTCGAGCGACTGTTCGCCGAGCCCGGCCGTCGCTCGATCGAGCTTACCCTGCCGGCAGGCGTGCAAGGCGTGCGGGTGAGCCCCGCCGGTCTCGTGCTCTACGGAGCGGACCGATCGTGAGCCACCGTGTCCTGATCATCGACGACGAAGCCGGCATCCGGCAGGCGCTCAAGCAGGTGCTGGAGTACGAGGGCATGGAGGTTCGGGTCGCGTCGTCGGGCGGCGAGGGGATCAGCGCTTACGGCGAGTTCCGTCCGCACCTCGTGTTTCTCGATGTGAAGATGGCCGGCCTGGACGGGCTCGAGACGCTCACCCGGGTGCGCGATCTCGACCCCGGCGCGGTCGTCGTCATGATCTCCGGCCACGCGACCATCGCGACCGCGGTGGATGCGACCCAGCGGGGCGCGTTCGACTTCCTGGAGAAGCCGCTCGACACCGACCGGCTCCTCGTCACGGTCCGGAATGCGCTCGACCATGCATCGCTGGTGGGGGAGAACGCACGGCTACGGGAAGCCGCGGCGCGGCGCTATGCCATGGTGGGTTCCAGCGCCGCGCTCCAGGGTGTCCGCGAGCTGATCGCCAAGGTCGGCCCCACCAGTGCACGCGTGCTCATCACCGGCGACAACGGCACCGGAAAGGAACTTGTGGCGCGCGCGCTCCATGAGGCGTCTCCCCGGCGCAATCGCGCGTTCATCGAGGTGAACTGCGCCGCGATTCCCTCCGAGCTCATCGAGAGCGAGTTGTTCGGCCATATGAAGGGGTCGTTCACCGGCGCGTTCGCGGACCGGGCCGGCAAGTTCGAGCAGGCCGACGGCGGCACCCTGTTCCTTGACGAGATCGGCGACATGTCGCTGTCGGCGCAAGCCAAGTTCCTTCGGGTCCTCCAGGAGGGGATGGTGACGCGAATCGGCGGCGCGAAAGCGGTGCAGGTGGACGTGCGCGTCATCGCCGCCACCAACAAGGATCTCGGCTTGGAGATCGCCGAGCAGCGCTTTCGGGAGGACCTGCTGTACCGCCTGAACGTGGTGGAGATCCACGTGCCGGCGCTGCGGGAGCGGATCGAGGATGTCCCGGCCCTGGTGACCCATTTCGTGGAGCAGCTCGCGCTGGGTGCGGGAGTGGCCGGGCGCACCTTGAGCGACGATGCGGTGCGGCGGCTCCAGGCTCGGCATTGGCCCGGCAACGTCCGCGAGCTTCGGAATGCGGTCGAGCGCGCGCTGATTCTCGCGCCCTCCAGGGTGGTGTCCGCCGCCGACATCGACCGACTCTTCCCGCCGGCAGAGGGCGCGCCGCCGCCGCTCGACACCGCCGCGCCGCAGACGTTCGAGACCTTCAAGCACGAGGCGGAAAAGGCGTTTCTCCACGCAAAGCTGCGGGAGTACGATTGGAACGTGTCGGAGACCGCGCGCGCGCTCAAGATGCCACGCTCGAATCTGTACAAGAAAATCGAGCGATATGGCCTGAGCCGGGAGTCGACATGACAGGACCACGCGATTGGGACAAAGAGCTCGCTGCGATCGATCGCGCGATCGAGCGGGCTCCCGTCGCGCCGGCCGCGACACCTGCCCGCGGGGGCGGCGATGCCGGTGTGCCGCTGGTCCGCGGCTCCGCTGGTCGAGCTTGGGCCCGCGTCTCGTTGGTGCTGGCGCTGGCGGCGGCGTTGCCGTTCTGGCCGTACCCGCGAGCCTGCGGTCTGGGTCTCATGCTCTACCTGGGTGCCGTGGCCGCGCTCGTCGCCGCGGGCGGCTGGGCCGCAGCAAGCGCGTGGCGACACCGGCGTCCCGTCGCGCACGTGCTTGCACTCAGTGTGATCGCGTGGGGTGGCGTGCTGGCCGCGCGCGAAGTGTTGCCGCGAATCGGCTACGCCCGAGTGGCCGCGGCCTGGACTTGCGGGTGACGGCGGATAGTGTGACCCAGATCGCGCAATGCCCGTGCCGCCGGTCGCGCCCGCGGTCCGCGTCGCTCATGAGTCGATCCGACGGCGTTGCGCAGCGGACGTCCGGAGGATAAGGTACGCGCAGGCATCTCCCGTTCCTGAGGTCAGCAGTATGCGCCCCATGCAGGTTGGCTCCGGCAAACGGAGCGCATCCTTCGATGAAGGTTCGCTGGATCAATACCTGCGCGAGATCAGTCGCTACCCGCTGATCCCCCAGGAGGAGGAGGTCGCGTTGGCGCAGCGCATTCGTCGCAATGACGGCGAGGCGCTGGACAAGCTGGTGCGCAGCAACCTGCGGTTCGTTGTTTCCGTCGCCAAGAAATACCAGAACCAGGGCGTCTCGCTCGCGGATCTCATCAACGAGGGGAACCTGGGCCTCATCAGGGCGGCCCACAAGTTCGATGAGACCAAGGGCATCAAGTTCATCTCCTACGCGGTATGGTGGATCCGCCAGGCCATTCTGCAGGCGTTGGCGGAGCAGAGCCGCATCGTGCGGGTGCCGCTCAACCGCGCGGGCACGCTGCATCGGATCGGCAAGCGGTCGTCGGCGCTGCTCCAGGAGCTGGGCCGGGAGCCGACGCCGTCCGAGATCGCCGAAGGGATGGACATCTCGATGGAGGAGGTCCAGAAGACCCTTTCCATCTCGCAGAACCACCTGTCGCTCGACGCACCCCTCACTCCCGGCGAAGACAACAAGCTGCTCGATTACCTCCCCGATACCCAGAATCCCGGGCCCGATTCGGACACCTTCGAGCACGCGCTCACCGAATCGATCGAGGAGGTGCTTTCGACATTGAAGGAGCGTGAGGCGAAGATTCTCCGGCTCTACTTCGGGCTGGACGGCCCCGAGCCGATGACACTCGAAGAGATCGGAAGCTTGCTGGGAATCACCCGCGAGCGGGTCCGCCAGATCAAGGAGAAGGCACTGAGTCGGCTCCGCCACGTGAGCCGCGCCCGGTCGCTGGAGAGTTTTCTGACCTGACGGGCCGACGACGGCTCACCCCGTTTGCCGCCTCGAAACACCCCGCGCCGAGCCGATGCTGGAGCTCGGCGCGTTCACGTTGAGCCGCCGCTTTGCGGCCCAACCAGCGGCGGTATGCTGTCAGGCAATTGAGAAGCCCCCTTCGGCGTTGCCCGACGGCCGGTCAGTCGATCGCGAGAATCCGGGAAACCTGCTCGAACTCGATCAGGAAGGCGTCGTGCCCGTACACCGACTCGATCTCCTCGTAACGGGCGTTCGCGCCGGCGGCACGGTATCCCTCGACCCAGGCCCGAACCTCGCGCGGATAGTAGAGGATGTCGGTGTCGATCCCGACACCCACGATCTCGTCCACCCGCGCGGCGGTCCCGGCCGCGGCATCGCCCAGGTTGCCGACGTCGTGGAGGTCCATGGACTGCATCAGCGAGACATAGCTCGCCGCGTCGAATCGCGCGACCAGCTTCTCGCCCTGGCGCCGGAGATAGTGATCGGCATCGAACCGGCCGGCGTCTCGTCCCGACCCGCGCCCGAACCGCTGTTCGAATTCGATGCCGGAGCGGTAGGTGATCATCGCGATGGCACGCGCCGCCGCGAGCCCGGCGTCGGGGCCGTCGCCGGCCGGATACCGCCCCCCACGCCACCGGGGGTCCGCCTCGATCGCCATGCGCTGCGCAGCGTTCCACGCGATCGCCTGGGCCGATGTCGCGGCCGGCGCGGCGAAGACCACGATCCGGTCCACCGGAACGGAGGACACCCGCCCCCATTGCATCGCGACCATGCCGCCCAGCGAGCCTCCCGTTGCGATCGCGATCTGCCGGATTCCGAGGTGTTCGATCAGTGCCAAGTGGGCCCGCGCCAGATCGAGCGTGGTGAGCTGGGGAAACGATCGACCCTGCTCGGCCTGCCAGGCGGCCGGACCGGTCGAGCCGTAACAGCTGCCGAGTAGATTGGCCGACAGGATCGCGTGCCGTTCGGTGTCAAGCGGGCGACCGGGGCCGACCAGCGGACCCCACCATGCATTGACGTCGGCACTGCCCGTCAGCGCGTGGAACACGAGGATCCACCCATTGGCGTCGCCCGCGGCGGGATCGCCAACGACTCGGTAGTGGAGCCGAGCCCCTGGCAGCCGGTCGCCGCGCTCCAGGTCAAGGGTCCCCAGGTCGAGGTCCTTCGCCATGGAGCGCGGCGCGACCGTGCCGGTCATGCACCCGTCGCTGCGGCGGACCCGTGTCCAGCCGGCTCCAGCTCCACCTCGCGGAGCCGGCCGGTCGTCACGTCGTACACGAAGCCGCGAATCAGGGTCTTCGGGTCGAGCAGCTCGGACCCGACGAGAAAGTCCACATCCTCCCGCACGCTTGCATCGAGATCCTGGAACGGCTGAAAGTCGAACTCGCCGGTGTCTCGGCCGAGGTCTTGCTGCACCTTCGCCCGGAGATCGCGATTGGCGAAGGTCAGCATCCCGCAATCGGTGTGATGGACGACTGCTACTTCGGCGGTGCCGAGCAGTCGCTGCGAGATCACCAGCGAGCGGAGCGCGTCCCGGGCCCGGCCCCCCGCATTGCGGATAACGTGCGCGTCGCCTTCCTCGAGGCCGAACGCTTTCCCGGGCAGGATTCGTGCATCCATGCAGGTCAGGATGGCGATCTTCCTCGCGGGCGGAAGCGGCAGATCGCCGCGGTCGAAGGTTCGCGCGTAGGCCTCGTTGGCCTTCACCAGCTCGTCTATGGTCGACATGCTGCGTTCCTCCAGGTCTGTCAGGTGGCCGCCAGTGCGGCGGCTGGCTCGGCCCTGGCGGCGGTCTCGGGGCGGCCGAGCGCCTGGTCCAGATCCTCGATGAGGTCCTGAGGGTCTTCGAGTCCCACGGACAGGCGGACTAGCTCCGGCAGGGTGCCGGTGGCTCGCTGCTGCTCGGGCGTGAGCTGCTCGTGAGTCGTGGATGCGGGATGGATGATGAGCGACTTGGCATCACCGACGTTCGCCAGCAGGCTGAACAGCTTCACCCGATCGATCAGCGCCTGGGCCGCCGCATGTCCATCTTTGATTCCGAACGTGAGCACCCCGCCGAAGCCGCCCTTGAGATACTTGCGTGCATTGGCATGCTGCGGATGCGACGCGAGGCCAGGATAGGAGACCCACTCGACCCGCGAGTCGGCCTCGAGCCATTTCGCAATCGCCAGGGCGTTCTCCGAATGCCGAGCGATTCTGAGCGGCAGCGTCTCCAGCCCCTGCAGAAACGCGAACGCGTTCCACGGCGAAAGGGCGGGCCCGAGGTCGCGGAGCAGCTGGACCCTGAGCTTGATGATGAACGCGAGGGGGCCGAATGCTTCCGAGTACACCAACCCGTGATAGGACGGGTCGGGCGAGGAGAATTCGGGGAACCGCTGCTGGGCCGCCGGCGTGGTCCAGTCGAAGCGGCCGGAGTCCACCACCACCCCGCCGATGGCGAGCCCGTGGCCGCCGATCCACTTCGTCGCCGAGTGGATGATGATGTCTGCCCCATGCTGGATCGGCCGGGCCAGGGTGGCGGCACCAAACGTGTTATCCACCACGAGCGGGATGCTCGCCTCGTGCGCAATGGCCGCGAGCGCTTCGAAGTCGGGCACGTCGAGCTGCGGGTTGCCGATCGTTTCCACGAACAGGAGCCGGGTGCCTCCATCGATCGCGCGTCGCACCGCATCGAGATCGTGGATGTCCACGAAGCGCGTGGTGATGCCCCACTTGGGCAGCGTGTAGGTGAAGAGATTAAAGGTCCCGCCGTACAGGGTTTGCGACGAGACCAGATTGTCCCCCGCGTGCGCGAGGTTCAGCACCGTGAGCGTCTCCGCTGCCTGACCACTCGCGAGCGCGAGCGCCGCGGCGCCGCCCTCGAGCTCGGTGATGCGCTTCTCGAAGACATCGTTGGTCGGGTTCATGATCCGGGTGTAGATGTTGCCAAACTCCCGGAGCCCGAACAGGTTGGCGGCGTGCGCAGTGTTGTTGAACACGTAGCTGGTGGTAAAGTAGATCGGCACGGCCCGCGCGTTCGTGGCAGGGTCGGGCGCCTGTCCGGCGTGGATGGCCAACGTGTCGGGACGGTACGGCATGCGATGCTCCTCCGAGGTTGATCGCGCACGCGAGAAACGAAACAGGCCCGGCTGAGTGGCCGGGCCTGGGATACTTGGCTGGTACGTGGCTTACATCTCCATCGTCCGTGCCGGCGCCTAGGCGTCCGTCCACCCGAGGGGTGAGCGGCACATGGAACAGCGGCACCGGCACGCGAAGTACATGGCGGGAGGCTACCCGGCTCTCGCGGGTTCGTCAAGTGGTCACCTGTTGTTAGATTGCCGCTCGTCATGGCCCCCACGAACTCCTTCGATATCTCCACCGGCGCCGATCTTCAGGAAGTGGACAACGCGGTCAATCAGGCGTTGAAGGAGATCGGCCAGCGATACGACTTCAAGGGCAGCCACTGCACCATCGAATTCGATCGCGCCAAGGCCGAAATCCGCCTTTCGGCGGATGATCAATTCCGTATGGATGCGCTCCTCGACGTGCTGCGCGGTCGCCTCATCAAGCGGGGCGTGCCGGTCAAGAACCTGAACGTCGGTGATCCAGTCGAAGGCACCGGTGGCTCCATTCGGCGGACCGTGACCCTCACTCAGGGCATCGCCGGAGATGTCGCCAAGAAGATCGTGAAGGCGGTCAAGGACGGTGGCTTCAAAAAGGCGCAGGCAAGCATCCAGGGCGACGAGGTGCGGGTCAGCAGTCCCTCCCGCGACGAACTGCAGGCGGTGATCAGCCACCTGCGGGGCCAGGATTTCGGCATCGAGCTCAGGTTTGGCAACTACCGCGGCTGACCGCCGGCGGGTCCGCGCGGTCGCGGTCGGAGCGGCGCTGGTCGCGGGATGCGCCCCGGCACCCGCGCCGGTCGCGCCCCCGCCGGGCCCCGCCGCCGCTGAACCGGTGGTGCAGGTCGGTCTCGTGATCGGCGGGAGCGGCGCCACGCTCGGCGGTGACGCGGCGCTTCGGCTCGCCCAAGCGGACGGCGCACCGCTGGGCGAAATTCCAGCCGCCGTGGCATGGCGTGCTACCGCGCTGTCGGCCGGCGTGGGGGTGTCGCCTTCGAGCGGCGCGCCGTCGATTGTCGCGGAGCAGATCGTCGTTGCCCCGCTGGATTCGCTGGCCTGGGTGCGGGTGAACGGGCGAAGCTACCGCGGCACGCTGGTGCTGCAGCGCGACCGGACCGGGCTCACGATCGTGAACCGCGTGCCAATGGAGGCGTACCTCCTGGGGGTTGTCTCGGCCGAGATGGGTCGCCGGGGGTCAGCGGAGCGGGAGGCGGTTCGGGCACAGGCGGTGGCCTCCCGCACCTACGCGCTCCGGAATCTGGGCCGATGGCGCAGTGAGGGATTTGACCTCTACGCAACGGTCTTCGACCAGGTATACAGCGGCGCAAGCGCGGAGACACCTGAAGGGCGCGAGGCGGTCGAGAGCACCCGCGGCCAGGTGCTCACCTGGAACGGCGCGCCGATCGATGCGTTCTTTTTCTCCACCTGCGGCGGCCGGACCGAATCCGGGGTAGACGTGTTCCGCGGGGCCGACGTGCCCTACCTGCGCTCGGTATCGGACGAGAGTCCGTCGGGCACGGCGTACTGCAGCATCTCCCCCCGCTTTCGCTGGCGCGAGGAGTGGACCGGAGATGGGTTGCGTACCATCCTCCGGCGCTCGCTGCCGGCCGTGCTTGGCATCGATGCGTCACGGGTGGACCAGCTGCGGGACGTGCGCATCGTCCGGCGGACCGCCTCGCATCGTGTCGGGCTGCTCGACATCGTTCTGGCCCGCGAGGCCGTGGATGTCGACGGCCCGCTCGTGCGTCAGGTGCTCCGCACCCCCGCGGGCGAAATCCTCCGCAGCACTGCGTTCACCCTCGATGTGCGGCGGAGCGGAGGCCGGATCGCCCGCGTCGTCGCCGAGGGCGCGGGCAATGGGCATGGGGTAGGACTTTGCCAATGGGGCGCGGTTGGTCGAGCTCGTGCGGGGCAGGATTACCAGCAGATCCTGGCGGCGTATTATGGGGGGTCGGAGCTGACCCGATGGTACTGACCCGGTAACACGTCGTCCTTCGGCTTTAGCCTGGAGCGCTATGCCCGATCCACTGCGAGTCGGTCTCGTCGGCGCGGGCGCGGTGGCGCAGATCGCTCACCTGCCGGTGTTGCGGCGGATCAAGGGCGTGGACGTGCGCGCCCTCTG
>DATAFP010000252.1:0-2631 GCA_036257415.1 Gemmatimonadales bacterium
GTGCTCTTGCCGCATCCCGACGGGCCGATGAGCGCGTGTACCCGGTTCGCCGGAAACGAGAGCGATACCCCCTTCACGGCCGTGAGCTTGCCGTACACCGCCGTGAGCTTGTCGGTCTCGATCTGCGCGCGATCTTCAGGCATCCGGGCGCCCCCGTCCTATGGCCAGCCGGGCGCCGACGCTCAGGACCAGCACCACCAGGATCAGGACCAGCGCCGCCGCCCAGGCGAACCGATGCCACTCCTCGTATGGGCCGGTTGCGTAGGTGAACACGATCAGCGGGAGTGCCGCCATCGGCTCGTCCAGCCGCGTCGCCAGGTACTGGCTCCCGAGCGCCGTGAACAGGAGCGGCGCAGTCTCCCCCGCGATGCGCGCGATCGCGAGCAGCGAGCCGGTGAGGATGCCGGGCAGCGCGGTGCGCGCCACGATCGCCAGACTGGTGCGCCACCGGGGATAGCCCAGGGCGAGCGCCGCCTCCCGAAGCGAATTGGGCACCAGCTTGATCATCTCCTCGGTGGTACGCATCACCATCGGGATCATCAGCATCGCCAGCGCCACACTGCCGGCCAGCGCCGAAAAGTGCTTCTGCTGGGCGACGATCCAGGTCCACGCGAACACGCCCACCACGATGGACGGCGTGCCGTTGAGCACGTCCGCCACGAACCGGGTCACCCAGGTGAGGCGGCCGGCCGGATACTCCGCGCAATAGATGCCGGCACCCACCCCGATGGGGAGGCCGATGAGTGCCGCCGTCCCTACCATGATCAGCGTGCCGACGATGGCATGTGCGACGCCCCCGCCCATCTCGCCGACGGGCGCGGGGATCTTGGTGAAAAAGTCGAGCGAGAGGCTGCCAGCGCCTTTCACCAGCAGGTCGAGCAGGATAAAGAACAGCGGTAGGATGGCGATCACCACCGCCACGAGCATGAGCGCCACCATCGCGTTGCTCGCGAAGCGGCGGAATACTCGGCGATTCACAGCGCCTTGCTTCCCACGGCTGAACCGCGCGCCACGCGCCAGATCAGTAAGCGCGCGCCGGCGTTGACGATCACTGTCACCACGAAAAGCACGAGGGCCACGTAGGCCAGCGCGGCCAAGTGGAGATTCTCCACCGCTTCCGCGAACTCGTTGGCTATCGCCGCCGCCATGGTGTAGCCCGGCGCAAACAGAGAGGCGGCGATCTCATGCCGGTTTCCGATCAGCATCGTCACCGCCATCGTCTCGCCCAGCGCCCGACCGAGGCCGAGAATGATGGCCCCGACGATGCCCGAGCGCGCGTAGGGAATCACCGCGGTCACCACTGCTTCCCAGCGGGTTGCCCCGAGCGCCATCGCGGCCTCCCGTTGGCTGTCCGGCACCGCCAGCAGCACTTCTCGGGACACCGACATGATGTACGGCATTACCATGATGGCCAGGATGATGCCGGCAGCCAGCATCGAGGGGCCGTAGATCGGACCTTGAAAGAACGGCAGGAAGCCCAGCGTGTTGCGGAGGAACGGAAATACGGTGGTTCGGAGGATCGGCGTGAGCACGAAGATGCCCCAGAGCCCGTACACCACGCTCGGGATCGCCGCGAGCAGGCCGATGACGAAGGCGACCGGCTGCCGCACCACCCGCGGCGCGAACTCGACCAGGTACACCGCTACACCCAGCGACAGCGGGACCGCGATGGCTAGCGCAATGAGAGAAGAGACGACTGTGCCGAAGATGAGCGGAAAGGCCCCGAACTGCCCCGCCACCGGGTCCCAAACACTGGTTGCGACGAAACTCAGCCCGAACTTCGCGATGGCGAGGCGCGCGCCGGTCCAGAGCTCGAGGACGAGGAAAACGAGAACGATCGGGAGGACGACCGCGGCCGCGGCCAAGGTCAGCCGGAAGACCCGGTCCCCATAGCTCCGGCCTCGGAGCGAGAGCGGCAACGCGCGCCTGGATACCGGGGCCGGCGCGACATCGGGAGCGGTTGTCACGCGGGAAAACCTACCGGCGCCCGGCCCTGTGACAGTAACGGACAGGTAACGAACGCGTCACGCCAGGCGAAATGCGGCCGGCGGTCCGGCGCTACGGGGCGCCGATCCGTTGCTGCTCGACTTCGATCAACTTCACCGGCAGGGGGGCATAGTTCAGGTCGGCCGCCATGCGCTGCGCCTCCGGGGTGAGCATCCAGCTCAAGAACTTCTCGAGCTTGGCCTGCTTCACGGAATCGACCGGCGTCTTCCGGACCAGCAGCCAGGTGAACGACGAGATCGGATAGGTCTCCGCGCCCTCGGCGTTGGTGATGGACACCCGGAAGTCCATGTCATCCTTGATAGGAATGCCGGCCGCGGCCGCGCTCACGGTCTTGAGGGTCGGCTCCACAAAGTTCCCGGCCGCGTTCTTGACCTGGGCCACGGGAAGCCCATTGGCGATGGCATAGATCAGCTCGACATAGCCAACGGCCCCCTCGGTCTGCTTGACCTGCTGGGTCACCCCTTCATTCCCCTTGCCGCCCAGCCCGATCGGCCAGTTCACCGAGGTCGCCTTGCCCACGCTCGAGGCCCATTTGGGAGAGACCTTCGAGAGGTAGTCGGTGAATACGAAGCTGGTCCCGGAGCCGTCAGACCGGTGCACCACGATGATGTCCTCGGCTGGGAG
>DATAFP010000110.1:0-4518 GCA_036257415.1 Gemmatimonadales bacterium
AGTCGGCCCGCATCGGGGCGGAGGCTCTGCCGCCGTCCGTGCTCCAGTACGTCCTCCGCACTCACCAGCGCGTCTGCCTGCGGGATGCGGCGGTCGCCGACGAATGGGCCGACGATGCGTACGTGCGCCGCCACCACGCCCGGTCCCTGCTCTGCATCCCGCTCCTGAAGCAAACGCGGCTGGCAGGGATTCTCTATCTCGAGAACAACTTGACGGCGGGCGCGTTCACGCCGACCCGGATGGCGCTCCTCGAAGTACTCGCGGCCGACGCGGCCATCTCGCTGGAGAACGCGCGCCTCTACCACGATGTTCAGGAGCACGAGCGCGAATCGCGCCTGATCGTGGAAACGATTCCGGGCTTCGTCGCCAGCTTGTCACCGGCTGGTGAGGTGGAGTTCGTGAACAAGGGCCTGATGGAGTACTGCGGTCAGGGACTGGACGCGATGAAACAGTGGGGCACGAACGGGACGGTGCATGTTGACGATCTGCCGCATGTCGTCGAGCTCTTTACCCGGGGCATTACGTCGGGCGAGCCATACGAGTTCGACGCACGAATCCGCCGTTCTGACGGCACCTACCGATGGTTTCAGGTACGGGGGCTTCCGCTACGCGACATGGGTGGGCAGATCGTCCGCTGGTACTCCTTGCTCGTCGACATCGACGGCCGGAAGCGGGCGGAGACAGAGCTCACGGCGCTAAAGGACCAGCTCTACAAAGAGAATCTGGTCCTACGGGACGAGGTGGACCGGACCTCGATGTTCGAGGAGATCGTGGGGACATCGCCGGCGCTACAACCGGTGCTGGGCCGCGTGGCGAAGGTCGCGCCGACCGACTCCACCGTGCTGATCACCGGGGAGACCGGCACGGGCAAGGAGCTCGTCGCCCGCGCGATCCACCGGCGGTCGGCTCGTGGCTCCCGAACGTTCGTGAGCGTGAACTGCGCGGCGGTGCCGCGCGAATTGATTGCGTCAGAGCTCTTTGGGCACGAGAAGGGGGCATTCACCGGGGCGACGCAGCGCCGCCTGGGGCGCTTCGAGCTGGCGCACGGCGGGACCCTGTTCCTCGACGAAGTCGGGGAACTGCCGATGGAGACGCAGGTCGCACTGCTCCGCGTCCTGCAGGAGCGCGCGTTCGAGCGGGTAGGGGGGAGCGCCGCGGTGCGCGTCGACGTCCGGGTTGTCGCCGCCACGAACCGCGATCTCGAGGCGGTGATCGAGGCCGGCACGTTCCGCCGCGATCTGTTCTATCGGCTGAATGTGTTTCCTATCGCGGTGCCGCCCTTGCGCGAGCGGGTCGACGACATTCCGCTGCTGGTGGAATACTTCATCGATCGCTACGCGCGGCAGGCGGGCAAGCGGATCCGGCGGGTCAACACGCGGACGCTCGAGCGGCTGCGCGCGTATCCGTGGCCGGGCAATGTGCGGGAGTTGCAGAACGTGGTGGAGCGGTCGGTCATCGTGTGTGAGACGGACGAGTTCACGGTCGACGAGAGCTGGCTCGCGCCCGCGTCGGCCGGGGACCGCCGGGTGTTGGCCAGCACGCTGGCGGGCCACGAGCGGGCGTTGATCGAAGACGCGCTGCGCGCGAGCGGCGGCCGGGTCTACGGGCCCGGGGGCGCGGCGGCGCGGCTGGGCGTGGCGCGCTCGACGCTGGAATCGAAGATCCGGGGGCTCGGGATCGACAAGACCCGCTTCCGCGCCCGACGCACGAAGCCGTAACCAGTCCTCCTGTTGTCCGGAATTTCGTCAATTGGCTGAATTCCGGTCAGTCAACACAGTCTGAACGTATGTAATATTCAGCACTTTGCGCTGGACTGGGGATTGCTCTACTTCTGCCTGAGGAACGATGCTGAAGATCCAGCGCCAGGCAAACGGCGATGTCGTCCTGACCCTGAGCGGTCGGCTCAGAGCGGACAACGTTGGCGAACTGGGGGCCCTGCTGGCCGCGGAACCGCCGGGCCGGGCGGTGGTGCTGGATCTCACGGACGTCGTCCTTGTGGATCGAGACACCGTCCGGTTCCTGCGTGCGCGCGTACGCGATGGGATTGAGCTTCGGAACTGTCCGCCGTACATCCGGGAATGGATTGCTCGCGAAGAGTAGCCATGACGCGAGGGCGAGGTTTCTCGTCTCCATCGGCGGGGCGGCGACGCACAAGCAAGCGATCCCGGTGCACCCGAGTCTTGATTAGAGCCCCGCTACCAGGTCTTCCCTCCGCCGGGGGTGCCGGTGCCCGACCAACGTCGGGTAGACGCGTTCCGGCCCCCCTCAGTACCGTGACGACGTGGGCGAGCAAAACCGGCCGGCGATCGCAGTCGTGGACGACGATCCCTCTTTGCGAAGGTCGGTCTGCAATCTCTTACGGTCGAGGGGCTTCCCGACGGAGGCATTCCCCTCGGCGGAGGAGTTTCTGGGCTCCACCCGTCGCGAGATCATCGGGTGCCTGGTCCTCGATCTCCGGATGAGCGGGATGAGTGGCCTCGACCTCCTCCGCCATCTCCGGGCAGCAGAGGTTCCGATTCCCGTCGTGATCCTGACGGCGCAGAGCGACGAAGGGACGCGGCAGCGATGCCTCGAGGCAGGCGCAGCAGCCTTTCTCGTGAAGCCATTCCGGGCCGAGATGCTGCTGGCGGAGATACGTTCCGCACTCAAATGAACGCGCCTCTGGGCGCGTGACTTGACGGTGGGGAGGCCGACGATGGAGACGAGCTCTTGGGCGAGCATTCCCGGCAACGGTAACCCGTCGCCCGTCACGGTTGTATCGGCGACGGTGCACGGGCTGAACGGCACGGCGTTTCATCGTTCCGGGGTGAAGCGTGAGTGGCCGTGGGGTGCCCAGTCGGTAAGCGAGAATGGTCATGCCGAAGGCGAGCCGATCGGCGCCAGTCCCGTATTCAAGCGGGCCTTGCAGCAGGTGGCGCAGGTCGGGCCCACCGGCGCGACCGTGCTGATCACGGGCGAGACGGGGACGGGTAAGGAGCTGATTGCGCGGCGGCTGCACGCGGTCAGTGCGCGGCGCCAACGCCCGCTGGTGGTGGTGAACTGTGCGGCGCTGCCCGCGAGTCTGGTCGAGAGCGAGCTGTTCGGGCACGAGCGGGGCGCGTTCACGGGCGCACTCCAGCGGAAGCTGGGGCGGTTCGAGCTGGCGCACGGGGGCACGATCTTCCTGGACGAAGTGGGCGAGCTGTCGCTCGACATGCAGGGGAAGCTGCTGCGCGTGCTGCAGGAGCGAGAGTTCGACCGGGTGGGAGGGGCGAGTCCGGTGAAGGTGGACGTGCGGGTGATCGCGGCGACGAATCGGCCGCTGGAGCGGCTGGTGGAGCAGGGACGGTTTCGGCCTGACCTGTTCTATCGGCTGAACGTGTATCGGTTGGCGCTGCCGCCGCTGCGGGAACGGCAGGAGGACATCTGGCCGCTGGCGGATCACTTCGTGCGGCAGTTCCGGGCGCGATTCGCCAAGGCGGTGCGGTCGATCGACGAGGGGTCGATGGAGCGGCTGCTGGGATACAACTGGCCGGGGAACGTGCGGGAGCTGGAGCACGCGATCGAACGGGCGGTGCTGGTGGCGGAGGGGGCGGTGCTGCACGTCGAGATGCCGGCGGATGGACCGAGGGGAAGAGCGGAGACGGCGGGACCGGTGCCGCCGCCCGCGCCGGCCGCGGTGCCGCTCGTGTCGCTCGACGAGCGGGCGCGGCAATACATCCAGGAAGTACTCCGCCACACCGGGGGGCAGATCGGCGGCAAGGGAGGGGCGGCGGAGATTCTGGGGCTGCCGTCGTCGACCCTGCGGAGCCGCATGGCCAAGCTGGGCCTGAGAGGGCGTACCGCACACTGACGTTCGCTCTGAAGCCCCCTGACCGGCGAAATCGCCGGTCCCGCGGCCGAGCAGGGTGTACCTCCAGTAAGCACGGGTGGACATGGGCGCGCTGCCGATCATCCTCACCATCACGACGACCTGGTCATTGAGCCGGCCCGATTCCGGGCCGGACGTTCCGCTCGCCCATGGCCGGGGCTTCGCCCAGTTGATCCGCCCTGGCCGCATGGCTCGGCCTTTCCCCTCCAGTAGTGCCTCCGCCCGACCAACGTAGGGTAGACGCGTCGCCTCCACGGACCTAGCCTGCAGGTATCGATCGAAGCACCAAAACGGAGGCGACGATGACGACGACGATCGATGCCTACTCGGAAGTCCTCCCGACCAGCAAATCGCTTCGCGCGACGGCGGCCCTGCCGATTCCTGATACCGAAGCGCGCGAGCTCGAGGAGCCGATCGGCGCCAGTGCGGCATTCGAGCGGGTGTTGCAGCAGGTGGCGCAGGTCGGGCCGACCGACGCGACGGTGCTGATCACGGGCGAGACGGGGACGGGCAAGGAGCTGATTGCGCGGCGGTTGCACGCGGTCAGTGCGCGGCGCCAACGCCCGCTGGTGGTGGTGAACTGTGCGGCGCTGCCCGCGAGTCTGGTCGAGAGCGAGCTGTTCGGGCACGAGCGGGGCGCGTTCACGGGCGCACTCCAGCGGAAGCTG
>DATAFP010000271.1:0-5768 GCA_036257415.1 Gemmatimonadales bacterium
GCAGCCGGTCTGAAATCTTCCCCAAAGGCCGCCGTCTCACTGCCGATCGCGGGCGTGTGCGCGGGATCACGCCCGGGCGCGACGGCGCTACCGAACTTCCCTCGCACCCGATGTCGATTTCGGCGTTCCCCACTCGACGTACAGGTATAGCGGGGTTGCCGGGGCCTGGTCGGTCCGCGGCCCAAGTCACTCTCAATTCAAGGATTACGAGCAATGCGTTTCATGATCATGATCAAGGCCAACAAGGACACCGAAGCCGGCGTCATTCCTCCGACCGAGGTGTTCGAGGCGATGGGCAAGTACAACGAGGAGCTGATCAACGCCGGGGCGATGCTCGCAGGCGAAGGGCTGCAGCCGAGCTCGAAGGGGGCCCGGGTCCGCTTCTCCGGCACCAAGCGCACCGTGGTCGATGGCCCCTTCGCGGAGACCAAAGAGCTGATCGCCGGCTTCTGGCTGATCCGGGTGAAGTCGAAGGAGGAGGCGATCGAGTGGGTGAAGCGGGTGCCCAATCCTACCAACGAGGACTTCGAGATCGAGATCCGGCAGGTGTTCGAGGCGGAGGACTTCGGCCCCGCGCTCACACCCGAGCTGAGGGCGCAGGAGAAAAGTCAGCGCGCCCGCACGGCGGCCACCAAGTAGGAGGAGCGGCGGTCGTGTCGGTCTTCCAACCGTCTTCGTCTCGCTGGCCCAGCCGGATGCTGAGCGTCCTGCGGATCGTAGCCGGCTTGATCTTCTTCTCGGCGGGAACGATGAAGCTGTTCGGATTCCCGCCGATGCCACCCGGAGCTCCACCGGTGCTGCCGATGTCGCAGATGTGGATCGGCGGCGTGCTGGAGGTCGTCGGCGGGCTGGCAATCATGCTTGGTCTGTTCACCCGCCCGGTGGCATTCGTGCTCGCCGGCGAGATGGCCGTCGCGTACTTCCAGTTCCACCAACCGCTGTCACTGTTCCCGACCAGTAACAACGGCATGCCCGCGATCCTGTTCTGCTTCATCTATCTGTACTTCGTGTTCGCCGGTGCAGGTGCCTGGAGCCTCGACTCGGCGATCGCACGGTCGAAGGGCGGCAGGTAATCGCCGCGTTCGCCTAGCTCGAGCATACGGGCGGGCCGGTGCGCCTCGGGGCGCGCCGGTCCAGCTCGTCTCGGGAGAACCAGCGGCCGGCGGCCATCACGCCCTCGTTCCGGTCCAGCGCGCGAAGATCGGTGAGTGGATTGGCGGGCAGAAGCACGAGATCGGCCCGCCCGCCCGGGGCGATGTAGCCCGACGTGGAGTCGCCGATGGCACGCGCGGCCGTGACCGTGGCGGCGGCGAGGGCCTCGAACGGCGACAGCCCGGCGTCGGTGAGAGCACGGAGCTCTTCCAGGAGCCCGCTACCCGCGGCGAGCGCGGCGTTGGGGTAATCGCTCCCCGCTACCAGCGGCACGCCCGCGCGGCGCTCGCCCGCGATCACTTGCAGCTGAAAGTCGGTCCATGGATCGAACCGGCCTTTGGTCGGCCGAGCGCGGTGGCCCTGCATCCGCGACGACACCGCACACCAGAAGCCGATCGTCTCCGGGCCGGCTCGGCGCGCTTCGGGACGCGCGAGGAGCGAATCGAACCGGCCCCCGCCGATTCGGGCGATCTGCTCCATCGAGGCGATCGTGGGCGTGACGAAGACGCCCGCGGTGCGGATCGCCGCCGCCACCGAGTCGATCCGAGTCGGATCGAAGCTGTGGCCCCACACGTCGAACACCAGCTTGTCGGTGTGCTCCAGGTTCTGCCGGGCGCGGAGTACCTTCGCCAACCCAACCCTCTCGGGAATGTGGCCGGTGACGCGCATCCGGAGCTGGGCCGCTTCGTCTACGATCGCCGAGTAGACCTCCGGAGCCAGGCCGTCGTAGATCTTGATCAGATCGTAGCCAGCATCCTTCTGCCGGCGGACTTCCGCGCGAGCCGACCTGCCGTCGGAGGGGACGACCTTCTCCCGCCAGGCGATCTCCGGGCCGGCGAACAATGGGCCGCTGGTGACGATGCGTGGTCCCGGCCGGACGCCGTCGGCAACGGCTCGGCGCCACTCGAGCACTTCTGGAGAGCCCGTCAGGTTGCGAACCGTGGTGACGCCCGAGGCAAGGAACTGGTCGAGGTCGCCCTGCTCCATGAGGTGCACGTGCACATCCATCAGGCCCGGGATGAGGAACCGTCCCCGGCCGTCGATGACCCGGGCCGCCTTTGGGACGTCAACCGTCTTGAGGTCGCCAACCGCCACGATCGCATCACCCCTGACCAGCACCGTCTGATGCTCGCGAACCCCGGCCGTGGTCATTGGGATTACCGAGACGTCGACGAACGCGATGCCGGGCGTTGGTGACGTCGGCGCAAGCGCGAGCGGAAACGCGGTTCCTCCCACCGCCGCAAGCGCGGCGAGGCCGACCGGACGAAGGTCCATGAGACTCCTCCAACGGAGTGGTGTCCAGTGGGATGCGGCGTAGCGGCAGTTAGATGAGCGGAACGCGCAGAGGGTTGGGGTGGCTCGCTGGCCTTCCCGTGACGCCCTCTGCATACTTCGGCAACTCCGACCGAGAACCCGATGGAAGAACTGCGCAGCCGGCTGGAGCAAGCGCTGGCGGACACTTATGCCATCCAGCGGGAGCTTGGCGGGGGCGGCATGTCCCGCACCTACCTGGCGCTGGAGCGCGCGCTCAACCGGCAGGTGGTGGTAAAGGTGCTCGCGCCCGAACTCCTGGCGGGGATCTCGGTCGAGCGGTTCCGGCGCGAGGTGCTCTTGGCAGCGCAGCTTCAGCACCCGCACGTCGTACCGGTGCTGGCTGCAGGCGACGCCGGCGGCCTGCCCTGGTTCAGCATGCCCTACGTGGACGGCGACAGCCTTCGCCGCCGGCTGGAGCAGGGGCCGCTGCCGATCACCGAGGTAGTCAGCGTGCTCCGTGACGTAGCTCGCGCACTCGCGTACGCGCATGGGCACGGCATCGTCCACCGCGACATCAAGCCCGACAACGTCCTGCTCTCCTCGGGCAGCGCCACCGTCACCGACTTCGGGATCGCCAAGGCGATCAACGCCGCACGCACCGGCGGCCCCAACCAGCAGGCCACGCTTACCCAGATCGGCACGTCCATCGGTACGCCGGCCTACATGGCGCCGGAACAGGCAGCCGGCGACCGAAGCACCGATCATCGCGCCGACATCTACGCCTTCGGCGCGATGGCGTTCGAACTGTTGACCGGCCATCCCCCCTTCCAGGCCGGCACGCCGGCAAGGGTGCTGGCGGCGCAGCTTACCGAAGCGCCGAGGGACATCAGAACCCTTCGCTCCGACACTCCGGCCCCGCTGGCAGAGCTGGTGATGAACTGCCTCGCAAAGGATCCGACTCAGCGGCCGCAGCAAGCGACGGATCTGCTGCGGGTGCTGGACACGGTTACGGCGAGCGGCGACACGGCGGCGGTGCCTGCGATCCTGCGTGGCGGCCGGGTTCGCGTGGCGAAAGCGGTGGGAACCTGGGCGGCGGCCACCGCCCTCGTCGGAGTGACGGCATGGGCTGCCACCGACGTGGTCGGTCTGCCGGACTGGGTGCTTCCCGGGTCGCTGGGCGTCATGCTCGCCGGGCTTCCGGTCATCGGCGCGACCGCGTTCGTGCAACGGGCGGCCCAGCGCGCCTATACCACCACGCCCCAGCGCACTCCGGGGGGCACGCCCACGGTGCAAGGGACGCTCGCCACCATCGCGCTGAAGGCGAGTCCCCACATTTCCTGGCGCCGCACCTGGCTCGGCGGCTGGGTGGCGCTCGGTTCCTTCGCGATCCTGGTCGTCGGGTTCATGGTGACGCGGGCGATGGGCATCGGGCCGGCCGGGTCGCTGCGGGGAAAGGGCGCATTCGGCGAGCGGGAAACGGTGGTCGTGGCCGACTTCCGCGCGCCCGCCGGCGACTCCACGCTCGGTCCCACCGTCGCCGAAGCGCTCCGCACCGACCTGGCGCAGTCACCGGCGTTCAACGTGCTCACCCGAGCGTCGGTGCGGGAGATCCTCCGGCTGATGGAGCGTCCGGCCGAGAGCGTGGTGCCGTTCGAGCTCGCGCGGGAGATCGCCACGCGCGAAGGAGCCAAGGCGGTGCTGGATGGCGAGATCGTGCGGCTGGGTCAGACGTACGTGGTGTCGGCCCGGCTGGTATCCGCGCTGGACGGTCAGGAGCTGGCGACGTTCCGCGAGACGGCCGACAACGAGAACGAGTTGATAGGTGCGTTGGGCGAGCTCTCCCGCTCGGTGCGCGAGCGCGCGGGGGAATCGCTCCGGACCATCCGGGCGAGCTCGTCGCTCGAGCGCGTGACCACGCCGTCGCTGGCTGCGCTCCGGAAATACGTCGAGGGATCGCTCCTGGCGGACGAAGCCGGCGAGGCGGACCGCGGGCTCGCCACGCTCGGGGAGGCGGTGCAGCTCGACACTGCGTTCGCGATGGCTTGGCGGAAGATCGCCGTCCTGCTCGGCAACGAAGACCGCGACCAACCTCGGGCTCTGGCCGCGATCAGCACGGCGTACCGGCACCGCGCCCGCCTCACCGAGATGGAGCGGCTGCTTACCGAGGGCTACTACTACACCCGCGGCCCCCGGCCCGACCGCGAGAAGGCGCTCGCGGCGTACGAGGAGGCGATCCGGATCGACTCGACCAGCACCAGCGCGCTCAACAATGCCGCGGTGGTCTATGGAGAAAAGCGGGACTTCGAGCGGGCGGAGGCGCTCTACCGCCGCGTGGTGGCGCTGCCGCGAACCTTCGGCGGTGCCTTCACGAACCTGATGCAGGTGCAGGTCCGGAACGGCCGGCTCACCGCGCTCGACTCCACCGTCGCTGCCTTCAAGACGCGGTTCCCGGCCAGCAACGATCTTTGGGAGGCCGAGTGGATCTCGGCGTGGGCGCACAACGAGCTGGACAAAGCCGACAGCATCTCGCGCGCGGCCGCCACGCGGGGCCGAACCAGCCGGCAGGCCATTCGCGGGGCCGGCATGACCGCGGGGGTCGCCGCGGTCCGGGGACGCATGCGCGAGGCGCTGCGCTGGAGCACCCAGCGCTCCGAGGCCCTGGTGCGGGCGGCCCCTTCCATGACCAGCCGCATCAGCTTCACTCTCGACACGGCGTACTACCTGGCGCTGGTTGAGCGCAATCCAGCGAAGACCCGTGCGGCGATCGAACGCGGCCTCGCGCGAACCCCGATGGATTCGATCCCACCCACCGAGCGGCCCTGGGAAGACCTGGCGCAGGTGAGCGCGGCCATTGGCGATGCGGCGTTGGCGCGGCAGGCGCTCGCCGGCTACGAGCGAGACCTGGCGCCGGCGGCGCGGGATTCGATCGGCCGCCACGCCTACTTCGCGGCGCACGTCGCCCTCACCGAGCGGCGGTGGGACGACGTCGTGCGCCTGATGCAGCAGGCCGATGCCCGGACCGCCGTGTTCTACCGGTACGCGTGGATCCAGATCGCCCGCGCGCACGACCTCGCAGGCCGGCCCGATTCGGCGATCGTGTACTACCGGAAGTATCTCGAGACCCCGGACCCGCTGCCGTTCGACGATGCCAGCTGGCGCGCGCCGGCCCACCGGTGGCTGGGCGAGCTGTATGAGGCCAAGGGAGACGCACCCCATGCGATCGAGCAGTACAACCGCTTCCTCGAGCTCTGGGCCGACGCCGACCCCGACCTCCAGCCACAGGTGCGGGAGGTGCGGGGCCGGCTCGAGCGGCTCAGGGCACGGGTAGGCTAATCGTCAGCTGCCACGCCGATCAGGCGGCG
>DATAFP010000035.1:0-6870 GCA_036257415.1 Gemmatimonadales bacterium
TCCGCTGGTGGGCCTGGTGGACGCAGCCGCGTTCGCGCGCGACACCGCGACCGCCAAGCGGCTGGTCGCTCGGTACCTGGCTCAGGATTCCAGCGGCAACGACGCGGTGTACGTCCGCTGGCGGCTGGCGGCGCTCACCGGAGACAGCACGACCCGGGCCCGGCTCCGTAAAGGTTTCGGCGATCTCGGCACCGCGACGCTCGCGCGCATTCAGTGGATCAGTCAGATCGACGGGGTCGCGCTGGATGACGCGGATCGCGCGGTCGCGACCCTCCTGGAGCGGGCCGGATCGCCGGCCGAGCGCACTCGAGCACTCGGACTCGCCCGTTGGCTGGCGCTCAATCGCGGCCAGCCCAGCGCGGCGCGCGCGCTGGAGGACCGCATCACCGGCATTGCCGGGGAGCGCTACTGGAATCCGCTGTTCGCGGTCGTGTACGCGTTGTACTGGGACGGCGACACGGCGGCGGCGGTTGCGGCCGCCCGGAGTGTCGAGCGGGATTTCGGGGACGCGCTCACGCCGGCCGATGTGTTCGTCCTCGCCCAGTGGGAGCTTGCCCAAGGCGACCGCATCGCCGCCGAACGGGCCATCCGGATCATTCGCGCGACGGTCGCCGCGGACTCGAGCCGATACGCGGCCCTGCTCGGCAGGGCTGAGCTGTTGGATGCCCTCGCGGCGTCATCGCGGGGAACACGGCCTCCGATGTCGCTGATTGACCGGTTGGATTCGATCGCCCGTCTCGGATGTTGCGAAGCGCCGCACTTCGTCAATCTCATCCTCGCCCGGCTCCACGAACGGCATGGGGACCCTCGCGGCGCGCTCAGAGCCCTCGGGCGGGCACGGTGGTTCTTCCCACCCGAGTACCTGTCCACCACGCTCCGGGAGGAAGGCCGGCTCGCGGCGGTGGTGGGAGACACGGCCCGCGCGGTCGATGCTTACCGGCATTTCCTGGCGCTGCGTGATTCAGCCGAGCCGGCGTTCCGCTCGGAGGAGGAGCAGGTGCGCGAAACGCTCGCCCGGCTGGAGCGCTAGCGGTCGGTTGCGGCGCCCTACGCTCAGTCGCATCTTGGCCGGATGACCGCCGATTCAAATCCCGGCGCACCGATCGATCCCGCACGGCGCGCACTGCTCGCCGGTGCCGCGGCGGCAGGTGCCGCCGCGATCGTCGGGGCATTGCCGACCTCCGCGACCGGAGCCTCCCAGGAGCCCGCAGCACCGCAGGTTCCCCAGGACGCCACCAAGGTGCCCGGCGGCCCCACCACGGCGCAGAGCGCGCGCTCGGCGTTCGAGCAGCCCGCCCGAACCCCGGTAGGCCAGCTGACCGGGGCCTCGTACACCCCTCTGCATCAGCTCAGCGGCACCATCACCCCGACCGATCTCTGGTTCGAGCGCCACCACAACGGCGTCCCGCAGATCGATCCCGGGCGGTGGCGGCTTCTCCTGCATGGACTGGTTGAGCGCCCGCTGGTGTTCACCCTCGACGAGGTCCGCCGTTTTCCAGCCGTCACCCGGATTTACTTCCTCGAGTGCTCGGGCAACGGCCGCAACGGCTACCGCTCGCCGCGGCCGGACATGTCGCCCCAGCAGATCGACGGGATGACGGCCAACGCGGAGTGGACCGGTGTTCGCGTGGCCACCCTCCTGCGCGAGGCCGGTGTGCGATCCGGGGCCCGCTGGGTGCTGGCCGAGGGCGGCGATGCCGCCGTGCTGTCGCGGAGCGTGCCGCTCGCGAAGATGCAGGATGACGCGCTTCTGGTGTACGCGCAGAACGGCGAGGCGCTGCGTCCCGCCGCGGGATATCCGGTGCGCTTGCTGTTGCCGGGCTGGGAGGGCAACGCCTGCGTGAAGTGGATCCGTCGTCTCGAATTGATCGCCCAGCCCAACATGTCCCGCGACGAGACCTCTCGGTACACCGACCCGCTGCCGAACGACACCGCCCGCCGGTTCAGCTTCGTAATGGACGTCAAGTCCACCCTCACCCATCCGACCTATCCGGCGGTGCTCGCCGGGGCCGGCTGGACCGAGCTCCGCGGCATCGCGTGGAGTGGTCGAGGAAAGATCACGCGGGTGGACCTGAGCACCGACGGTGGGCGCACCTGGTCCGAGGCCGAGCTGCAGCAGCCGGTGCTGGACAAGGCGCACGTCCGGTTTACCCGGATGTGGAAATGGGACGGACGCCGGGCCGTGGTGATGAGCCGAGCGACCGACGAGACCGGTGCCACGCAGCCGACGCTGGAGCAGTTTCGGACCCGGCGCGGTGCCGGCACCGACTACCACTTTAACTACATCCGCGCGGGGGTGGTGGAGCCGGACGGCCGGATACTTTTTGGAGTCGACCTGTGATCGCGCCCCGGCTGGTGCTCGCGCTCGCCTGCGTCGGAGTCTTCGAAGCGGACGCACCGACGCCCCGCGAGTCCACGCCGCAGGCACCGGTGCAGGGAACTCGTTACGGTCTCGGACGTCCCGCCACCGCTCAAGAGATCGCGGCCTGGGACATCGACGTGAACCCTGCGGGCGAAGGCCTGCCCGCCGTAAGCGCAACCTCGATTGACGGGGCCAAGCTGTGGGCGGCGAAGTGCGCCGCGTGCCACGGCGAGCACGGTGAGGGAAACGAGCGCTATCCGCGCCTGGTGGGAAGGGACCCCGAAACCGGGTTCCCGTTCGGGCGCCAGCTCAAGTACGTGCGAACGGTCGGCAACTACTGGCCCTATGCGACGACGCTCTACGATTACATCCACCGCGCCATGCCGCCGACCGCGCCCGGCTCGCTTACCCCCGACGAGATCTATGGCGCCGTGGCCTGGTTGCTGGCCGCGAACCGGATCGTCCCGCCGGATGCCGTGATAGACTCGCGGTCGCTGCCAAGGGTGCGCATGCCGGCCCGCGATCGGTTCGTGGACGACGACCGCACCGGCGGCAAGGAGTTTCGATGAGCCAGGATGATCTGCGCCGGGTGCTCGAGCACCTGCACGACGAGCTGGGGCGCGCGGGCGCGGCCGACGGGCCGACGCGGGACCGGCTCCGTTCGTTGCAGGCCGAGGTGCGGACCGCGCTCGACCGAAGTCCCGGGGCGACGCTGCGGGATCGGCTGGAAGACGCCATCGTGGAGTTCGAGGCGTCCCACCCCGAGGTGGCGCGACGTGTTGCCGCGGTGATCGACACGCTGGGGTTCTACAACCTCTGACGGTCGGAGCGGGCAGTGCATGCGGTGAAGGAGCGACACCGCGCCGCCGACCCGGCGTGGCGCAACAACCACAGGCCCTCCGGCGCCGGCTGGAGCAACCTGGCTTATCTCGTTGTGTCGATTCGTGTTGCCGTTGGGGCCGACACGGAGCGGCGTTGGCGTTGCGGGCTCCATGACGGGCGCGCATCTTGAACATCGTCGGTCCGATACCACTCAGAATCGAGCCTATGCACGCCACGGCCTGCGACCAGTGCGGTGCCGCCCTCACGGCGGGTAATCGCTACTGCACCGAGTGCGGCACGGAACAGGGGGCCGGCAGGAGCGGCGAGTGGCGTCAAGTCGAGGCGCTTCGCCTCGCCACCGCGGGTCAGTACGACATTCGGGGCGAGCTCGGGCGCGGGGGCATGGCCACCGTGTATCTCGCGCACGATCTGGCGCTCGACCGCAAGGTCGCCATCAAGGTCATGGCTCCCGCTCTCGCCGCTGGCGACGGGATCGAGCGCTTCAAGCGCGAGGCGCGCACCGCGGCGTCGCTCAGTCATCCGAACATCATCCCGGTTTACGGCGTCTACCACACGGACGAGCTGCTCTACTTCGTGATGAAGTACGTGGAGGGTCGTCCGCTCGACGGCATCATTCGCGAGCTTGGCGCGCTGCCGGTCGCAATGGTGCAGGCGATCCTGGGCCAGGTGGCGAGCGCGTTCGGCTATGCGCACCGCCGTGGGGTGATCCACCGGGACATCAAGCCGGCGAATATCCTCATCGACGACGAGGGTTGGGCGGTCGTTACCGACTTCGGCATCGCCAAGGTGTCGGATTCGAAGGGACTCACGATGACCGGACTCTCCGTCGGCACGCCGACGTACATGAGCCCGGAGCAGGTAGCCGGCGACGAAGTCACGCCGGCTTCCGATCAGTACGCGCTCGGGATCCTCGCCTACGAGATGCTGACCGGAAAGCCGCCATTCCAAGGCGCCAACGCCATGTCGATGATGTACGCGCACGTGCATCAACCGCCGGCGCCGCTGGAGAAAGTGCGTCCCGACTGTCCGCAACCGCTCCGTGACGCGGTGATGCGCATGCTGGACAAGGAGCCGGCCAATCGCTGGCCCAGCGTGGAAGACGCAATCGACGCGATCGGAACGCCGCCGCCGCTCTCCCACGAGGATCCGACCCGGAGCAAGCTCATTCAACTGGCCCGCACCGGAGTGAGCGAGCGACTTGCCGGCATTCCGCGCACGCCGAGGAGTCCGATTCCCCTCGGCCGCACACCGGCCAGGCCGCGACCCTCCATGGCCCAGCGGGTGCGGCACGGAGCCTCGCCGCTCTCGATTGGTCTCGCGGCGGCGGGACTCCTGGTTGCCGTCGGTTCGCTCACCGTGGCACTGCGCGGCCGCGGCAGGGACGCTGCGCCGGAGAGCGCGGCCATTGCCGGTCCCGTCGCGCCATCCGCGACGCCGCCCGTTGCTGAATTGATCCCAGCCGGCTCCCCCGCGACTGCGGACTCGGCCCCCGCGCCGGTCGTTGTGGAGGCCCTGACCAAAGACCCGAAGCCCGTCCCGGCCAAGCCTCTACGCGCTCGCGCGAAGGCTGCGACGCCGCCCCAGGCCGCGGCAGTTGAAGGCATCCCGGCCGCCGCTCCACCGACCGTCGCCGCGACACCCACTCCGGCGGTCGAATCCACCCCGCCGGCACCGGCCCCCGCGCCAGTGTCGGCCTCACGCGCGAGCGGAACGGTGTCCGGAGCCTCCGCGCTCCTGGGCCGCGGCGCGTCAGCGGCGGGGCCGGTGGCCGCCCCGAAGAAAAACCCCGCCGCCGAGCGGGCCGGGGTGGAGCGGGCGATCGCCATCTATGCCGCTGCCCTCGAGTCCCGCAGCGCGGCCGAGGTGCGCCGAGTCTTTCCGGGGCTCTCCGAAGCCCAGCACGCCTATCTCGCGTCGCTGTTCGGCGCCGGCGGGCAGATGCAGCCGCGCTGGAAGACCAGCGATATCGTCGTCCGCGGGGAAACCGGCACGGCGCGGGTGCGGGGCACCACGCGGGTGGTTGCCGGTGGCGGGAACCCCTACGATGAAGCCGTGGACGCGCGGGTAACGCTGGTGCGGATGGATGGGGAATGGCGAATCAGGAGCTTCACGTCCCGATAGACGATCTCCGCTACCCGATCGGCGAGTTTCGTCCCGCCGGTCCGCTGTCGCCCGACGCTCGCAACTCGCTCATCGCCCGCATTGAGTCCGCCCCGAGCAGGTTGCGCTCGGCGGTGGCCGGGCTTTCCGACGCTCAACTCGACACCCGCTATCGCCCCGAGGGGTGGACTCTGCGTCAGGTCGTGCACCACCTGCCGGACAGCCATTTGAACTCGTACGTCAGGTTCAAGCTCGCCGTCACCGAGGACAACCCGGCGATCCGCACCTACGAGGAAGCTCGCTGGGCCGAGCTCCCCGAGGCGCGGACCGCCCCGGTGGCGCTCTCGTTGGCGCTGCTGGATGCGCTGCACACCCGGTGGGTCCTGTTCCTGCGAAATCTGGCTTCTCGCGACTTCGCCCGGACGTTCCGTCATCCGGAATGGGGGGTCGTCACGCTGGATTGGGCGCTGGACTTCTACGCCTGGCACGGCGACCACCACATCGCGCACATCACCACCCTTCGCCGGCGGATGGGGTGGTAGCCGAGCCGGATCCCTGGACGCGCCTTCGCGGCCTCACGCCCGCGCGAATCGGACTCGGTCACGCCGGAGGCAGCATCCCCACGGCGGCACATCTCGCCTTTCAGTTGGCGCATGCCCGCGCCCGCGACGCCGTCCACCAACGCCTCGACGCCGCGTCGCTCGCCTTGCGGCTGAAGTCGCTTGGCCTCGGCACGACGGTGCTTCGAAGCAGCGCTCCGGATCGGGCCACCTTTCTCCAGCGTCCCGACCTGGGCCGCACGCTGGATTCCGACTCCCGTGAGCGGTTGCGCTCAGCGTTCCAAGGAGCCTCGGAGCGGCCGGAGCTCTGCCTGGTGGTCGCCGACGGCCTGTCGGCCCGGGCCGCGGAGCGGCAGGCGCCCCCGCTCCTCGCGGCCCTGATCCCGCCACTCACCGGCGCGGGGTGGCGCATCGGATCGTTGCCGGTCGTCGAACATGGCCGCGTGGCGATCGGTGACGAGATCGGGGCACTTTGCGGGGCGTCGCTGGTAGCAGTGCTCATCGGGGAACGGCCGGGACTCAGCTCGCCCGATAGCCTTGGGATCTACGTAACCTGGGCCCCCGCGGTGGGCCGGCGCGACAGCGATCGAAACTGCATCTCGAACGTGCGGCCGGAGGGCCTCCCGCCCGAGCTGGCCGCCGACCGGCTGCGGTTTCTCCTTTCCGAGGCGCGGCGGCGCCGGCTCACCGGCGTCGGCCTCAAGGACGATTCTCGGCTGCTTCGCGAGTGAGCCGCCTCACGGGTCGATCCGGATTCCGCGGTTAGGGTTGGGGCTGGCCAGAACGGCCTGCGTAACCTGAACTGTGGAGGATGCATGGCGACCGACCTGAGCTGGGACACCGAAGACACCTATTGGCGGGACAATTTCCGGGGCCGCCCGTACGTGCTCGGCGACGATTACGATCGCTATCGCCCAGCGTATCGCTATGGCTTCGAATCGGCGCGGCACCACGTGGGCCGCGACTGGGACGACGCCGAGCTCGATCTGAAGACCGGCTGGGATC
>DATAFP010000069.1:0-7530 GCA_036257415.1 Gemmatimonadales bacterium
CCCTGCTCGGTGTATTGGCGGCGTCGCTGCATGCCCCGGTCACGCCCCGCGCGGTGGTCCTCGTCGTGGTGGCATTCTCCAGCGCGCGCTGGGTGGCGATGGGATTCAACCGGATCGCCGATCGCGAGTATGACGCGCGGAACCCCCGCACCCTGAACCGCGAGCTGCCGCGCGGTGCACTGACTCTACGCCAGGCCTGGGCCTCGGTGGGGGTCGCGGCGGCGCTCTTCGTTCTCGCGGCGGCGCTGCTCAACCCTCTCTGCCTGGCGTTGAGTCCGCTCGCCCTCGCCTGGGTGATGACCTACAGCTTCGCAAAGCGATTCACCTGGTGGCCGCACCTCTGGCTGGGCATGAGCCTCGCGATCGCGCCGGTGGGCGGCTGGCTGGCGGTGACCGGCGCGTGGAGCGAGCCGTGGTGGCTTCTCGTTGCGATCACGGTGGGAGTGGCGACCTGGGTGGCCGGCTTCGACATCTTCTACGCCCTCCCCGACGAGTCGTTCGACCGGCGCGAAGGCCTCGGGAGCGCCGTGGTACGGCTGGGGGAGGCCCGCGGGATTCTGCTGGCCAAGCTCCTCCACGGGGTCACCATTCCCGCCCTCGCGCTGTTCGGATGGGCGGCGGGCTTCGGAACGCTCTACTTCGCAGGGCTCGTGGTCGCCGCGGGCATCCTGGCATACGAGCACCGGCTCGTCCGTCCGGGCGACCTTTCGCGACTCGATGCCGCATTCTTCACCATGAACGGAGTGATGAGCGTGACCGTATTCGGGTTCGCGTTGGCTGATCGACTACTGCCATGGTGAGCGGTCAGCGGTGAGCGGCAAGCGGAGGCGCTCGAAGCGTCACAAGCAGGCGGGCGGCGGCAACCTGACAGCCCCAACCGGTGCGAGGAAGCCCCCGCTCACTCCTCACCGCCCATCGCTCACGGAGAAGCACCCGCTCCGCTCGCCCACCCCGAACCGCCGCGGCCGGTGAGCCTTCCCGTGGTGCTCGCGATCACCGGCGCGTCGGGCGCGCCGTACGGGGTGCGCCTGCTTCACGCCCTCGCCCGGGAGCGGGTCCCAGTGTGGCTGATCGTGTCCGCCCACGGAGCCCGGCTACTGGCGGTGGAGTGCGGGATCCAGTCGCTTGAGGAGCTCGAGCGATCCACCGGAGGCAACTGGGCTGGGGTCCGCCAATTCGATGACGACGATCGCGGCGCCCTCCCCGCCTCCGGCTCGCAGCGCACCGCCGGAATGGTGATCTGTCCCTGCTCGATGGGCACTGTCGCCGCCATCGCCGCGGGCACCAGCCGCTCCCTAGTGGAGCGCGCGGCCGACGTCACGCTCAAGGAGCGCCGTCCCCTGATTCTGGTGCCGCGGGAAACCCCGCTCTCGCTGGTGCATCTGCGCAACCTCGTGAGGGTGACCGAGGCCGGCGCGGTGGTGATCCCCGCCGCCCCGGGGTTCTACCACAAGCCGACCCGCATCGAGGAGTTGCTGGACTTCGTGGTGCAGCGGGTGCTGGATCATCTGAAACTCGAGATCACCGTCGCCCGGCGTTGGGAGGGGGGCCGATGAACTGGTTCGGGGCGACGGCCTTGCTGGCCGCACTCATGTTCGGTGGACCCGGGCGCGGGCGCAGACTGCGCCGGCGGCGGTCGTAGCGGGCAGCGTGGTACGCGTCACCACGCCCTCGCGGCGGCTCGAGGGTACGCTGGCGAAGCCGCCGAGTGACAGCCTGGTGCTGACCGACCGGGACGGCCGTCGGGAGTCGGTCGCGCTCGCCTCGGTACGGCAGGTGGAGGTGGCGGCCGGCCGCAGCTCTCACGTCCTGCTGGGAGCGGGGCTCGGCGCGGCGGTGGGCGCGGCGGGAGGCCTGCTTTACGCCAACGCCATCGAGGACGTGCTTGAAACCGAGGAAGATCCGAGTCTGGCCGGCGCGGCCTTGGGGGCGTTGATCGGTACGCCCGTCGGCGCGGTGATCGGCCTCCTGATCAACACGAGGCGCTGGGAGCCGGTGCACATCGCGGGCCTAGGCGTGAGCATCGCCTTCTGATGCGGCTGGGAATCATCGCCGATACGCACGGCCTGCTGCGCCCAGAGGTGTTCGACGTCTTCCAGCGGGTGGACCGCATCCTCCACGCCGGCGACGTCGGCCCGCCGGATCTCATCACCGAGCTTGAGGCCTTGGCCCCGGTCACGGCGGTGTACGGGAACACCGACGGGTTCGATCTGCGTGCGCGCCTGCCGCAGGTCGCCCAGCTCGAGCTCGACCGCTTTCGCATCGTGGTAACCCATGGTGATCAGTTCGGCACCCCGAGCCCGGCCAAACTGCACGCCGCCTTTCCCGACGCGGAGATCCTGATCTTCGGCCATACCCATCGGCCGCTGCTCATGCTAGTGGATGAGGTCGTGACCGTCATGAATCCGGGCGGCGCGGGGCGCCGCCGATTCGATCTCGTGCCTTCGGTGGGGATCATGGAGCTCGAGCCGGGGATTCCCCCGCGGGCGCGGCTAGTGCCACTCCTCGGGGCATGACCTCGCTCGGGCGCGCCGCAGCCGCCGGCCTCCTGGCGGTCGCTCCCGGCGCAGACATCTCGGCCGCCCAGAGTCGCCGGGTCCCATTCGAGACGCTGGAGGTCGCGATCACGGTCTTCACTGATCTCAACCACAGTAGGTTCCACGACTTCTGGGACCCCGGGCTCGGCTTCGAGGCGTTGGTAGAGGTGCCGTTCTATTTCGGCGCCGCTCAGGTGGGGCTGCAGCAGTTCCAGAACGCTGCCCGCCTGAGCACCGTGCCCGATTTCCGCTCCCGGTTCTTCTACACGGGCTGGAGTGCTGATGTGTGGCTTGGCGGCAAGGCGCGGTGGACGGGCGGGATCCAAGCGGGTGTGTTCCACATGCGGTTCGATGCGGATACGGCTCCGTTCGCCGGCCGGAGCGAGCCAAGCGAGACCGAGCTCGGCCTCGGCGCGACTTCGATGCTCCAATACCGGCTCGGTGATCGGTGGTACGTCGCGGGCATAGCGCGCTACCAGCTCGTGCTGACCGACCAGCGGATCCGACGCCTCATGCTCGGCGCTGGCCTCAGCCGCCAGTTCACCACGCCGCCGTGGCTGCGCGCCTTTCTGGACTGATCCTGGCGATCGCGCTCGTGGCCGCCCGCGAGAGCGTCGCGCAGGAGGCGCGCGACTCGTCCGGCTTCGTGCAGATCCTCACTGGGGAGCTCCTGCGAACCGCCAATCTCGCCCGCGTGGCCGATCTCCTCCTGCTCCTCGACGATTGGGACGTTGCCACGGTCGACGGCTTCACGTGGCAGGCCGCACCCCGCGGCGTCACGCCATACCAGGGCGCCCGCTGGCTACTGCTGGTCGACGGACAGCGAATCGACCTGGATCTCTTCGGCAACACGAACCTCAACCGCTTGCCGGTGCCGCTCGAGGCGATCTCGCGCGTCGAGGTCGTGAGCGTTCCGGAGCTGCACCACGGCGAATTCGCGACCGCCGGGTTGATCCACATTCACACCCGCGAGCCAGCGTCCGGTCTCTCGGCCGGCGGGTGGGTGACCAGAGGCTCGGAAATCGGTGACCCCGGGCCGTTCGCATTCACCTCGCTCGCCACGCCCAATGTCGATCGCTTCGGCGATGACGCATCGGTCAGCGTGGCCTACGGGCGGAGACGCTGGTTCGCCGAGGCGAGCGCGCGCACGGGCGAGCAGTTCGCGACCGATCCGGCGATCGTGGACCGCTATGCGACGGCGACCGGGTCATTCCCGACCATCAAGGTGCGGGGTCAGCGGGTCCGGTTGGGCGGACGACTGGGTAGCGCCCTTCACCAGGTCACGTACCAGCGCTCGTCCGTCGACAACGTGTTTCTCCTAGACCCGATCGAAGCCCAACTGCCCACCAAGGAGCGGTTCGAGCAGCTAGGGCTGACGGGTACATTCGCGCTCGCGCCGGGTCGCGATCTGCGCTACTCCCTCACGCGCTCGGTCAACCGGACGGAGGCCCGTCGGGATCTCCTGGCGGCAGACTTCGGTTGGAAGGCCACCACGTCGACCGCCGGGCTCCAGTTCGCCTCGTTCCGGCTCACCGCGGGCGCTCGGATCCGGCACGTGGAGGTCGAGACGCCCCAGGAGGCCGACCCCGAGCACGTCACGACCGGTTCCGTATACGGCGAGGTTGCTGTCGCAGGCACCTGGGCGGGAGCCCCCGCGCTCGCTGCTGCCTTGACCGCGGCGTCGGGAGAGATCGGCGTCGCGGCAGCGCTGCGACAGCGTTGGCAGCTAGGCGCCCATTCCCGTCTCGAGTCGGTACTTGGTTATGCCCGTACCGTACATGCGGATGACAACAGCATCTGGGCATGGAGCGAGCGGGGGTACGACCTGCTGCAGGAGCTGGGTGCCGCGGTAGAGGTGCGCGACCCGCCTGGACGGTCGCAGCAGGTGACGGCCGACCTTGCGATCAGCGCAAGGCTCGGGCCTGGGGCGTCGGTGCGGGCGGCCGGCTTCTGGCGATGGCTCGACGGCCTCACGGTCGAGCAGCACGCGCTGCGATTCGTCGCAGCCGAACGATCGTTCGAGGGACCCCTTCAGGTGACCGGCGACGCGGGCGGGCACATGATGGGAGGCGAGCTCACGGCAGCTGCCCAGGTGCTGCCCCCGCTGCGCATGCGCCTCGCGTATTCTACTGTCTGGGCGATCGCGGGCGATGACAGCTTTGGCGACGCCTGGGCCACGGTTCCGCGCCACCTGCTCCACTATGCGGTGGAGTTCAGGCCGGTCGCGAACCTCGATCTCTGGACGATGCTCACGTATCGCGGGCCCTCGCACTGGAGTGACTTCGCCGCGGTGGAGGCGGAATCCGCCGGGGCCTACGCGGCTACCGTCCCCGGCGCGATCGTTCTCGATCTCGCCGTCCAGAAGTGGTTCTGGAAGCGGAGGCTCCGGGCCCATGTCGGCTTCCGAAATATCCTCGGCTCCACGCTGCGGTATCACCCGGCCGGCGCCACATGGGCGCCCACCGTCCTGGCGCAGCTCGAGGCAAGACTGGAATGATCCTGCTGCTCGTGGGCACGATCGCCCTGGCGCAAGCGGCGCCCCGATACTCAGGTTCTACGGGCGGGAGCGTCCGTTCCCGCTCCCGAGCGCCTCCGGTCCCGACCACGACGATTTCCAGTGGTACTTCCGGCGCGTGGTGGAGGACAGCAGTGTGGTGCACCGCTGCCGGGCGGGGGCGCTGGACGCTTCCGCAGGGCGATCCCGACTGGCGGCTCGGCGCCGCCCGTGCCGGCGCCGGGTGGGACGTGCATACACACGAGGCCGGGCAGAGCTGGGCCCTGGTGCTGCGGCGATGCCGGGTGGCTCCGGCCTACCCGCCCACGCGCCGCCCGTATTGCCTTCAGGGTCTACGACAACGAGCCGCACGGATGGCGGGCATGGCCGCAACCCGCACCGGGGATGCATGCGACGTCGGTGGCGGACGCCGCGAGAGTGGGTGCCGGTTACGCTACCCACTGCTGTAGGGGCGTCGTCCTCCGCAGCGCCTCCGGGTGGGCCCGGAACCAGGCCATCATCAGGAGAATTTCGTCGATGGCGTCCAGCGGCAACGGCCCGGGCGGCGCCTCAGGTTGAGCCAGCTCCTCGCGCACCACCGCTCGGAACGCCTCGTGCTCGATCGGCGTGTCGGGCCAGGGGAACGAAGCCTTCACCACGCCGCGCCGGATGAGGTAGACCCGCTCGTCGCCGAAGGCGCCCGGATCGCGGTACACGAACGTGAGGAGATCCACGGCGGTCCGGGCCCGGCTGATGGCGCCGAATAGCCATTCCAGGCTCTCGAACCGCTCCCGCCACTTGGTGGCCGCCTCGAACTCCGCCCGATCGGCCGCGGCGAGCATGGCGCCCACCACCCGGTCGATCGGCTGGACGGTGCGTCCCTCGAGGAAGGCCATCGCGGTTTCCACCCGCTTGCGGTATTCCCATTCGGCCACGAACCCGGCGCATGGGCCGCTGCAGTAGCCGAACTCGTGGCGCATGCAGGCCGCCCGCCGCGTCGCATCGAACAGATCGCCCTGCCCGGCGAAGACGATCGGCATGCTGGCGGCGCAGTCGCGGATGCCCAGCAGATCGGCGAGCGTGCGCACCGCTTCGCCGGTGCGACCGAGGGAGCGGAACGGACCGTAGCAACGGACATCGTCCGCGCCGATCGTCGTGCCGCAAGTAATCCGCGGGGCCGGGCCGCGGGAAATCTTCACGAAGACGGCTCGTCGAGTTCGGTTCAACGCGAAGTTGAAGTGCGGTCGATAGCGGCGGATCTGGCGGAGCTCGGCGAGGTAGGCGGCGAATTCGCTGGGTACGTATTCCCAGTGGATATCGTGCGCCGCGTAGAGGATTCGCGCCGCCTTGTCGTCGGGGTACCGCGCGCGGAAATAGGTGAGGAGCCGGGTTCTCAGCCGCTTCGCCTTGCCGACATACAGGATCTTCCCGGTCGCGTCCACCATGCGGTACACCGCCGGCCGATGCTCCGCCATGGCGCGAATCCGGTTCCGCAGCGCGGCCAGATCGGTGGCCGGGAGCGCGAACTTCATCGCGCGGGTGCGCCTCATCGCTGGCACCGGTGGCAGAACACGGTGATGCGCGCATCGATGGCGTGGGTGCCGGTCAGGCGGGTGCCGCAGCGGCGGCACCGCTCGCCTTCGCGGCCGTACACCAAGAGCTCGAGCTGGAAGTTGCCGGCCTCGCCGGTGCCGGTGCGATAATCGCGGAACGTCGTGCCGTTCGACACGATTGCCGCGTTCAGGATTCGCCGGACCTCCGCGTGCACCCTCGCCGTCTCCGCGGCGTCGAGCGAGCGCGCGGAGCGCGAAGGGTCGACCCCGGCGGCGAACAGCGCTTCGTTAGCGTAGATGTTGCCGACGCCAGCGAGCTGCCGCTGGTCCATCAGCACTTTCTTCACCGCCTGGCGGGAGCTGGCGAAGATGCGACCGAGCTCCTCGGCGGTGAACGCCGGGTCGAGCGGCTCCGGACCGATCGCGCGATCATAGGCGCGCCAGCCCGGCGCATCGAGTAGCAGCAGGGTGCCCAGCCGCCGGACATCGCGATACACCAGCCGGCCGCCGTCATCCAGCTCGGCAGTGAGTACGGCATAGCGCCGCTCGTCCGGGGTGAGTGGCCGGTCGTGCACCAGGAGAGACCCGGTCATCCCGGGTTGCACCACGAGGCGGCGCTCGCCCAGGTCGAACACGGCGTGCTTGGCGCGGCGTGTCAGCGCACGGACGGTGGCTCCGCGGAGACGCCCCACCAGCCGGCGCCGGGTGGTGCCGCGAAGCACGTCGTCGTGACTGAGCGATACCGAGCCGAAGGTGCGCCCCACGAGGCGCGGACGGAGGTCCCTGACGATCGTTTCGACCTCGGGAAGCTCGGGCATTACGGCCCGAAAGCTACCCGAGGCTCATACGCCTGTCAGCCCGCTACAGCGGTCAAGGGGTGACCGTGACCGTTCCGACCATGTTCGGGTGAATCCCGCAGTGGTAGTCGTAGTCCCCCGGGGCGGTC
>DATAFP010000071.1:0-12537 GCA_036257415.1 Gemmatimonadales bacterium
TCCGCTCGGTGGCGCAGCGCTGGTCGGCCGCGGACCCCCGGGACGAAAGCCCCTATCGCGAATGGGGGCTCGCGGCACTCGCGCGGAGGGATGGGAGCGAAGCCCGCCACGCCTTTCTTGCCGGTCGCGCACAGCTCGGCCGACCGGATGCTCTGGCGGCGGAGTTGGCGCAGACGGCGATCCAGCAGCAGGACTGGCCCGGGGCACTGCGCGAATGGTTGGCCGCCATCAGCCGTGTGCCTGGCTATCGCAGCAGCGCGGTCGCGACGCTCGGGCAGGCGCCAGAGCCGGCTCGCTCGGAACTGCTTCGCGTGCTCACCGCGGAACGCGGCCCCGGTGCCCGCCGACTCGAGGCGGAGCTGAGGGCCCGTTGGGGCGACGCGGCGGGCGGATTCGAAGCGCTCTCCGCCGCCTTGCCGCAGAACCGCGCGGCAGCCATCGAGGTCCTGGTGGGATTTCTCGAACAGATCCGCAATCAGCCGGGAGCCGCGGCTCGGCGGGCGCAGGCCCTGACGCTCGTGGCGCTGGCTGAGCGGAGTGCCGGCCCGCAAGCGATGCGATTCCGGCTCGATGCGGCACAGGCGTTCGCCGACGCGGGCGACAGGGCAGCCGCGCGGCGACTGCTCGAAGGCGTCGCCGCGGATTCGATCGCGTCGGGGAGCGCGGCGGGGAGGGCAGCGACGACAGTGATCGGCGTTCTGCTGGCGGAGGGAAAGCCGGACGAGGCCGAGCGGAAGCTGGCCGGCATGAGCCGCGGGGTCTCGCCGCCCGAGCGGGCGGCGCTCACCCGCCAAGTCGCCTGGGGCTGGGTTCGCAACGGCCGGGTCGGTCGTGCGGACACGCTGCTGGCGAACGACAGCACGGTGGATGGTCTCGCGGTGCGCGGCCGATTGGCGCTGCTCCGGGGCGACCTCGCGACCGCCTCGGAGCTTCTCACCGAGGCCGGGCCGTTCGCCGGCACGCGCGAGGACGCGACCACACGCACGATGCTGCTCGCGCTGCTCCAGGCGATCGACGCCGACAGCCTGCCGGCACTCGGGGCGGCGCTGCTCCAGCTCGAGCAGGGCGACACCGCGGCCGCGGTAACCGCGATCGAAAGGGTGGCAGGGACGCTGCCCGCCGACGGCGGCAGCGCCGACCTCCGTCTGCTCGCGGGCTCCGCCGCGCGGTCCGCCGGCCAGATTTCCGACGCGGAGCGACTGTTCCGCGCCGCGCTCCAGCCTGCCTCAGGGCCGTCGGCTCCGGCCGCGCGACTGGCGCTGGGCCGGCTTCTGCTGGAGACCAATCGCGCCGCGGCCGCGGTGGAGGTGCTCGAGCAGCTGATTCTCACCTACCCCGAGAGCGCCCTCGTGCCCCAGGCGCGGCGCACCCTCGACCAGGCCCGCGGCGCGGTACCCCGCACATGAAGCGCCGCGGGTTCGTCGTCGGGTCTGCCTCCGCGCTGCTCGGGCTCGGGCTGGGCGTGCGGCCGGCCTTTGCGCGGTGGGGATTCGCGCCCTGGCTCCTGGTGCCGATGGACGACGCCCAGACCGATCATCTGAAAGCGTACGGCCTTGCGTTTCGTGCACTGGAGCGGGGCGAGCGGGCGGAATGGCTGCTCAACTATCGCTACGGCTCGTTCCTGCTCCCCGCGGCTGCCGGAACGGCCCGCGACGCGAGCTTGAACGGGGTTGCGGTCGAGCCGGTCGACGACGGCGCCGTCAGCGCCATCCGCGGCGAGATCGCCCAGGGCAACATGGACGCCGTTCCGCTGGAGAAGGTGCCGAAGGTGGCGGTGTACGTGCCGCCCAACGCTCCGCCGTGGGACGACGCCGTGACAATGGCGCTCAACTACGCCGGCATCGCGTTCGAGAAGGTGTGGGATCCGGAGGTGCTGCAAGGCGGGCTCAAGAAATACGATTGGCTTCATTTGCACCACGAGGATTTCACCGGGCAGTACTCGAAGTTCTACTTGAACTACGCCGGCGCTCCGTGGCTTCGCGAGATGGTGCAGCGGAATACGACCACCGCCACCTCGCTCGGCTACGGCACCGTCCCGGAGGAAAAGAAGGCGGTGGCGCGCGCCATCGCAGCCTACGTCGAGCAGGGAGGCTTCCTGTTCGCGATGTGCACCGCGACCGAAACGCTGGACCTCGCGCTCGCGAGTCCGGGGGTGGACATCTCGGCGGGCTACGCTGACGGCACGCCGGTGGATCCCGACGCCGGCAACCGGCTGCAATGGGCTCACGCCCTCGCATTCCAGAACGCGCAGCTCGAGCCGAGTCCCACCACGCCGGTCTTCTCCGACATCGACGGCCACCAGGTGAACTCGCTGGACCGGCGCCAGCCGCTGGGATCGTTTCAGCTGTTCAATTTCAGCGCCAAGATCGATCCGGTGGCGACGATGCTGGTGCAGAACCATCGCCAGGTCATTCCCGACTTCTACGGGCTGACCACGTCGTTTACCCGCCGCACGCTCAAACCGAGCGTCACCGTACTCGCCGACGAGGCGGGTGCCCCCTGGGTCAAGTACATCCACGGCGACCGGGGGCAGGGGACGTGGACCTTCTTCGGTGGGCACGATCCCGAAGACCCGCAGCATCAGATCGGCGACGTGCCGACCGATCTCGCCTTGCATCCACACTCTCCGGGGTACCGCCTGATCCTCAACAACGTGCTGTTCCCGGCCGCGAAGAAGAAGGAGCTCAAGACCTGAGGTCCGATGACTGACCCTGGCACGAGGCTCGCCGAGGCAGCTCGCGCGTACCTGGCCGGCGAGATCGCCGCGGCGGGCGGACGCGAAGTGTCGTTCGTGGCCGAGGTGGAGCCCGACGGGACGATCACGGCGGCGCGCGCGGTCGCACGGGGCACCGTGGACATGGTCCTCGCGCTTCCCGGTATCGCCCGCCGCGGGCAAATGCTGCTGCACAACCATCCCAGCGGCCGGTTGGACCCCTCGATCGCCGACCTGAACGTCGCCGCGCGGTTGCACGACGGCGGGGTCGGCTTCGGGATCATCAACAATGACGCCAGCGCGGTGTACGTGGTCGTGGAGGTGCCTCGCGCTCGCGAGACGGTCCGACTCGATCCGTACGAGATCGTCGCGGCGCTCGACGAGGGCGGCGCGATCGCTCGGGTGCTCGGTCAGTTCGAGGACCGTCCGACGCAGCGGGACATGGCGGCGTACGTGGCCGACGGTTACAACGACGGGGGCGTGCAGCTGCTCGAGGCCGGAACCGGGGTCGGCAAGTCGTTCGCCTACCTGGTGCCCGCGCTGGCGTGGGCTCGGGCCAACGGGGAGCGCACGGTGGTGAGCACCAACACCATCAACCTGCAGGAGCAGCTCGTCGGAAAAGATCTGCCGCTGCTTCGCAAGGCCCTCGCCTGTGAGGGCTACGTGCCAACCTTCGCGCTCCTCAAGGGATGGCGGAACTACCTCTGCCTCGCCCGGCTGGGAACGGCGGTCGGCGCGCAGCGCACCCTACTGGAGCCGGACAAGGTGGACGAGCTTACCGGCATCGCGGAATGGGCCGCGCGCACCGCGGATGGCACGCTGAGCGACCTGCCGGTGGCGCCAAGCGCGGAAGTTTGGGAGGAAGTGAGCGCTGAGCCGGACCTCTGCACCCGGCTCAAGTGTCCTCAGTTCGACCGCTGCTTCCTGTTTCGCGCCCGCCGGCGTGCAGCCGAAGCCGACGTGGTCATCGCGAACCACCATTTGCTTGCCGCCGATCTGTCGGTGCGCCAGGCGCAGGACAACTGGGAGGAGGCGGCCGTGCTGCCGCCGTACAAGCGGCTGGTGCTCGACGAAGCGCACCACCTGGAGGACGTCGCCGCGCAGCATCTCGGCGTCCAGGTAACGAGCCGCGGCGTGCGGCGTCTGCTAGGACGCCTGGAGCGGAACGGCCGAGGCCTGGTGCCAACACTGACCCACGAGCTGATGGCGCAGGACGATCTGCTCAGCCGCGCCAGCCTCGATCTCATCCGCGAGCAGGTGCTTCCTGCGATCGGCCATGCTCGCCAGGCCGCCGACGCGCTGTTCCTCCGGCTGAACGACCGCCTGGGCGACCCGCCCGGGGCGCAGCTCCGGCTGGATGACGGTTTCGCCTCCGACAACATCTGGCCCGCCGGCCTGGCGCGGGAGCTCGACGCCACGCTGAGCGGTTTCCGTGAGCTGAGCGACGCGCTCGATACCATTGCCGACCGGCTGGGACAGGTCGGCGAGACCGACCGATCCCGACAGGTGTTGCAGGAGACCAAGGGGGTGGTGCGCCGGCTGGGCACCGTCACCGACGGCCTGAACCGAACGCTTCGCCCGCTGCCCGGTGGCCCGGCCACGGTGCGGTGGCTCGAGCGCACCGCGCGGGGCCAGCATATCGCCTTGCACGCGGTGCCACTCGACCTCGCGCCAATGCTGCGGGATCTGCTGTTCGACCGGCTCGACACCGTCGTCCTCACCAGCGCGACGCTCGCGGCCGGCGGTGAGTTCGAGTTCCTGGAATCACGCCTCGGGCTTCAGGGCGACGATTCGCCGGTCACCGTGCGGGAGAGCTTCGCGTCGCCGTTCGATTTCCCCACCCAGTGCCTGTTCGGCGTCCCCACCGATCTTCCGGAGCCGCGGGAGGACGAGGTCGGCCACGGCGCCGCACTTGCGCGGGTGGTGACCGACCTGGCCTGGGCCTCGGACGGCGGAATGTTCGTGCTGTTCACCAGCCATGCCGCGCTCAGGCGGGCGGCGGCGGAGCTGCGGGGGACGCTGGGCGCCCGCTGGCCCCTGCTGGTACAGGGCGATGCCTCCCGCGACCTCCTGCTGCGCCGCTTCCGCGAGGCAGGCAACGCGATCCTGCTGGGGACGGACTCGTTCTGGGAGGGCGTGGACGTGCCCGGCCGCGCGCTCCGCGCCCTGGTGCTGCACAAGTTACCTTTCAAGGTGCCTTCCGAGCCCATCACAGCCGCCCGGCTCGAGCGTCTAGCCGAGCAGGGCGCCGACGGTTTCACCTCGTACCTGCTGCCCCACGCGGCCCTCAAACTCAAGCAGGGATTCGGGCGCCTGATTCGAAGCCGGCAGGACACCGGCGTCGTGTTGCTGCTCGACCCGAGGGTCATCACCAAGCGGTATGGTCCGCTCGTACTGGGTGGATTGCCCCGCGCCGAACGCGTGGTTGGATCCTGGGCCCAGGTCCGCACCCGTTGCGAGGACTTCTTCGCGCGGTTCGGGATCGGAGCGATCGTATGATCCCGGTGAAGCCGGGCAAGATCGTATGCGTGGGCCGCAACTACGTCGAGCATGCCAAGGAGCTGGGGCACGAGGTGCCGGCGGAGCCATTGATCTTCCTCAAGCCGAACACATCCTTGCTCGCCTCCGGTGACGCGATCCGCCTGCCAAGCGTCTCCCAGCAGGTAGAGCACGAGGCGGAGATCGGCGTCGTAGTCGGACGCCGGCTGCGCCACGCGACGCTGGAAGACGGCGAGCGGGCGATCGGCGGCATCACCTGCGTCAACGACGTGACCGCGCGCGATCTGCAGCGAAAGGACGGGCAGTGGACCCGCGCCAAGGGGTTCGACACCTTCTGCCCCGTGGGGCCGAGAGTAGCATCGGGATTGGATTGGCGCACGGTGGAGGTGCGCTGCCGGGTGAACGGCCTCGAGCGGCAGCGGGGCCACGCCAGCGAGATGCAGTTTCCGATTCCGCTGCTCCTGGCGTATATCAGTGGTATCATGACGCTCGAGCCGGGCGACCTGATCGTGACCGGTACACCGGCCGGCGTGGGCCTTCTCAGGGACGGCGACGTGGTCGAAGTCGAGATCCCCGGCGTGGGCGTCCTGTCAAACCCCGTGAAGGCCGACAATCACCGATGATCGAGCCGAGTCAACGCCTTCGCGCACTCCCCGGCTATCCCCTGGCCGCGATCCCCACGATCAAACGGCGGCTGCTCCAGGCCGGCGTGGACGTCATCGACCTGGGTGCGGGCGACAACGATGTTCCGGCCGACCAGAGCATCGTCGAGGCGATGCGTGAGGCGGTGCGCGATCCCGCTCTCGGGAAGTACGGCTTTCAGCAAGGGCTGATGGAATACCGCCAGGCGGCCGCGCGTTGGGTGGAGCGCCGTTTCACCCAGCGGTTCGACCCGGTGAGCGAGCTGCTTCCGCTCATCGGCTCGAAGGAAGGGCTGTCGCACCTCCCCCACGCCGTGATCAACCCGGGCGATGTCGCGATCGTGCCCGAGCCGGGCTACCAGGCGTACATCGGCGGGTCAATCCTGGCGGGCGCGGATGTGCACATCGCCCCGCTCACGCCGGAGCGTCGATTCCTAGTGGAGCTCGATGCGGTCCCGGAATCCGTGCTCCGGCGCGCCAGGATCGTTTTTCTCAACTATCCCAACAACCCTACGTCGGCCGTCGCACCGCTCGACTATCTGGCGCGAACGGTGGCCACGTGCCGGCGCCACGGGATCCTCCTGGCCTACGACAACGCGTATTGTGATCTCACCTTCGACGGCTACGTGGCGCCGAGCATCTTCGAGATCGAAGGCGCCCGCGACGTCGCCATTGAGTTCTTCTCGCTATCGAAGAGCTTCTCGATGACCGGCTGGCGCATCGGATTCGCCGTTGGTCGCGCCGAGCTGATCGGTGCGCTCACCCGCGTCAAGTCGTACGTAGACACCGGGCCCTGGCTCGCGATCCAGCGGGCGGCGGTAACCGCGCTGGACAACGCGGAGCGGCTGGTGGCACCGATCCGGGACGAGCTCGAGCGCCGACGGGACGCTGCGGTAGCGGCGCTCAGGGACTGCGGCTTCGCCGTGGAGGTCCCCAAGGCCGCGATGTATCTCTGGGTCGCGCTGCCCGACGGCCTCAGCTCGACGGCGTTCGCTCGGCGGGCGCTGGAAGAGCGTGGCGTCGTGGTGTTGCCGGGCAGCGGGTTCGGCCCGGCGGGGGAGGGCTATTTCCGTATCGCGCTGGTCACGCCGCCCGCGCGACTCTCCGAGGCCATCGTACGTCTCGGCGAACTCCTGGCACAATCTCGTGGCGCCCTCGCGACGACCGTTTAACCTCGAGCCGCCGCGCCCGCGCCGCTGGCCCTGGACCGCGATCGCCGCGAGCATCGCCGTCCATAGCCTGCTCCTTTTCGGCTACGTCACCGGGCGCATTCCGGTGTTTCCTCCCCGGGCGGCGCAACTCGTGGTGCTTACGCCTCCACCGGAGGGGCCGCGGGCGGTCGAGCTGCCGTTTCGCGAAGCACCGCCCGACGTCGGCGCGCCCGCGCCGCCGGTTCGAGAGCCGCGCCGGCTCCCGGAGGTTCCGGCCGTTCCGGAGGTGGCGATTCCCGAGCTCCGGCTTCCGCCGGCCGACAGCGGGCTTCGGCGCACTCCCACGCCGGCGCCGCGCGGGCCGGTTGGGCGGATCGGTCCCGGTCTCGGGGAAGGGGTGCTGTGGGTTCGCCCGCTCCCGCTGCCGCCGCGCGAACTGGCACAGCGGCTCCGGAAGACGCACGTGGAGCTGGTCGACAGCGCGGTGACCGCCACCATCCAGGCGTTCCTCGACTCGGTCACGCTAGAGGCTCAGGATCCCAACGCGGAGTGGAGCACCACCGTGGCAGGAAAGAAGTTCGGCTTGAACGGCAAGTATCTCACGGTCGCCGGCCTCCGCATCCCCGCCGCGGTGCTCGCGCTCCTGCCGATCAGCGGCGGATCGAATCAGCAGAAAGCGTTCGACCGAACCGACGACCTGCTGGCGGATTTGCGGCAGGCGGCGTTGCAGGCGGAGACGAGCGATCAGTTCAAGGAGGCGATTCGCGATCTCAGGCGGCGAAGGGACGAGCAGCGGGAGTTCGAGCGGAACCGGCGACTGCCCCCGCCGGCCGACCTCCGATCGCCGCCGCCGGTTGCTGACAGCGCGCAGATGGTATCAAACAGGAAGCAGTACGAGTACGAGCACTAGTACTTGTACTTGTACTCGTACTGTTGTCATTGCCCTCCCAGTAGATCCTCCAACGCCCTGTCCACCACCTCCGACGTCTTGCCCTCGATCACTTTTCGCAGCACGTCGGCCGCCTCGAGCGGGAGGCTGTCGGGATGGACCCGATCCTTGGCGAACCGGACGATGGTGCCCAGGGGGATCGGCGCCACCCGCGGATCGCCGTCATCCTCCTCCTCCTCGCCTTCGCTGATCGCGGCCTCGTAACTCGCGCCGGGAACGCTGTCGGCCCAGGGCTCGTCGTCCTCCTCGTCGCCCTCCAACTCCAGCCCCTCCGGCAGAACGACCATCGCGAACAGCTGACATTGAAGCCCCGGCGGCGCCTCCCGCGCGACCAGCACCACCGGCACGGGCTGCTCGAAGAAACCGTGCTCCTGGACCTTGGCCCATGCCTCGGGCGGGAGGGCACACCGCGCCACCAGGCGGTCGTTGCGGTAGGTCCCCATGCACACCATGCCGTCGGGGGTGCGCTCGTCTTCGAGGAGCTCGACGCGGAGCGGGACGGGATCTTGCGTGGCGGCGAGCGCCGCGGGCGTCGGCGTGCCCCCGGGCGTGTCGGCGGAGGACCATTCTTCACTCATGCCCGGAGCGTAGCCCAGTGCGGCGTGAACCGCCAGTCAGCAATCAGGGAACGACGACGGTGCCGTCGGCGTCCAGCCCCACCGCGTCGGATCCGAAGTCCTCCGCGGAGAGACGATTCACCAGATCCACCGCCGTGGCGGCAGAGTCGGGCAGCGGGCCACTGCGAGGCTCCTGTCGCATCGGTATCAGACGCGCAGCGGTGACTCGGTCATCGGGACCAAGGACGACGCCGAGGACGCCGGTGATCCCGAGCGGGCCCGCTAGACTGAAGCCACGGTAGGTGGCGAAGTTTCCGAGCGAATAGGCGATCAGACGACCGCGATACCATTCCATGCCCCGAAGCACGTGCGGCCCGTGGCCGATGACGAGCGCGGCACCGGCATCGACCACCGCGTGGGCCCATGCCCTGAGATCGCCACGCGGCTCCTTTCCCAGGAATTCGGGGCCGGGGCCCACCCGCGTCGCCTCGATCCCTTCACTCCCGCCGTGAAAGGTGACGACGACGATGTCGGTCAGCCGGCGCACCGAGTCCACCACTGCCACGCTGCGTGGGATGTCGAGCAGATCGTAGGAGTGCGGGTAGGTGGCAAAGCCGACCAGACCGATCACCGTCGCACTGTCGCCGCGGTTCAGGGTATCGATCGCGATCTGCCCCAGCGGGCCGTACCACGCGAGGCCGAGCGAAGCGAGGGTGCGCTCGGTGGAATGACGGCCTTCGACCCCGTAATCGTGGGCGTGGTTGTTCGCGAGCCCGAGATGGGTGAAGCCCGCCTCGCGGAGCCGTGGCGCGAGGTAAGTTGGCGTGAGGAACGCATAACAGCCCGGGCGGGAGCGAGCGGTATCCGGCGGAATCCGGTGCGCCCGGGAGCGTTTCACCGGGCGCGGGGGAGTGCGCTCCACGCACTTCTCGCTGGTGCCGGTGTCCGCCAGAACGCCTTCGAGGTTCCCGATGACAAGGTCCCCGGCGAGGAACGGACGGGCGGCCGTGAGAAACGCGCGACCGCTGTCCGGCGGAACGCCGTCCGGCAGGGTGCTGGTTCCGAGATTGATGTCGCCCACGAACGCGAGCCGGACGGGCAGACGCGCGGGTCGTGCGACTGGACTCGGAATGGGCGGGGGTGGCGGCGCAGGTGCCGGGATTGGAGCCGGTTCGGGCTTTGGCGGCGCCGGCTCGGGAGCAGTAACTGGTGGCGGTCCGGACGAGCAGCCTGAGAGTACGCTAGCGATGAGGAGGACGAGCGCCGCCGCGCTCCGCCTCACTCGTGTTCTCCGTTCCACCCACCCAGACGACGCAGACTTTCGTCTCGACCCACGACCGCCAGGAGCTCGTTCACCGGCTCCGAGACAGTAGACCCCGTGAGCACGACCCGCACCGGCTGGAGCAGGTCGCCGAGCTTGATCGAGTTGGCCTCCGCGGCGCCCTTGAGCCGATCCAGCAGCACCGGTGCGGTCCAGCGGGCGGGCTCGACCGGTTCGAGCGTCCGGTGCGCGAGGGCCACACTGGTTCCGAACCGGGCGCCCATCTTGCGAAGGAGCTGCTCCGCCCTCTCGTCGCGCCGGACTCGGCCGGCATCCAGCCGGACCGCGACCTGCTCCGCGAGATGGACGATGGTGCGCGAGCGGGCCTTGGCGGAATCGATCAGCGCCAGCAGGTCCCGACCGCCGGTTGCAACCCCGAGCCGCTCGAGCTCGCGCTCCACGGCCGGGCGGAGCTCCGCCGCCGGTGTGGCCGAGAGATACTGGCCGTTCATCCACTCGAGCTTTGCGGTGTCGAACACCGCCGGCTTGCTCTGGATCGCCTCGAGCGAGAACAGCTCGATCATTTCGTGCTCGGGGATGATCTCGCGGTCTCCACCGGGGGACCAGCCGAGCAGCGCGAGAAAGTTGCGCATGGCGGCGGGGAAGATTCCCTGATCCTGATAGTCTCCGACCGCCGTAGCGCCATGACGCTTGGAGAGCTTCTTCCCGTCGGCGCCGAGGATCATGGGGACATGCGCGAAGATCGGCGTGGGCCGGCCGAGCGCCCGGTAGAGCAGAATCTGCTTGGGTGTGTTGGAGACGTGATCGTCGCCGCGGATCACGTGGGTGATCCGCATGTCGATGTCGTCCGACACGACCGCCAGATTGTAGATCGCCGAGCCGTCGCTTCGGAGAATGACGAAGTCGTCGAGCTCCTGGCTGTGGAAGCTGATCCGGCCGTGCACGGCATCGTCCCACGCGATCTCCTCATCCGGCACCAGGAAGCGGATGGTGAACGCCCGGCCCGCCTCGAGCCGGGCCGCGATCTCGTCGGGCGAAAGCCGGAAACAGCGCCGGTCATAGCGGAATCCGACGCCGGTCGCCTCCGCCTCGGCGCGACGGGCGTCCAGCTCCTCCTTGGTGCAGAAGCAACGATACGCCTTGCCCTCGGCGAGCAGCCGCTCGGCGTCGGCCCGATGGCGATCGCCATACGCGCCCTGGAAATACGGTCCCTCGTCCCAGGTGACCCCGAGCCACCGGAGCCCGTCGAGAATGACCCGGGTGTGCGCCTCGGTGCTGCGCTCCCGGTCGGTGTCCTCGATCCGCAGGATGAAGCGTCCACCCGTGTGCCGGGCGAAGAGCCAGTTGAACAGCGCCGTGCGCGCGCCGCCGACGTGGAGATAGCCGGTGGGCGATGGCGCGAAACGGACGCGGACGGGGGCCGAGGGAGCCAAGCGCGGACCTTCGCAAAGTGAGCAGTGAGCAGTGACTGGTGAGCAGCAGGCCGAGGCCCGGCGGTGTGCCTCTCACTGCTGACCGCTCACTGCTCACTGCTCACTGCGGTACACGGAGCGGGAGGGATTCGAACCCTCGATAGGGGTTGTTACCCCTATGCCGGTTTAGCAAACCGGTGCCTTCAGCCACTCGGCCACCACTCCATGCGATCGCGCTGCGACGCGGGGGTCGTGCGAACGCGAGCGGAAATTCGCACCCAGCCGGGGCTGCCGCAACCCCGCCGCGCGCAGGCGGCGAGGCTTGCCCGTTCTTCGCGACGGTCTCTATGTTCCCCGCGCACACAACGCCATCGGGATAGAGGCTCGTGGACGCTTCATGGTAAAGAAGCCGGCAGCAGGGTCGTTCGTCCGCCCACCAGGCGGGTTCATGGTGTTGGTGGTAGATGATGAGGAGCCGGTGCGGCAGCTCGCGTCGCGGATGCTCACGTACACCGGGTACCGCTCGGTTCAGGCCGGTCACGCGCGCGAGGCGCTCGCGACCCTGGAACAGGACCCGTCGGCGATCGACCTCGTGCTCACGGACGTCAAGATGCCGGGGATGAACGGCGGCGAGCTCGGCCGCCAGATTGCGGCTCGGTGGCCGGGGAAGCCGGTGCTCTACATGTCGGGATTTGCGTCGGAGATCTTCCAGAGCGGCCTGCTGGAACCGTCCGCGCCGTTCCTGACCAAGCCGTTCACCCAGGATGACCTCGCGGCGAAGGTCCGGGCATTGATCGGCGGCTGAGGGCGGGCTTTGCAGGAGGAAACGGCGTGGGTGAGATTCGAACTCACGGACCGGTTGCCCGGTCGGCGGTTTTCAAGACCGCTGCCTTAAACCACTCGGCCACCACGCCAGAGCGCCGAAAGTTGTTGACTCACCGCAGGTTCTGCAACCTGGCTCGGGTGGGGGGCCGCGAGTTTGTTGATGCGTGGGTTGAGCTCATGAAGTGCTCTTTCCGCTGGGGCCTGGCGTGCCCGGTCCTGCTGTTCGTGGGTCTCCCCGCGCCCGCGGCAGCGCAGGTGCGCCGCGTCGTGCTGCTGTACGACGAGCGTACCGACCTGCCAGGGCTGGCCATTCTCGACGCGCGTCTGGTTCGGACGTTGAGGGCGGGCTTGGGCGGGGTCGAGGTATATCGCGAGGCGATGGACCTATCCCGTTTCCAGTCGGACCGCTACCCGCTCCTCCTCAAGGACTACCTTCGCGGGAAGTACGCGGGCAAGAGGATCGACGTAGTCATCGCCGCGCTGGGGCCGGCGCTCGACTTCATGCTTG
>DATAFP010000078.1:0-6611 GCA_036257415.1 Gemmatimonadales bacterium
TCCCGCGGCACGAGCTAGCGCGAACGCCGGCGGCGGCAGACGGAGCCCATACTCTGTGTCGAGTGGAACCGCGAACAACAAACCGCGCTGCGGAGCGACGAGGGCGGGGGTGCCGTACACCACGGCGCGGCAGTCGGTCCGAAACTGTGGTGCAATCCGGTCCCAGAGATACTCGACGATGGCAGGGTGGGACCCGAACCGCGCGCGGGACGCCGCCAGCGCCCCGGCGGGTGCAAGCAGCTGGGATCGCCACTCGCCGGAGTCGGAGAAGTAATCCAGGACGCCGCGGTTCGCTGGTGCTTCGGTATCTACACGCATGCGGACTCCGGTGCGCCCGCCTAACTGGTACTCTACGATTCGCTTTCCACGAAGGAGCGCAGCCGTATCTCCGTGCCAGGTTGACGCGCCCACGCCCGGAACGGCGGGCCGGATCTTTGTCACATGGATTGTCACAAACTAGGGCAGAAATCTAGCGCAATATGCACGCACCCGCGCGCGTAAGCCGTTGATTTCTCGTAGGGGTGCCTACCTTGCACCTCCAGGGCGCTGCTTCGGGAGCAGGAGGTCCCCGGTTCAAATCCGGGCGCCCCGATCGCCGGAACGTGAAGCCCCGTCGGCTACGCTGACGGGGCTTTGCTCCTCGGGCACTTCCTGCGGCCGGCACGGTGCGGCTGATCGGGCCTTGCGTATAATTAGCGGGCATGTCCCCTTCCCTCATCGACGACCTCCGGCGCGTCCCCCTTCTCGCCAACCTCACGGACGACCAACTCGGCTGGCTGGCCGAGCTCGGCATCGAGCGTGTCGCCGAGGCCGGCGAGGCGGTCATCCGCCCCGGCGAGCGGGCCGACGCGATGGTGATCATGCTGGAAGGCATGATCGAGGCGCGGCAGCCACCGGGGCAGCCCAGTGCGCCGACTTTCTACGCCCGGGCCGGTGACATCACCGGCGTCCTGCCCTTTTCCCGGATGGCCACGTACACCCGGGCGGCGGTGGCCCTCGTCCGGACCCGGATGCTGTCCATCCCGGTGGAACGCTTTCCGGATTTGTTCCAGCGGATCCCGACGCTGGAGGCGCCGTTGGTCGGCGTTCTCATCGATCGGGTGCGGCGCTTTGCCCGCCTGGCCGAGCAGGGTGAAAAGCGTCTGGCGCTCGGCCGATTCGCAGCCGGTCTAGCGCACGAGCTGAACAACCCCGCTTCGGCCGCGCGCCGCGGCACCGCCGAGGCTCGGGATCGGGTCGACCGGCTGAGCCGGCTTGCCGGCGCGCTGGCCTGCACCGATGTGGATCCCGGCGTCTTCGCCGACCTCGACCGTCTGCGTGACCTCGGCATTCGCAACCGGCGCGAAGCGCAGGGCGTCGACCCGCTCGACCGGAGCGACGCCGAGGAGCGCATGGCAGACTGGCTCCTTCAACTGGGGGTGAGCGAGCCCTGGGTCGCGGCCGGAACGCTGGTGGATGCGCGGCTCGGACCGGACGAGCTCGACCCGGTGCTGGCCCGGCTGTCGGCCGAGGCGCGTCCGATCGCCCTCGATTATCTGGAAGCCCATCTGTCCGCGGCGGCCGCGCTCGCCACGGCGCAGCACGCGACCAGCCGCATCGCGGCGTTGGTCGAAGCGGCCAAGGAGCACACCCAGATGGACCGGGTCCAGGATGTGGTGCCGGTCGACGTTCGAGTCGGCCTCGACAGTACCCTCGCCCTGTACGCCGGACGCCTGGCCGACAAGGGCGTCGCGGTTTCCCGGGAGTACGCGGAACCACTCTCGCCGGTTCGCGGTTACCCCGGAAGTCTGAACGAGGTATGGGCTCAGCTTCTGGCGAACGCCATGGAGGCAGTCGAGTCCGGCACGGGGAGGATTAGGGTGGGCACCCGCGGCGAGTTGGATCGAGTCATCGTGGAAGTAGCTGACAACGGTCCCGGCGTGCCACCCGAGCTCCAGGAACGGATCTGGGAGCCGTTCTTCACCACTCGGCCCGGGCGCCACACCGGGCTGGGCCTCGACATCGCACACCGAATCATCGTCGACGAGCACGGCGGCCAGATCGACCTGACCTGTGAGACCGGAGAGACCTGTGTGACGGTGCGATTGCCGGTCGGTGGCCTGGTCTCGCACGTGGTATGACCGGGCCGCAGGCAGGTCCCGCGGCCGCGCCGGCGGCCGCGCCGGCTCCCACCAAGCCGGTGTTGCTTGGCGTGGACGACGATCCAGAGGTGGTGCGCGCCATCGAGCGGGATCTCCGGCGCCGCTACGGCCACGATTATCGGGTGATGCGAGCCGAATCCGGAAGAGCGGCGCTCGAGCTGCTCGAACGGCTCAAGGTCCGGGGCGATCCGATCGCGCTGTTGCTCTCCGACCAGCGCATGCCCGAGATGACCGGCGTCGAGTTCCTGGAGAAGGCCCGCGCGCTCGCGCCCGATGCCCGTCGGGTGCTACTCACGGCCTACGCCGACACCGACGCCGCCATCCGGGCCATCAACCAGGTCCGGATTCACTACTACCTGATGAAGCCGTGGGACCCACCTGAGGAGCAGCTCTATCCGTATTTGGATGACCTGCTGGAAGATTGGCGTGCGGTCTTTCGCCCGAGCAGCGACGGCATCCGGGTCATCGGCAACCGGTATTCCCCCAAGGCGCACGCGGTCCGCGACTTCCTGGGACGCAATCTGGTCCCGTTCCGATGGCTCGACGCGGACGCTACTCCGGAGGCGGTGGAGCTGCTCGACGCACTCGGCGGCCCGGACAAGGTGACGCTCCCGGCGGTGCTCTTCCCCGACGGCGAGCATCTCGACAACCCGGAGCTTCGGGATCTGGGCGAGCGGATTGGCCTCAGGACCCGTGCGGAGAAGCCGTTCTACGACCTGGTGGTGGTGGGCGGCGGTCCGGCCGGGCTCGCGGCCGGTGTCTACGGCGCGTCGGAAGGGCTCCGCACGTTGCTGGTGGAGGGTGCGGCGCCCGGCGGACAGGCGGGTACCAGCTCGAACATCGAGAACTATCTCGGATTTCCAGCGGGGCTCACCGGCGCGGACCTGGCGCGGCGCGCGGTAGCACAGGCAAGGAAGTTCGGCGTGGAGATCCTCACCCCACAGGAGGCGAAGAGCGTTCGGGCTGAAGGCGCTTATCGGGTGCTGACGCTGGCCGACGGAACCGAGATCTCCTGCCGGGTGCTGCTGGTGACTACGGGCGTTACCTACCGCCGCCTCGACGTGCCCGGCGCCGACACGCTGACCGGTGCCGGAATCTATTACGGCGCCGCGATGACGGAGGCGCTGTCGTGCCGCGACGAAGACGTGTTTCTCATTGGTGCCGGTAACTCGGCGGGCCAGGCCGCGATGCACTTCGCGCGCTATGCCAGGCAGGTCACCATCCTGTGCCGCGGACCATCGCTCGACGCCACCATGTCGCGCTACCTGATCGATCAGATCGCTGACATGCCCAACATCGCCGTCCTCATCGGAACCCGGCTCACGGGAGTGAGCGGCGGGGAGCGGCTGAAGGCGATCACCATCGCGTGCGGGGAAGAAAAACGTACCGTCGCCGCGTCCGCGCTGTTCGTCTTCATCGGCGCCGAGCCGCGGACCGAGTGGCTGGGCAACCTGGTGCTCCGGGACGAGCACGGTTTCGTGCTCACTGGTCCCGACCTGCCCCGCCGCGACGGTCGTCCCAAAGGTTGGCCGCTGGAGCGGGAGCCGTATCTGCTCGAGACCAGCACGCCGGGCGTGTTCGCCGCGGGAGACGTACGGCACCAATCGGTCAAGCGGGTCGCATCGGCGGTCGGCGAGGGGTCGATCGCGGTGCAGTTCACCCACCGGTTCCTGGCGGAGGGCTGATGGAGCGTGCGGCGCTCAAGGAGACCGACCTCCTCCGCACCTGCTCCGACGCGGAGCTCGACGAGCTCCTTGCCGCCTCGTCTGAAGTACGGCTCGCGCCGGGTGAGCCGCTTTTCACCGAAGTCGACCGGGCCGACGCGGTTTGGGTGCTCCTCGAGGGCGAGCTGGTCATCACCAAGACACTCGGCGGCGACGAGGTGGTTGCGGATCAGCTCCATCCAGGGGTGTTCCTCGGCGAGATCTCGCTGCTGACGGGGGCGCCCGCAGGGCACCGGGCCCACGCCAGCGGTGACGCGCGGCTGCTTCGGATCCCGGGCGATACCTTCCTCGCGCTGATCCGCCGCTGCCCGGCGGTGATGGAAACGGTCCTGCGCACGATGGCCGCCCGGGTCCAGAAGGTCGCGCGGTTCCTCACCGAGCGGGAGCGAATGGTCGGGCTCGGCACGCTGGCGGCCGGGCTGGTGCACGAGCTCAAGAATCCCGCGGCCGCGGCAAGCCGCGCGCTCGCCTTGCTCGGGGAACACATTAGCCAGCTGGGGCCGCTCGGCCGCCGCCTCGCGATGCATCCATGGACGCCCGAAGACGCCGAGTTATTGGAGCGCCTCGACAGCGCCACCTGCTGTGTTCGCGCCGGCGCGAAGGAGCTCGATCCGCTAGAGCGGAGCGAGCGCGAAGAGGCTGTCGCTGAGTGGCTCGAGCGCTTCGCCATCGAGCGACCATGGGAGGTCGCCCCGCTGCTGGTGGACCGCGGGCTGGGGTCGGCCGAGCTGGACCGCCTGGCGGGGGGACGCGACGTCGCTGTGGTGGCGGACGCGCTGGCCTGGACCGAGCGGATCGTACTAGTGCGTCAGCTGCTCGAGGAGGCTGGGCAGAGTACGAGCCGTATTACGGAGCTGGTGCGGGCAGTAAAAGGCTACTCGCACATGGACACGAGCACGGTCCGCGAGATCGACGTGCACGATAGCATCGAGAGCAGCCTCACGATCCTCGGGCACAAGCTCAAGCAGTCACGCGTACGGCTGCAGCGGGAGTACGATCGTTCCCTCCCCAAGATCCGGACCTACGGCACCGAGCTGAGCCAGCTCTGGACCAACCTACTGGACAACGCGGCCGATGCGGTCGCCGCGGAGGGCGGTACCGTCGTGATCCGCACCAGCCGGGCGAACGGCGGTGTGGCAGTGCAGATCACGGATTCCGGGCCTGGTATCCCAGCCGATGTGCGAAGCCGGATCTTCGACCCGTTCTTCACCACCAAGGAAGCCGGCAAGGGCACCGGGCTCGGCCTCGAGATCGCGAAGCGCATCGTTCTGCGCCATGGGGGTGATATTCAGGTCGATTCAGCGCCGGGGCGCACTACGTTCGCGATCCGACTCCCAGCGGTGCATTGAATCGCCCGGCTGTCTGCTGACCGCGCCGTCGGGGATGCCGTAGCTTCGCAACGCGGCGCAGCCCTCTTGCGCTTCCCACTGTAGTCTGTGGCGTATCCCGTACCCCCTACAAACTGGACCTCCGTGGGCAGCGGGCAGGGTCCCACCGTGCTGGTTGTTGATGACGAGCCGCAGGTCCGGGCGTTGAGCGCCCGCGTCCTGGTGGATGCCGGCTTCGATGTGCTCGAAGCTGGCGATGCCGTGGAGGCCTTGGCGCACCTGCAAGCGCCCGGCGGCGGCTCCGAGATCCGCCTGGTCATTACCGACATTGTGATGCCTGGCATGCAGGGACCTCGACGAGGTTCTCTCCCCCACCGAGCTGGAGCAGTATTGGCTAGCGAAGCCATTTCGCCCGTCAGAGTTAGTGCAAAAGGCACGGGTGCTCTGTGATGGGGCGCAAAGCATCCAGTAGACCACCGCTCAACATTGACTACAACGCTCGCCGTGGCGTTCAGCATGGACTTGACCCGCGCGGAGCATTCGCTGCTTCGCCAGCTTGGCTTCGTAGGCGGTCGCCACCGGTTTCGACCTGACGGAATCAGTCGCAGCGCGTACGCTGCATTCAATCGACATGTGGTGAGCGTGCTTGAGTCGCTCGAAGCAAAGGGCCTGGTCGCTATTGACCGGCGGGGCAGCCGGGCGATCGGCCTGCGCGGCAGCACCAACTATGCGTCGGTCACCGTCGAAATGACCGACGCTGGTCGAGCCGCCGTTGGCTGAGAGCACCTTCCACCCACCGCCAGCTTCGCGCGGGGCGTCTTCGACGCCGCTTCGTTTCAGAACCGATACGCGGGTGTTGCTCCGGTAGACGCCCACCCGTCTAGCATACCCATGTGCCCGATCCTGCTAGCCGCCGCCCGGTTGTACTGGTCGTGGACGACGAGCCGCTGTTGCTCATGCTGTACGCCCGCATCCTCGAAGGGGCCGGCTACGAGGTTTGGCGGGCGCACGATGGAGCCAGCGCGCTCAAGCGCCTCGGCAGACCAGAGATCCGCCCCCTTGTCGTCGTGACCGATCTGAAGATGGCCCCGATGGGCGGCGTCGAGCTCGGCAAACACGTGGCCGAGCGTTTGCCGGCCCTCCCGGTTCTCTACCTCTCCGGTTCGCCGGACCACGCTATGCAGCTCGAGATCGACGATCGCCTGGGGCACTTCCTCCAGAAGCCTTTCGCGCCGCAGGTGCTTCTACAGCGGGTCCAGGCGTTGTGCGGCGTGCAGCCTGCCACAGCCGAAGCTCCGAGTGGACCCTGATGAGTCTGAAGTCATGCAGCGACTGCCCGCGGCCGGTCCAGCTCTTACGCTGTCCCCATTGCGGCCGGAGGCATCCCACACGGGCAGGCGAGGATCAGCGAAACCACC
>DATAFP010000127.1:0-4094 GCA_036257415.1 Gemmatimonadales bacterium
CCTCCACCAGCGCTGCGTGTAACGCTGCCTCGTTCTCCGGCGGCACCGCGATGAGCAGCCCGCCCGAGGTCTGGGCGTCCACCGTGAGCCAGCGGTCGGTCTCAGTCAGCTCGTCGGTCCACGAAACCCGCCCCTCGGCGGCCTCGAGATTCCGTCGGGTGCCGCCGGGGATGAATCCGCGGGCGGCGAGGTTGCGGGCATGAGGCAGAATGGGGAGAGTGTCGAAGGCGATCTCCGCGCCGACCCGGCTCGCGTCGCAGATCTTGAGCAAGTGCCCGAGCAGGCCGAACCCGGTCACGTCGGTGGCCGCACTCACCCCTACCTTGAGAGCCGCCTGCGAAGCCGCGGCATTCAAGAAGATCATCGAGCGGACCGCTTCGGCCATCCCCGCTTCCAGGAGCGCGTCGCGCTTGAGCGCGGTCGCCAGGATGCCGGTCCCCAGCGGCTTGGTCAGTACCAGGGCGTCGCCGGCGCATCCGCCGGCATTCGTGAGCATCCGGTCGGGGTGCACTTCTCCGATGACCGCCATGCCGTACTTGGGCTCTGGGTCGTCGATCGAATGACCGCCCACGATCAGGCATCCCGCCCGCGCCGCCGTCTCCGCGCCGCCCTTCAACACTTCTCCCAATACCTCGAGCGGCAGGGTGTCGCGCGGCCAGCCGACGAGATTGAGGGCGAAAATCGGGGTCCCGCCCATGGCGTACACGTCGCTCAGCGCATTCGCGGCGGCGATCGCACCCCACGCGGCGGGATCGTCCACGATGGGCGTGAGGAAGTCTACCGTCGCCACGAGCGCGCGGGCTTCCGTGAAGCGGACGACCGCCGCGTCATCGCCCGTCGCGGCGTCAACGAGGACGCGGGGGTCCTCGACCGGGGGCAAAAGGCGCAGAACCTGCGCCAGCTCGCGCTCGCCGAGTTTGCAGGCTCAGCCGGCGCCGTGGGACAGCGACGTGAGCCGAATACGCGGAGACTGGTCGCGAGGGGTGTCGGTCATAGTAGAGACTAGAGACAAGAGACAAGAGACAAGCGACGAGAGGTGCGCCGTGGTCGAAGCTTACAGCCGAACCAGCGCTCCTGGCCAGCGGCCGCCCTCCTGTCTCTCGTCTCTTGTCTCTCGTGTTCCGTCACCAAGCTGCCCTGATTGAATCCGCCGACATCAGCTTGCCGCGCACCATCACCCACTCGACCTTGCGGGTATTTCGGATGTCGGCCAGCGGATCGGCGCCGATCACCACCAGATCAGCGGCCTTGCCCGGAGTGATCACGCCGAGCGAATCAGTGCCGAGCAGCGCGGCACCCGCGGTGGTTGCCGCGGCGAGAGCCTCCGCGGGGGTCAGCCCGGCCCGGACCAGCAGCTCCAGCTCGCGATGCTCGCTGAAGCCCGGGATGAGCAGCTGGTTGGAGGCATCGGTGCCGGCCGCGATCATGCCGCCCGCCCGCTTGAACTCGCGAACGAAGCGATCCTGATTCGGCCGGGCCTGCCGAAACGCCGCGAGATCCGCCGCGGTCCAGCCCGCCCGTCCGATCATGCCGCGCACGTCCCAGCGGTCCTGCTCCGCGCGGGGCACCGCCGAGAGTTCCGGCTGCCCGGTGACCGCCGAATCGTCCAGCCGGCCGAACGTCTCGTGCAGCACGAGGGTGGGGATGATCACCACTTGCTGTCCCGCCAGCCCCTGGGCCACCCGCCCCAGCGTCGCTGAATCGAGGCCCACCCACCCGCGCTCGAACGCGGTCCAGCCAGGCCAGAACCCGCGATAGTGGGCGCTGTAGAACGCAGCTGCATCGCCTGCGGCTTCGGGCACGCCACTCAGGTGCTCAATGGCGCCGATGCCGGCCTCGGCGGCGGTGAGCGCGTCGGTGAGCCCGAGGTGCCCGGTCACCTTCAGGTTGAACGTGTTCGCCTCGTCTACGATGGCGCGGAGGAGCGGTGCGTCGATCCGGGTGTACACCTTGATGAAGTCGGCGCCTGCCACCGACAAGCGGTCCACCGCTTTGCGCGCGTCCGACGCGTCATCCACGCCAATGGCATCGGCGTAGGTCGTTGGGCGGCCGTCGATCATCGCACCGGCCGAATAGATCCGCGGACCCGGAAGCTGGCCCGCCGCGGCGCGGCGCCGGAGGCTGAGAATGCTGTCCTGTGCCCCGTGCACATCGCGCACGGTGGTCACCCCCCACGCGAGGTAACGAGGCAGCGCCCACTGGGCCACATGGCCGTGCGAGTCGATCAGACCGGGTATGACCCATCTCCCGGTGACATCGATCTGAGTGGTGCGGTCGGGAAGAGAGAAGCCGGCTTTTGAGGTTACCGCCTCGATGCGGGCACCACGCACCACCACTACAGCGTCGGTTCGCGGCGGGCCACCGCGTCCGTCGAGCAGCGTCGCGCCGACGAGCGCCACCCCGGTAGGAGGCTTCTCGCCACACGCCGTCAGGACGGCGATGAACGAAACCGCGCTACCGCGGATCGCTCGACGTATGGTCGTGGAGAATTTTCCAGCCATCAGCCTGCCGTTGCATCACCAGCGTGAAGGGACCGCTCGACACGGTGGCGCCGTCGCGCGCGAGCACGTAGCGGGCGGTGACGAGCGCGAAGTCACGGCCCAGCGGCCTCGCCTGCACGTTCTCGAACCGGAGGCTGTCGCGCCGCGCGCCTTCCCGGAAGCGTGGGGCGTAGTGGGCGCGGATCCAGTCGTATCCCCTTTCTACCCGCCCGGCCGACACGAAGCCGGTAAGGCTGTCGCGGGCGTAGTCGGCCATGAATCCGTCGAGGTCGCCCCGGTTCCAGTCGGCGGCCGACCTATGGAACTGGGCGGTGAACACCGGCACCAGATCGGCGCGTGGCTCGGGCCGGCAGGCTGCTAGAAGCAAGGCGAGCGCGAGCACCGGCGGGGCGGTGAAAACGCGAACGGACATGCTGGCTCGGGATGAAAAGTCGCTGAAAGGTTGGTGAACCCGAGGGGCGATGCAAGGTGCAGGGCGGCTCCTGCTAATTTACCCGCGATGCAGGAGCGAACTTCGTGAGCCAGCAGCCGATCTCCGGCTACGGTTTGATCGGAGACATGCGCACCGCGGCGCTCGTCGGTCTCGACGGCGCCATCGATTGGTGCTGCCTGCCGCGATTCGACAGCGGCAGCGTTTTTGGCGCGCTGCTCGACCCCGAGCGCGGCGGGGCGTTCTCCATCCGTCCCGCCGGCCCGTGCACGTCGACCCAGCGGTACCTTCCGCGCACCAATATCCTGGAGACGACGTTCACGACCGACGGCGGCGTCATGACGGTCACCGACTTCATGCCGGTGAGCGAAGACGGGCGACCCCGGGGCCAGCATCCCGAGATCCACCGCCGGGTCCGCTGCACTCGCGGGCGGGTGCGGGTCCGCATCGTCTTCATGCCCCGATTCGAGTACGCGGCGCGCACCACGCGGCTCGAGAGTCTCAACGCGGGGGTCTTTGCAAGCGACCGAACCGACCAGGTGCTCACATTGGCCAGCGCCCAGCCCTTTCAGTGGTCCATCGCCCAGTCGGCCGCGGTCACCGAGTTCGACATCGAGCGCGGGGACGAGCGCTGGCTGGTGCTCCGATATGACGATGACGACATCCATCCGGTGGATCGCTACGAGAGCGCGCTCAAGCTCGAGGTCACTGAGGCGTTCTGGCAGCAGTGGTCGGCCGGCGTGAAATACACCGGTCCCTGGCGAACCATGGTCAAGCGGTCGGCCCTCGCGCTCAAGCTGCTTACGCACGTCGAAACCGGCGCCATCATCGCGGCCCCCACGACGTCGGTGCCCGAGACGATCGGAGGGAGCCGCAACTGGGATTACCGCTTCGTCTGGCTCCGCGACGCAGCATTCACGCTCGCCGCGCTGGCCGCCGTGGGCCATCAGAGGGAAGCCGACGCGTTCATGCGGTTCCTGAAGAAGGTCTGTCGCCATGAGGGCGGCGGACACCTGCAGATCATGTACGGGATCGACGGGCGGCGCGACCTCATCGAGCGGCAGCTCGACCATCTCACGGGTTACTACGGCTCACAGCCGGTCCGAGTAGGTAACGGCGCGGTGGGTCAGCTGCAGCTCGACGTCTATGGGGAGGTGATGGAG
>DATAFP010000129.1:0-6068 GCA_036257415.1 Gemmatimonadales bacterium
ACCTGGAATGGCGCATGACTGAACCAGTCGACCGGCATGGTGCTCGCGATGCCGGGCTCAGCCGGTAGCGGCCACCAGTGCTTCCGCCTCCCGCGCCGCCTTTCTCCCCGCCTCCACATCCACCAGGGCGAGAATCGCCGCACCCACCGCGAAGAAACCGATCACCGACAGGATCGCCACCCGGCTCGATCCCGTGAGCGCGATCGCCCACGCGAAAAAGAGCGGCCCAAGAATTCCGGCGAACTTCTCGAACACGCTGAAGAATCCGAAGAACTCGCCCGACTTGTGCGGCGGGATCATGCTCGCGAACAGCGACCGGCTGAGTGCCTGCGTCCCGCCCTGCACCGTGCCGACCAGGGTCGCGAGGATGAAGAAGTGGGCCGCGGTACGCATGTAGTATCCGACGACGCTGATAAGCGTGTACACCACCAGACCCACGAAGATCGCCCGCTTCGCCCCGATCCGGCCGGCGAGCATCCCGAAGAGGAACGCGAACGGCACGCCCACGAACTGCACCAGCAGGATCGCCGCGATCAGCGAGCCCTGCCCGATGCCGATCTCGGTGCCGTACGCGGTCGCCATCTTGATGATGGTCTGGATCCCATCGTTGTAAATGAGGAACGCGAGCAGCAGCAGGAACGCCTGCCGGTAGCCACGGAGCTCGTGGAAGGTCTCGGCCAGGCGGACGAACGCCATCCGGATCGGGTTCTCGCCGCGCCGTTCGTCCGGCTCGAGCCGCGCCGGCGGCTCCGGCACCCGGCGAAACAACGGTATCGAGAACAGGGCCCACCAGGCGGCCACCGTGAGAAACGCGAGTCGCACCGGCAGGGTGGCGGCCGAATCGGAGAGGTCCGGCCCGCTCGGCAGGCCGAACAACTCCGGCTTCTGGATCCAGGCCAGGTTCACCGTGAGCAGCAGGCCGCCGCCGATGTACCCCAGGGCGTAGCCCGCCGTGGATACCCGGTCGATCTCCCCCGGCCGGGCGATGTGGGGCAACAACGACTCATAGAAGACCACGCTGCCGCTGGCGCCGATCATGCTGAGCACGAACAGCGTCGAGGCCAGCGTGAGGTCGCCCCGCTGGATGAACCACATGCCGGCGGTAGCGAGGACGCCGACCAGAAGAAACGCGAGCAGGAACCGCTTCTTCGCGGCGCGATAGTCCGCCACCGCGCCGAGAATCGGGGAGAGGATCGCCGCCAGCCCGAGCGCGACGCTGTTGGCGTAGCCGAGGTACTCCGACGGCTTGCCCTCGGGCAGTCCGGCACCCACCACCTTCACGAAGTAGATCGGGAAGATCGCGGTCATGATCCCGACTTGCATGGCGGAGAGCGCCCAGTCGTACATCGCCCACGCGCGAAGCTCGGGGCGGTCGAGGCCGAGGCGGGGGAGGAAGCGTTTGATGGCCATGGGGTGACGGAACCTACCCCGGGTGGGTCAGGGCGTCGACTGGTCAGCAGCTCAGCGGGCGAGCGGATCGACCGAGCGGACGGCAGCGCGAAGCTGATCGTCGGTGAGCAGCGTGAGCTGCAGCAGGACCGGCGCGGATGGGTCCGACAACCCCGTCCGCGCCCAGGCTATCCTATTGGCATGGTCCTCGCCGCCGTGGTCCTCGCCACCCACCTCATTGCCGGCCCGACCGACTCCCTGTCCGCTGCCGAGTGGCGGGGCGACCTGCGCCGGCTCGTCGCCGAGATCGAGCGAATCCATCCCAACCCGTATCACCGGATCCCCAAAGCGCGCTTCGATGGCGCGGTCGCCGCGCTCGATGCCAGCATCCCCAGCCTTAGCCGGGAGCAGATCATCGTCGAGTTCGCCAAGCTGGTCGCCCTGCTGGGGGATGGGCACACCTATCTCGCCCCGACGTCGGCCGAGTCGGGCGCCAACTTCGGCAGCTATCCAGTGGTGTATTACCAGTTCACGGACGGGCTCTATGTCCAGGGCACCGACAGCGCGAGCGCGGCCCTCTTGGGCGGCCGAGTCAAGCGCATCGGCCGGCTGACGGCGGATCAGGCGATGGACACGGTCGGCGCGCTGGTGAGCCGCGAGAATCCTATGTGGGTGCGGCGCTGGACGCCGCCGCTCCTTGCCAGACCCGAGGTGCTTCGCGCGCTCGGCATCGCGGACAACCAGGGTCGGGTCGTGATCACGATTGAGCGGGGCGGACGGGATACGACAGTCGAGCTCCGCCCCTCGACCCTCGGGCGGCCGAACGGGGCAGGCGGCCTGATTTGGGGCGAACGGTGGCGCCGGGTGCTGCCCACCAGGACGCCGCTCTGGCTACGCCACCCCGATGCGGCGTTCTGGCTGGAGCATCTCCGGGATTCGCGAACCCTCTATGTGCAGTTCAACCAGATCGCCGATGCCGACACGGAATCGGTCGCCGACTTCTTCCAACGCGTCGCCCGGTTCGCTCGCGGCCGGCCGGTCGACCGCTTCGTGCTTGATCTCCGTCTGAATGGGGGCGGCGACAACACCCTGAATGCTGGCGTGATCCGCGCCGTCCTGGGCTCCGCCACGCTGTCGCGGCCCGACCGTTTCTTTACCCTGATTGGGCCGACGACGTTTTCCGCGGCGCAGAACCTGGCAAATGCGCTCGAGCGCTACACCAACACGATCTTCATCGGCGAACCGACCGGCAGCCGCCCAAACATGTATGGCGACGCGGTCCCGGTCACGCTGCCTCGGAGCGGCCTGACGTTCCACGTGTCGACCGTGTGGTGGCAGGATCTCGACCCGCGGGACCGACGTCAGTGGACCGGGCCGGCGATCGCGGCCGCAGCATCGGCAGATGAGTTCCGCAAGGGACGCGATCCCGCCCTGGCTGCCGCTCTTGCCTACAACCCCAGGCAAGCGTTGACGGCGCGGTTGCGCGCGCCGCTCGTGAAGGGCGATCTGGCGGAGGCGATGCGGGCGTACCAGAGCTTCATCGCAGACTCGGCACACCGCTACGTCGACACCGAGCGCGAGCTGGAAGCGCTCGCCATTTCGCTCGCACGCGACGGAAAGCTTCCCGGAGCGGCGGCGGTGGCCGAGCTGAACGCACGCGAGCATCCCCAGTCTCCCCAGGCGCAGTACGTCCTCGGCGAAGCCTTTCGCCGGCGTGGAAATCCAACCGCGGCTGCCGAGGCATATCAGCGGGCGTTAGCGCTCGACCCAAGGCACGCCGGCGCGCTGCAGGGAATGCGCGAGGTCCGCCCCGCTTCGTGACCGCACCGGCGGCGATCCAGAGTGCAACAGTCCGGATCGGCAGCGTCACCCCCATTCGTGATCGGCTTCCTTCTTCTTGCAGCGGCGCTCACTGTGCCTTTGGCGAGCGCGCAGGACCCCGCGCGTTCGGCCCGGCTCCGCTACGACCTGAAGCCGGGCGATCATCTCATCTACCGCCAGACGCTGGAGCGGGAGATCGACAACCGGAAGCCATACGGACTGCGGCAACCGCCGCCCCGCCCGTACGGCGACCCGATCCAGACCGCGGCCCGCGCCGAATGGACTGCCCATCTGGTCGTCGTTCGGGGCCCAGGTGGTACCGTCGTCGTCGGGGTACAGAGAAACCGAACTCGGGCCGAGCTGCTGCGCTATCGCGTGGGCGACGCCGACCGCCTGGCTGAAAACCGCCCGGCCTTCGACGCCCGGCACCAGAACACCTCGATCACGGCGCAGGCCCTGGAGGTCGACAGCGTCGGGCAGCTCCACCGGCCGCTCGGCGTGGTACGCGAGTGGCCCAGCAAGGTGTTGTGGGCCGCCACCGAGATCGTGGCGTTGCCTGCCGGTCCGGTAAGTCCGGGTGACCGCTTCACCGCCGACAACCCGCTTGGCTTTTCGTGGCAGGTGGAGGCCTGGGACACCGCCGGCGGCGCGTCGTGCCTTCGCGTGAGCGGCGGCGCCAGCGCCACCCTCTTGATTCCGCGGGCGGACGAGCCCGGCGATGTCTTTCGGATCCGCTACTGGTTCTGTCCGGCGCGCGGGCTGGTTCGGCGGTTGGAGATGAGCAGCGAATATCCCAGCGCCAACTTCGAGAAGGTCGTCGAGCGGGTCAGGTTCGACTTGGTTGAGGCCCGCCGCGGGGAATCGCCGGATGCGTGGCTGGCCAGCGCGGACACCCGCGAGGCGGTGGTCGCCACGTGGCAGATCGAGGACGCCCTGGCCGTCGACCCGGCAGCGCTGGAGCTGCTGCTGGACGCCGGGGAGCCACGGCTGGAGCGTGCCGTGCTCTCGCTTGCCTGGCGCCGGGGCGTGCCACTGCCCGCCGCGTCGGTGGCGGCTCGGCTCGAGCACCCGGATCCGCGAATTCGGCGACTCGCCGTGCGGTTGCTCGGCCGCCTCGATCCCGATGGGGCGCCTGCGCTGGTCAAACGGGTAGCGTCCGATTCGGATGCCTTCGTCCGGGAAGCAGCTGGCGCGGTACTCGCACCGCCGCCGGGGCCGGCCTTGTCCACCGAGGCCACACTCGGTTTTTGCTCGGTGGACTCGGCGTGGGTCGACGCCCGCATCCGCGCCATCTCCCGCCCACCCCAGCCGGTCGGCACGTTCATCCGGGGTATCACCGCCGGCCCGCATCGCGGCTGGCCGTACATGGTCCGGGTGCCGGACGACTACCGTGGCGAACGACCGGTCCCCTTGCTGATCTACCTCGCCGGCAACGCGGGCAGCGCGATCGAGGCGGTCCAGATCGTGAACGACTCGCTCGAACGAACCGGGTATCTCGTGGTCTATCCCAACTCGGGTGAGTGGTGGTGGCGGGACTCGTCCGCGGTGATGGTCGACGGACTGATTGACGAAGTGCAGCGGCAGTTCGCCGTAGATCCCAGGCGGATCTACCTCACCGGGCTCAGCAACGGGGGCACCGGCACGTTCCACTACGCCACCCTCTTTCCCCACAAGCTGACTGCGGCGGTGAGCGCGATGGGCGCCGGAGTGTTCCAGCCGTTCACGCCCGATGAGGAGCGTCCCTATCCCCGCAATACGCTCGCCCTCCCGCTGGCTTTTCTCCACGGCGAGGACGACAAGATCATCGAGCCCGAGACCACCCGAAGGACCGTGCAGATGCTCGGCCAGCGCGTTGCCCCGGTCGAGACCCACTATCTCAAAGGGAAGGGCCATGAGCTCGGCATCGGCCGAGAGGAGGGGCTGACCCTCGCGTTCTTCGAGCGCTACACCACGCGGACGCCGGCGCGAGTGGTTCATCTCCAGACCCGGAGCGACGCGTTCTTGCGCCAGGGGTGGGTGGAGATTCTCGAACGCGAGGGTGTCGCGCTGGCGGCAGGCGCCACCACCAACCCGGATGCCCGCCAGCTCGTTACCGGCCTCCTCGGTCGCGTGTCTTCCTCCACGGTCGAGGGGCGAATCGGGCCCGGCAACGACATTCGGCTCCAGGCAGCCGGCGTCCGTCGGCTACGGCTGCTGCTTCGCCGCGACCTGCTCGACCCGTCGCGGCCGGTGCGAGTCCGCGTCAATGACGTTCAGGTGTTCAACGGTGATGTGCCGCCCGATTGCGCGGTGCGGGACCGAAGCCTCAAGGAGAGTCCGGATCCGTTCCTGGCCTATGATGCCGAGCTGACACTGACGGTGCCGGGGCAGCAGAACTGACGGCGCGGTGAGCGACGGCCTACGCGGCGAGACGCTCCTCCCGGGCGGTCCGCCTGAGTGACAGCAGTACCGCGCTGGCGAGGATTCCGACGACGATCAGAAGCGACACGACGGTGGGGACCTTGACCCACGGGCTTGCCAGCATCTTCACGCCAACGACCACGAGGATGATGGCGACGCCGGGCTTGAGGTACGCGAACTTGTCTATCATCCCGGCGAGCACGAAGAATAGCGCCCTGAGCCCCAGGATGGCGAACACGTTCGAGCTGTAGACCAGAAAAGGATCGCGGGTGATCGCGAAGATGGCAGGGATGCTGTCGATCGCGAAGACCAGATCCGACCATTCCACCACCACCAGCACGAGCAGAAGCGGGGTGGCGAACAGCTTGTGCTGCCGATTGCGGCAGAAGAACGCCGCCCCGTCGTAGGCCGAGGTAACCGGCAGCGCCTTGCGGACCAGGCGCACCACCGGGTTCCGC
>DATAFP010000143.1:0-2728 GCA_036257415.1 Gemmatimonadales bacterium
GGCGTCAGCATCCAACAGGGCCAGGCCCCCGACCGGGACGGTCCACTGGTCGTCCACGTGCCCGATGGGAAACCCCATCGCGGTCGGGATCCCAAGCGGCTCGAAGTAACTCGCCAGCACCTCGTCGAAACCGAGTCCGCCGTCGGAGGTTGCGCGCTTCATCTCGGTGAATTGCCCGACCATGACCCCTGCCAGCTGGTCGAGCAGCCCGGCGAGGCGGAGATGCGACAGCGCCCGGTCCACACGGTATAGATCCTCACCCACATCCTCCAGGAAGAGGATCGCGTTCTGGAAGGCCGGTTGCCAGGGCGTTCCGATGAGACACTGGAGCAATGTGAGGTTGCCGCCAATCAGGCGACCCTCCGCCCGTCCGCGCACGATCGTTGCAACGCGTGGAGCCCGGGGGACCAGGACGTCGGCGGGAGGGGAAAGCCGCTCCAACCGGCCAGCCGGTGCGGACTCGACGAGCAGGCGCTCGAAGTGACGGCGGCTGAACGCGGTCATGGGCTGCCGCGCGGTCGGCCCGTGAAAGGTGACGATACCGCTGGCGCAGGTAAGCCCGTTGAGGAGCGCCGTGATGTCCGAGAAGCCGATTACCGGCTTGGGGCGCCGCGCAAAGGCGGCGGCGTCGATTCGGTGCAGAATGCGGGTGACGCCGTAGCCACCGCGAAGGCACCAGATCGCATGGATGGCATCATCGGCGAGCGCGGCGTTGACGTCGGCGACACGATCGTCGTCCGAGCCGGCGAGATATCCATACCGCGTGGCGGCGTGGATGCCGGGGACCGGCTCGTGACCGAGCGCACGGCATAGCTCGCCGGCCCGCTGTAAATCATCGCGGTCGAGTAGCGGCCCCGCTGGGGCAACGAGCGCGATGCGAGACCCGGCGTTGAGCTTGGGTGGCCAGCTCGGCGCGTTTTGACCCGATGCGAGCGGCATGGTTAACTTCTCCGACCCTTTCCAGCCCGGGAGAAAGGCAGTGCGAGCTTCGCAGCCTGCGCTGCTCGCCGCCAGCCGCGTGATCGCTGATGCGCGCGACGCAATGGTGGTTCAGTGGGCTGACTGGCTGGGCGATCGAATCACCGCCGCCCCCACGATACCCCGCGCCACGGTCGAGCGCGAGTTCCGCCTCATCATCGACACGCTGAGCGAGATGGTCGGCCCGTTCCGGCGGGAGACCCGCATCGTCTGGTTCCACGTATGCGAGCACTACGGACGGGTGGCCGCGGCGCGAGGTCTGGCCGCCGGTGAAGTGGTCGAGGAGCTTCAGTATCTCCGGGAGCTCCTCATCCGCCATCTCTCCCATGCGTTCGCGGCGCTCCGCCCACGCCAAAGCCTGGCGATCATGCTCCGACTCAATCGGGTGATCGACAAGGGTATCGCGGTGGCGGTCGTGGGCTATACCGACGCGCTCGTCGTAACACTGTTTTCGCAGAACGGGGTTCCCGCGCTCGGCACCGAGTACGATGGGGCCGAACTGAGCCGCCACCTCGACGGCCTCGAGTCGGAGTTGGCCGCGGCCTCGCAACCGCAACCGGATCGCCGGTGACGCTACTCTGGGCCGCCCTTCCCTGGGCGGCCCCGTTGTTTTCCCTTCCCATCCTCGCCCGCGGAAAGCCGAACCTGGCGGACGTCGCGCCTGCGCGCGGCCGCCTGCTCAGCATCATCATTCCCGCGCGCAACGAGGCAGCCACCATCGAGACCGTTGTTCATTCGGTGCTGGGCAGCAGCTACGAGCCGCTCGAGGTGATCGTGGTGGACGACCGCTCCAGCGACGAGACCGGAACCATCGTCGAGCGCCTCGCCGGCACGGACCCACGACTGCGGCTCATCCGCGGCGAGGAGTTGCCGCCCGGCTGGTTCGGTAAGCCGCGAGCGTGCTGGCAAGGCTATCGGGCCGCGCGCGGCGACCTCCTCGCCTTCACGGACGCGGACACCCGGCACCACCCGACGTTACTGGGGCACGCGGTCGGGGCGCTCGAGGCGGAGCGAGCCGACCTGCTCACGGTCGCGTCGCATCAGGTGTGCCTTGGCTTCTGGGAACGCGTGGTGATGCCGCAAGTCTGGCTCTTACTCGGACTACGCTACAACCCCGGCAGGGTGAATCGTGCCCGCCGCCCCCGGGATGTCATCGCCAACGGGCAGTTCATCCTGATGCCTCGGGCGAGCTACGAGGCGATCGGTACTCACGAATCGGTGCGCGCGGAGGTGGCGGAGGACCTCGCCCTGGCCCAGCGCTGCGTGTCGCAGGGACGGAAGCTCTGGTTCTGCTATGGGATGACCTTGATCGAAACCCGGATGTATCGAAGCCTCGCGCATCTGGTCGAGGGATGGTCCAAGAACGTCTACCTCGGCGCGCGGCAGAGCTTCCCCGAGGAGCCGGTGCTCAGGAGCCTCGTTCCGCTCTTCCTGGTGATGCCGATGCTGTTCTGGCTCTTGCCGCCGGCGCTCTTGGCCTGGGCAACGCTGGAAGGAGCTGCCCCGCCTGCGGGGCTTGGCGCGGCCGCGGTGGTCGCGACCGGCCTGTCGGTGGGGTTCTGGATGTTGGTGTGTTATGGGATGAAGATTCCGCCGCTATACGGACTGGCCTATCCGCTGGGGGCGTTGGTCATGCTGTTCATCGTGGCGCGCTCGATGCTACGCGGCCGGCGAGCCGTGGAGTGGAAAGGGAGGAGATACAGGATGGACGGCTGGGCAGATGGGCACGTGGGCGGGGATTCCCCCTGAC
>DATAFP010000168.1:0-26191 GCA_036257415.1 Gemmatimonadales bacterium
GTGTTGTCCAGCGCGCCCCACTTCATCCGCTAGCCCGGCCGGCCGCCAGCGCCAGGCAGATCCAGCCCGCCAGAAAGCAAACCCCGCCCAGCGGCGTCACCGCCCCCAGCCAGCGAATGCCGCTGAGCGCCAGCGCGTACAGACTGCCCGAGAACACCACCGTTCCGGCCACGAACAGCCATCCGGCCCAGCCCGCGAGTGGCCCCGGCCACCGATTGACAACGCAGGCGGCCGCGACGAGCGCGAGCGCGTGGTACATCTGGTACCGCACGCCGGTCTCGAACACCGCAAGGAGTTCAGGGCTGAGCCGCGCGCGCAAGGCGTGCGCGCCGAACGCTCCCGCGCCGACCGCGATGAAACCCGACACCGCGGCGAGGATCAGGAACAGCCGGTCGCGCATCATGGTGTGCCGGTCCCGGGACCCATCTGACCGCTACCCGAGAGCCATTGGCCGCCGTCCACTACCATGATCGAGCCGGTGATCCAATCGCCCGCGGGGCTGGCGAGAAACGTCACCATCTGCCCGATATCCTCGGGCGTGCCCCAGCGTCCGGCAGGGATCTCCCGGCGCGCGAATGCATCCATCTGAAATAGATCCGGCACGTCGGCGTTCGGGGGCGTAAACGCCTTTTTCACGCCTTCAGTGGGGATGGGCCCCGGGGCGACGGCGTTCACCGTGATCTTGTCGGCCGCCCACTCGAGCGCGAGCGTTCGCGTGAGCGCATCGACGCCGGCCTTTGCCGCCGTGGCGTGCGCCATGAGCGGCCAGCCACGGTAGTGCAGCGTCATGGAGATGGAGACGATGCGCCCCGCTCCCGAAGCCTTGAGAGCAGGATGCGCGGCCTGACAGCAGTGGAACGTTCCGTACAGGTCGGTTTCGACCACGGCCCGCCACGCGTTGGGCGAGAGCGATGCCGACGGCGCGTAGAAGTTGCCGGCGGCATTGTTCACCAGAATGTCGAGCCGGCCCAGCTCGCCGGTGACCCGCTCGATCATGCGCGCCACCGACTCCGGCTCCCGCACGTTCACCTCGGCGGCGATGGCGCGCCCGCCGAGGCCACGGAGTTCGGCCACGGCGGGGTCGAGGTGATCGGGCTTCCGGCTCGCGATGGCGACCGAAGCGCCGGCGCGGGCGAGGCACGAAGCGATTCCGAACCCGATGCCGGTCCCGCCGCCGGTCACCAGCGCCACCTTCCCGGCGAGGAGGTCGGGGGCGAAGATCGCGCGCGGCGCGCGGCCGCCGCCGGTCACGCGGACTCCCGGGTCTCGCTGCCGCGGGACAAAAACGCCATGAGCCTGCGCTGGAACTCGGGGCCGGCGAACGCCTCCACCTGAGCCTCCGCTTCGGCTCGCAGGGCTCGCTCGAGCCCGGCGATCTCATCGGCTCGGCACAGCCGTTTGATCGAGGCCACGCTCCCCGCGGCGGCACCGGCCAACGCGCGGGTCAACTCGCCGGCGCGGGCATCGAGCGCGCCATCGTCCACCACTTCGTCCACCAGCCCGATCCGAAGGGCAGCGTCCGCGCTCACGACCTCACCGGTGAGCAGAAACCTGAGCGCGGCCCCGTCGCCGATGAGGCGGGGGAGGCCGTAGGTGGACCCGCCGTCGGGCACGAGCCCCATCCGCGCGAATGCCGACGTGAAGGACGCACTGGTTCCGGCCAATCGGACGTCGGCGGCGACGGCGAGATCCACCCCGAATCCCGCCGCCGATCCACGGACCAGCGCCACGACCGGCACCGGGGCCCGGACGATCGCCAGGATCGCGGCCTGAAACCTCGCGAGTCCCGCCCGGATCTCGGACGATGGCGGCGTGGCGCCGAGCGAGGCGAGCCAGCGGAGGTCGAGCCCGGCAGAGAAGTGCCCGCCGCCGCCCTCGAGCAGCACGGCACACGCGCTCCCGCCGGTGGTAACGCGGCTGATCTCGTCGGCAAGTGCCCCGGCCAGCTCCGGGGTCAGGGCGTTGCGCCGCGCGGGGCGGTCGATCGTGATGCGCCAGGCCGGCCCGTCGGCCCGGGAGACGAGATCAGCCGCCATCGGTCGCGACCGCCATGCCCATCGCGTGGTATCCGTTGTCCACATACACCACGCTGCCGGTGATCGCGGTCGCCAGCGGGCTCGACAGGAAGGCGGCCGTGTGGCCCACATCGGCCGCGCTGATCGCACGCGGGAGCGGCGAATTGGCCGTGGTGTACTTGATCATCGTATCGATGAAGCCGATCGCCGACGCGGCCCGGGAGGCCCACGGCCCCGCCGAGATCGCGTTGATCCGGACGCCCCAACGCCGCCCGGCTTCGTACGCGAGGGTGCGGGTGTCGGACTCCAGCGCAGCCTTGGCCGACGACATGCCCCCTCCATAGCCCGGCACGACGCGCTCACTCGCCATGTAGGTGAGCGACACGAACGACCCGCCCGGCCGCATGAGCGGAGCGAAGTGGCGGACGAGCGAGACGTTGCTGTACGCGCTGACGCTTACCGCCGCGAGGTAGCCGGCGCGGCTGGTGTCCACCAGCGCGTTCCGTACCTCGGGCCCGTTGGCCAGGCTGTGGACGACGATGTCCAGGCCCGCCTCGCCGAAGTCTCGCTTGAACCGCGACGCCGCGCCGGAAACGCTGAAATCCCCCCGCTCGCGGTAGCGCTTGTTCTCGCGAATATCGGCGGGGGCATCCTCCAGGGTGTCGAACGCCGCATCCAGCGGATAGATCCGCTCGAAGGCCAGCGTCCGGCCGCCCGAGAGCTTCAGCGATTCGGCGATCTTGCCCCGCTCGAGCAGGTTCTCGAAGATGCCGAGCGCCGGCGGCCAGGTACCCAGCACGATGGATGCGCCAGCTTCGGCCAGCGCCTTAGCGATAGCGAAGCCGAAGCCGTTGTCGTCAGCGACACCCGCGACGAACGCCCGTTTGGAGGTAAGGTCTATGGAGAGCATGGTGCAACAAGCTATCTACCTTGCTCCCGGCTTCACCACCCTTGGCTCCTGGCGCGGGGGCCACACCTCGCAGTGGGCGCCCTTGGTGCTGTGCAGAACGCAAAACGCGCCGCGGCCGCCGTATCGCTTGGTCCACTCGGACATCACGGTGCGATCGCCCGGGCTGAAGCGTGGCGCCGGGTCGTCGCTGTCGGTCGAGCGCACGTGGGTATGGACGGTGCCGAACCACTCAGGCGCCGCGCACTCGCTCAGCGACGACTCCGCGCTGGCGGTCAGCGAGTCCGATTCCCCCGCCGGCACCATCCGGACCCGGACGATGTGAACCGTATCGTCCGTGATGACGCCGCCCATGCAGCCCACCCGTTCCCGCCGTTCCGCAACGCCGGTGGCCCAGATCTCCCGAAAGCCCGACTTGGCGGCGTCGCTCAGATGCCAGGCGGGTACGCGGGTCGGTACCGTGCCGAACATCGCGAGCAGCGCCGCGGCGGCCGGCTTCCACGCGGTGAGGGGCATTCTACTCCTGCCGTAGCACTTCCAAGGGCGGCTGATGCAGCACGCCGCGCGTGCTCCACAGCCCGACCAGCACGGTCAGAGCCACAATGAGGGCGACCAGCGCAAGGAGCTGGGGCAGCGGGATCCAGTAGCGCGCGTCGTCGAAGAAGAACCGGGCGATGCCCCAGCCGGCGGCCGTCGCCAGCGCGACCGCGGTGAACGAGGCAAGGAGGCCCAGCGTCAGATACTCGACGAACGCGATGCGAAGCACCTGTTGCCGCGTGGCGCCGAGCGTGCGGAGCAGGACGGCTTCGCGCACGCGCTGGAAGCGGCTGGTCGCGATCGCGCCGATCATTACCAGTGCACCGGTGGCGAGGCTGAACAACGCCATGAACCGGATCGCGAGTGTGACCCGCCCCACGATGCGCTCGATCTCCCGCTGCACCAGGGAGAGGTCCAGCGTGGTGACGTTGGACCACCGCTCCGCCAGCTCCCGCTGCAGCCGCCCGCGAAGCGCGGCGTCCTCCACCCGGGTCAAGGTGATGAGCGTCTGCGGCGCCTTCTCCAGGGTGCCGGGCGCGAACACCACGAAGAAGTTCGGCTCGAACCGGGCCCACTCGACCATGCGCAGGCTGGTCACCCGGGCCGGCACCTCCACGCCCTGCACGTCCCACACGATCTCGTCCCCGACGGCGACGCCCAGCTCGCGCGCGAGATCCTGCTCGACCGAAATACAGGCCGGTTCGCCTCCGGGCGGGCACGCGCTGGCCCCGCTGCCACTCCACCAGCGCCCGCTGACGAGCTGCTCCGACGCGACCAGCGTGTCGCGGTAGGTGGAGCGGTACTCTCGGCGGTATGCCCATGCGTTCCTTGGCTCGCCACCGGCAACCGAGTCTCCCAGGAGCTGGTTGACCCGACGACCTTTGACCGACGCGATCCGCATCGGCACGATCGGCACGGGCCCGACCTCCGGAAGCTTCCGCTGCGCGAGCCACGCGGCGACGCCGGGTGCCTGATCGGACTGCACGTCGAGCAACAGCAGATTGGGGCGTTGCGGTCCACCGGTCGTCGACAGCCCCCGCAGCAGATTGTGCTGCACCAGGAACAACGTGCCGAGGAGGAAGGCGCCGAAGCCCAGGGCGAGCACCACCGCCACCGTCTGATTGGCCGGCCGGAACAAGTTGGCCAGACCCTGGCGCCATACGTACGGCCACCGGGCGGGGAACCACCGGCGGACTCCGCGCACCAGGAGCCAGGCCGCCAGCCAGAGCACCCCCAGGACCGCGCCGATCGCCGCCGAGAAGATTGCCGCCGTTCGGAACCCGCCGACCTCGACGGCGGCGAGGAGCACGATGCTCGCCGCGAGGGCGCCTGTGGCCGGCCACCGCCACGGATCCCGCGACGCTGGTGCGGGTTCGTAGGCCCGCCGGAGCGCGGCGAGCGGGGTGACCCGGCGTACGCCGAGCAGGGGAAGCACCGCGAAGATGAGTGCGGTCCAGAGACCCATGGCGATTCCCAGGGCGATGGCGCCGGGAGCGATCGCCGCGTTCACGTCCACCGGCAACATCCCCTCGAGCAAGCGGGGGAGCAGCTGCTGGACCGCCACGCCTACCGTGGCACCGAGCACACTTCCGGCCAAGCCGAGCACGGCCGCCTGCAGCAGATAGATCGCGAACACCTGGCCCGCGGTGGCGCCGATGCAGCGGAGCACGGCGATGGTGTCGAGCTTCCGGCGGACGAAGACCACGACCGCGCTGCCGACCCCGATGCCGCCGAGCAGCAACGCGATCAGCGCGACGAGGCCGAGATAGCGGCCGAGCCGCGAGAGGACGTCATTCAAGTCCTCTTCGTCGTCGGCCACCGTGCGAATGCGAACCCGCTCGGTTCGGAGCTCCGGCCGGTATCGCTTCGCCAGGGCATCGGCGTCGGCGGGTGAGCGCAGCTTGATGAACGCCTGGCGTTCGGCGCGCGCGCCGAAGCCAAGCAACTTGGTTTCCTCGAGATACCGGGCTGGAATGAAGACCCGCGGACCGAAGGCGGAGCGCAGGCCAACCTCACCCGGGAGGTTTTCCACCGTGCCACTGATTGTGAACCGCGCTTCGCCGAGCGACAGCGTATCGCCCAGCCGCGCGTTGAGCGCCGTGAGCAGCGCAGGTTCGACGATCGCGTGCCGGCCGCGCTGAAGCTCGACCCAGGCAGCGCGTGGCCGGGTCAGCATCACGCCGTAGAAGGGGTACGCTCCGGCCACCGCACTCACGTTCACCAGCCGGGTGCCAGCGGTGCGCGGCACGAAGCCCATCGCCGGGAACTCGGTGACGTATGCGATGCGGCCGCACGCCGCCCCGCTCGCCGAGCCGCCACCACAGCCGAGCGTGTCTACCAGCGCGGTGACCCGGGGCGACAACGCCCGGCGACTGGACATTGCGAGGTCGGCGCCGAGCAGTGCGCGCGCCTGGTCCCGCACCGAATCCTGCAGGTTCTCGGTGAATGAGTTGATGCCCACCAGGGCCGCGACCCCGATCGCGATGGCGCCAAGCAGAATGGTCAGCCGCTTTGCCTCGGCTCGAGCTTCCCGCCGAGCCATCCGCAGCACGAACCCGATTGCGGTCACGCGGCCGTGTCTGTCACGAGACGGCCGTCGGCCAGGCGAATGGTGCGCCGTGCTCGCGCGGCAAGATCAGGATCGTGGGTCACAAGCACGAGTGTGGTGTCGATCTGGCGGTTGAGCTCGCCCATCAGGTCGATGATGACGGCGCCGGTCTTGGCGTCGAGGTTTCCGGTCGGCTCGTCGGCGAAGAGAATGCGGGGCCGATTGCTGAATGCCCGCGCCAACGCCACGCGCTGTTGCTCGCCGCCGGAAAGCTGCGCGGGATAGTGGTGCCCCCGGCCGCCGAGTCCGACGCGCTCGAGCAGGTCGCGAGCGGCGGCAGCGCCGTCTCCGCCCGCCAGTTCCAGCGGCACCTGCACGTTCTCCAGCGCGGTAAGGGTGGGGATGAGCTGGAACGATTGGAACACGAATCCGACGCGTTCGCGCCGGAACCGGGCACGGGCGTCTTCATCCAGCGTGTCGAGGTCCTCGCCATCGAGCCAGATCCGGCCGCTCGACGGACGATCGAGTCCTGCGAGGAGACCGAGCAGCGTGGTTTTCCCGCTCCCAGACGGGCCGACGATCGCGAGAAACCCGCCCGGCTCCACCTCGAAGCTGATATCCTTCAGGACGGTAAGCTCCCGGCCGCCCGACACGTAGGTGCGGGAGAGCGATTCACATTTGAGCATCGCTAATGATAGTCCGGTCAGCCTGGGCCCTCGCGGCGGTCGCGCTGGTCGCGCTGTTCGGCGCCTGCGATCAATCCGCGGATGATTCGCTCCGGCGGCCTGCCGCCCCGTCTGGTGCACCGGGCGAACGGCCGACGATCGTATTTCTGGGCACGAGCCTCACCGCGGGTTACGGTCTCGATCCGGACGAGGCCTACCCGGCGCTGATCCAGCGCAAGGTCGACTCCGCCGGACTGGGATACCGGGTGGCCAACGCCGGCGTGAGCGGCGAAACGTCCGCGGGCGCCGTGCGGCGGATCGATTGGCTTCTCCGCCAGAAGCCGGCCGTGCTGGTCATCGAAACCGGCGCGAACGACGGGCTCAGGGGGCTGAGCACCGACTCGCTCAAGGCCAATATCCAGACCATCATCGATAGCGCTCAGGTGCTCTCGCCCCCGCCCAGGATCGTGCTGGTGGGAATGCGGGCGCTGCCGAACTACGGATTCGGTTATGCCCGGCGTTTCAACCGGCTTTATGGGGATCTGGCCGAGGCGAACGATCTCCCCCTGGTACCGTTCCTGCTGGAAGGCGTGGCCGGGGAGGACGGAATGAACCAGTCGGACGGTATCCATCCCACCGCCGCCGGGCAGCAGCGGATCGCGGAAACGGTATGGAAGGGGCTGGAGCCGGAGCTGCGCTGACCAACGGATCGCCCATCCAAGGAGATCTCCATGCCGCGCGTTGGCCCGTGGCTCGTGGCGCTCGCGACCGCCGCGCCCCTCGCTGCCCAGAACGAGGCCACGCTCAAGGCTCACTTCGAAGGCCGGATCGTGGCGGTTCGGATGGACATGCCCGGTACCGAGCACGGGGTTGACCTCTATCCCACGGGCACCCCACCAATCGACTTCCTGCGGTACCAGTCCCGGATCAAGCAATTCGGTGCGGCGATCCGCGAGGGCGAGCGGGCGATGGTGACCAAGGTCAAGGTGAAGGGCAAGCTGATCGAGTTCCAGCTCGGCGGCGGCGGTTACGGCACCTCGGGCGATCAGACGGAGCCGTCGGTCGGCTTCACCCCCGCCCCCAAGACCGAACGCGAGCGGAACCTGGAGCGCGACGTCAAGGACGTACGCGATCCAGTGGTAAAGCGGCGGATGGAGGACGAGCTGGACTACCTGCGCTCGCAGCGGGAACGGGAGGACCGGCGGAACCAGGCACTGATCGCCGTCGCAACCGAGCGCCGGCGCCAGTCGATCCAGGAACGCCGCCTTGCCAGCGGATCGCGGTTCAACCTGCGTTGGCGCGATGGGGTGCCGGCCAGTGCGCTTACCGCCGAGGCAGTCGAGGTCGCGCTGGCCAGCTACGTGGACTTCGGCGACGATCCGGAGCACGTGGTGCCGCCGCCGCTCGCGTTTGGCTTGCGGAAAGGGCTGAGCGTGAACGAGGTGGAGAACATGCTCGGCGATGCCGTCGGCAAGCAGCATCGGATGGAAGGCGCCCTGCAGGTGCAGACCCGCATGTTCGAGCGGGGGCGCGAGCGAGTCGTTGCCGAGTTCGTCGAGGGAGTGTTGATCCGGTACGAGGTCAGCTCGAACTAGCCGACTTCGACCCACCGTTGGCAGGCCGCCGCCGGATCAGCGCGAGCACCGCCGTCTCCATTCGGGTCAGCTGCCCGGAACCCTTACCGTTCCGCGAGGGCGTCAGCTCGGTCGTCAGGGTTCCAGCGAGGTAGCTGTCGACCACGACCGGGTGCACGTAGTACTTCCGACAGACCGCGCGGGTGTTGTTGAGCTGCTGGGCCACGCGATCGATGGCGCCGAGCAGCTTGGATTTGCCCTCTCGCTCCGACTCGAACGCTCCCGCCTCGCTGAGCGCCGCCACCGCCAGGATGGTCCCGGCCCAGGTGCGAAAATCCTTTGCGGTGAAATCGTCGCCGCCGGCCCGGCGGATGTAATCGTTCACGTCGCCGGAGCCCACCGACTGACGCTCGCCCGCGTCATCCAGGTACTGAAACAGGTCCTCACCCGGGATCGACTGGCAGCGGGCGATGATTCGCGCGAGCCGGCGGTCGGTCACGTCCACCGTGTGGAGCTTCCCGCTTTTCCCGCGGAACTCGAACCGGATTCGCCCGCCCGAGACCTCGACATGATCTTCCTTGAGCGTGGTGAGCCCGAACGAGTCGTTGGTGCGGGCATACTCCTCGTTGCCGACCCGGATGCAGCTGCATTCCAGCAGCTGTACGATCGTGGCCAGCACCTTGTCGCGGGAGTGGCCGGGTCTCGAGAGGTCGGCCTCGACCTGCTTTCGGATCCGCGGCAGCGCCTCGCTGAACGCCACCATGCGTCCGAACTTGGTTTCGTCCCGGACGGCACGCCATCGGGGGTGGTAGCGATACTGTTTGCGGCCGCGGGCGTCCCGGGCGGTGGCCTGGATGTGGCCGCGCGGGTCCGGACAGATCCAGACGTCGGTGTACGCCGGCGGGATGGCGAGCGAACGAATGCGGTCGAGGGTCGCGCGGTCGCGCACTACGTTGCCCAGCGCGTCTACGTAGCTGAAGCCTTGACCGGCGCGGCGGCGGCGGATCCCGGGGCGGGTATCGCTGACATAGCGAAGCCCCGCCGACGCCGCGGCCTCAGCCGGGTCCGCCGCCGGCTCGGCGGTCTTCCGGCGGGGCCGGGCGCGCGCTCGTGTCTGGGGCACGGCGGCAGGATAGCGCCGCCCGGGCTTTTCGTGACGTGAGGGCGATCACCCGGCCGGCGCGCCCCCGTTACTGCTCCAGCTTCGCGTCCATCTCCACCTTCACGTTGCCGGCCATGACGCCCGAGATCGGGCAACCGGTCTTCGCGGCCTCCGCCGCAGTCTGGAACCCCGCCGCCGTGGCGCCCGGGACGACCCCACGCACACTGAGCCTCATGGTCGTCACCTTGAAGCCGTCACCGACCTTGTCCACCGTGCAATGCGCCGTGGTGGTGATACGCGTCGCAGGGGTCCCGGCGCGCTCCAACCCGACCGAGAGCGCCATGCTGAAGCAGGCGGCGTGAGACGCCGCCAACAGCTCCTCGGGGTTGGTGCCTTTGGCTCCCTCGAATCGCGTGGCGAACGTGTAGTCGCCCTTGAACGCGCCCGAGCCCGCTTCGAAATGTCCCTTCCCGCTTCGCAGCACACCTTCCCAGGTAGCCGACGCTTTGCTTGTAGTTGCCATGGTCTGAGGTTCCTGAATGGTTGAGGGGTGAAGGAGGTAAAGTAGGCGGTAAAGGCGGTAAGGGCCGCAGGGCATTTACCTTTAGGCACCCCTATCCCGCGGTTCTATGCTTCGGATCCTCGTTCTCCTCCTCGTCGCGGCGGGCCCGGTCGGTGCTCAAGTTGCAGCCCCCGCAAATAAGCAGCCGATCCTCCCCAAGAACTACGTGCCAGCGTTCGGAACGATGTGGACGTTCGATGCCCCACCGCTCGAGTATTGGCAGGCGCGGTATGGGTTCGCGCCCGACGCGGCGTGGCTGGATCGGGTGCGTCTGGCGTCGGTGCGGATCCCGGGTTGCTCGGCGTCGTTGGTCTCGAGTGCCGGCCTCGTGATGACCAATCATCACTGTGGCCGGGCGTGCATAACGGCGGCGTCCCCGCCGGACACGAACTACCAGCGGAGTGGTTTCGTCGCCCGGTCCACCCGGGAGGAGAAGAAGTGCCCCAACATGTACGCCGACCAGTTGCGGGCGATCGAAGACGTGACCGACAGGGTGCACGGCCGGATCACCGCCTCCGCGCCTACCGCGCGAGTGGCGCAGCGAGACTCCGCCATCGCAGAGATTCAGGCCCAGTGTGAGGCCCCCGACGAAAACTGCCAGGTGGTGAGCTTCTACCAGGGCGGGCGGTATTCCCTGTACCGCTACCACCGGTTCAACGACGTACGACTGGTGATGGCCCCGGAGGAGGAGGTGGCGTTCTTCGGGGGCGATCCGGACAACTTCACCTATCCGCGGTACGACCTCGACCTCACCCTGCTTCGGATCTACGAGAACGATGCGCCGTTCCGCCCCGCCGAGTACCTCCGCTGGAGCAAGGCCGGCGCGCAGGAAGGTGATCTTGTGTTCGTGGTGGGGAACCCCGGGTCGACCGGTCGGCTGCTCACCTGCGCCCAGCTCGAGTACCTGCGGGACGTCGAGTATCCGGCGCTGATCGCCTCGTTCGGCCGCACGGCCAAGGTGCTCCAGGAGTACATGGGCAGCGACGAGCAGCGAAAGCGGCGAGTGGAGAATCAGCTCTTCACCGCGCAGAACTCGTTCAAGGCGGTGAGCGGGTACCAGCGCGGCCTCCTGGATTCGACCTTGATGGCGAGCAAACTGGCGTTCGAGCGAGACTTCCGCGCGCGGGTGGCGCGTGATCCCAAGCTCCGGGCGCGTTATGCCGGGGCATGGGATGCCATCGCCAAAGCCCGGGTCGAGCAGCGCACGTTCGCGAAGCAGGCGCGCTGGTATGGGTTCGGCGGTTCGCAGCTGTTCGCGTTCGCCGGCGCACTCACCCGGATCCCCGGCGAGGCGGCCCGGCCCGACTCGCTACGGCTCCCGGCGTATCGGGGAAAGGGAATCGAGGCGCTGCGCGCCCAGCTCCTCACCGAGGTGCCGATCGACAAGGAGCTCGAGAAGCTCACCCTCGCGGCTTATCTCAAGGCCGCCGCGGATGAGCTTCCCGCCGGCGATCCCTACCTCGGCGCCATCCTCGCGGGTCGGAGCCCCGAAGTGGCGGCCGAGGCGCTCATCAATGGGACCCGGCTCGAGGACGTGTCGGTCCGGCGCGCGCTCCTCGACGGCGGGGCCGAGGCGGTGCGCGCTTCCGACGATCTGCTGATCGCGGTGGGCCGCCGCGTCGCCACGATCTCCCGTCCGGTGGCCACTCGTACGATCCGGGCAGAGGCCGTGGTGTCGGCAAACGCGGAGCTGATCGGCCAGGCCATTTTCGCGGCGTACGGGACTGCGCTGCCGCCCGACGCCACGTTCACCCTCCGAATCTCGGATGGGGTGGTGCGGGGCTTCCCCTACAACGGCACGGTGGCGCCTTACAAGACCAGTTTCCAGGGGCTCTACGCCCGCTCGGCGGAGTTCGATGACACGGCTCCCTGGCACATCCCGGAGCGCTGGAAGTCCGCGGAGAGCCGCCTCGACCTGGCGACACCGTTCAACTTCGTCACCACGAACGACATCATCGGCGGCAACTCGGGCAGTCCGATGATCGATCGCGATGGGGCGGTCATCGGCCTCGTGTTCGACGGCAACATCGAGCAGCTGCCGAACCGGTTCGTCTACGACGACAAGGTGGGGAGGTCGGTCGGGGTGCACAGCCGGGCGATCACCGAGGCTCTGCGCCACGTCTACGGGGCTTCGTGGTTGGCGGACGAGCTGGAAGGGACGACGACTGCTTCGCAGTAGACGTTTCAGAACACTTTGTCGAATCCGAGCACGAGTCTGAAGGGTGACTCGTCGTTCACCCATGTCCACCGAGCCTCGATGAACGGGCGGATCTTCGACCCCGGCCGCGCCGGCACGATGCCGGCGAAGATATTGTAGCCGGTCTTCACCTCTTCCAGGGCTCGCACGCGGACGAACGCCGCGCCGCCTCCACCGTATACGGTTCCGCCCGGGCCGAAGCGAATCGCGCCGTCGGCGTTGAGCTGCCAGCGAAACGGCGTCTCGTCGCCGGAGAACCAGTCTCCGCTCGGACGGAGCTCCAGCCGCTTGAAGAAAGGGATCGACGCTTGGGCTCCCATGCTCCAGGCGTGGTTCTCGAAGTCGCGCCCCGAGCGCACGCCGGCGGCGAGATGCATCGGGTTGGACGCTCGCGCCTGCGCGATGCCCGCGGCCGGCGTGGCGGCGAGCATCGCGATTCCCAGAGCTAACGCGGAGACGGCAGGGCGGGGCATCGGCCCCGCATCTTAATTCGCCGAGGCCGATGCGCCAAGCGGATTGCCGTCGCCGTCGATCAGCTTGATCTCGCCGAGCTTGATCTCCCGAAGCCCCGGCTCGATCTTCGCGCGGTCACCCACCACCACCCACACCAGTCGGTCGGGATTGATGACATTGGCGGCACTCGCCACCGCGCTGGCGGCGGTAACGGCGCGGACGTTGTCGGCGTAGGTATCGAAGTACCGGTCATCGAGACCGAACACCACCAGCCGGCGAATGTCGGTCGACACCGCTTCCATTGTTTCCCACCCACCCGGCAGCGTCGCCGTGAGTGTGGACTTCGCCTTTTCGAGCTCGTCGGGTTGAATGGGGCGCGCGCCGAGGATGCCGCGCAGCTCCTTGTTGAGCTCCAGGGCCGCTTCCTTCGTCTTGTCGGTTTGCACCGGAGCGTAAGCCACGAACGGCCGTTGGCCGCGCGCGTCACGGAACACCGTGAACGCGCCGTAGGACCAATGCTTGTCCTCGCGGAGATTCATGTTGATCCGCGACCCGAAGTTGTCACCGAGCACTGCGTTCATGGTCTCGATCGCCGGTTCCGCGGGGTTGTTCTTGGCCGGGGCGATGCTCGCCGCGAGCAATACGGTCTGTGCCGAGCCGGGACGATCCACCAGATACACGGTGGACGCTGCGGGAGGCTCGACCCGCCCGACATTCTTGGTGGGAATCTCGCCCGCGCGCCAGGCGCCGAAATACCGCTCCAGCTTGGGGCGGATCTCGTCCATCGTGGTCGCGCCGACGACGATAATGGTGGCGTGGTTGGGCCGGAACCACGTCTGGTGGAACGCCACGACGTCCTTCCGCTCGAGCCGCGTGAGCGCGGCCTCGGTGCCTGCGCCCGACCACGGCTGCGCATACGCGTGGTCCCGGCCGTAGAGCAGTGCGGGAAGAACGCGCAACGCGGAACCCACGGGATCCGCCTTCTCCTGCTGGATGCCGGCGAGCACCTGCCGCTTGAGTCGGGCGAGATCCTTGGCCGGGAACGCGGCGTTCAGCACGATGTCGGAGAACAGCGCGAGCGACGGGTCGAGGTTTTCGTTGAGCGCCTGCAGCGAGACACTGGAATAATCCAGGCGGGAGAAAATCCCGTAGTTCGCACCCAGGCGAAGCAGCTCCTCGCTGATCTGCAGTGAGGACCTGGTTGAGGTACCCTCGTCGAGCATCGCCAGCGTCAGGTTGGCGGTGCCGGGCGCGGCGAACTGGTCGGCTGCGTACCCGGCATCGAGCACGAGGTCGAACTGCACCTGAGGAATGGACCGGCGCTCGGCGAGCACGATCTTGAGCCCATTCGAGAGCGTCGCCCGTTGGAGCGTGGGGAACTTGGCCTCGGGCGGCGGACCGATGTCGGGAACCTTGGTCCGATCGGCGGCGCTCGCGACGGTCTGATACTCGGGGAACGGCAACACCTCGAGGGTGTAGTCGCCGTCGCTGAGCCAGCGCTTGGATGCCGCCAGCAGCTGCGCCGGAGTGGCGGCGGCGATGCGAGCGAACGACTCGCGATAGGCGTCGGGCCGCCCGCCGAACACCTGGCTTTGCGCCAGCACGTCGGACTTTCCGCCGAAGCCGCCGATGCGCTCGATTCCTCGGATGAACGCCGCACGGTGCTGGGTCTTGACTCGCGCCAGTTCCGCGGGAGTGGGACCGGTCCGGAGGAACCGTGCCAGCTCTTCGACCACGGCCTTCTCGATCTTCGCCAGGTCATCGCCTGGCCGCGCCGTGGCAAAGATCTGGAAGGTGCTGCCGATCTCCTTCGGGCTGATGCCCGCCAGCACGTCGGTGGCGATCTGGTCATCGTACACCAGCCGCTTGTAGAGCCGCGAGGTCTTGCCTGAGGCGAGAACGTCGCTCGCGAGGTTCAGATAGTCGAGATCGGCGCTGCCCCACTGGGGAATGTTCCAGATCTTGTAGAGTCGCGCCTGAGGCACCCGATCCTGCATGACGCCACGCTGATGCCCGGTGCGCTTCGCAATCCATTCCGTCTGCTTCGCGACCGGCGGGCCGGCAGGAATGTCGCCGAAGTAGCGCTCGATCTTCTCCCGCGCGGTCTTGGCGTCGATGTCGCCCGCGAGCACGATGACGGCGTTGGCCGCGCCGTAGTAGGTCTGGAACCACTCCTTCACGTCCTCGAGCTTCGCGGCGTCGAGATCCTCCATCGAGCCGATGGTGGTCCAGGAGTAGGGATGGTTGGGCGGGTAGATCCGCGAAGTGACAAAGTCATCCACTTTCCCGTAGGGCTGGTTCTCCCCCTCCCGCTTCTCGTTCTGCACAACGCCGCGCTGCTCGTCGAGCTTGGGCTGATCGATGGCGCCCAGCAGATGGCCCATCCGATCGGATTCCATCCAGAGCGCCATGTCGAGCGCGCTGGTGGGCACGTTCTCGAAGTAGTTGGTCCGGTCTTCGCTGGTGGTGCCGTTCTGGTCCGTGGCGCCGGCCTGCTCGAACGGGGTGAAGAACTCGCCCTTGTAGTTCTCGGTGCCGTTGAACATCAGATGCTCGAACAGATGGGCGAACCCGGTCCGTCCCCGCTTCTCGTTCTTGGAGCCGACGTGGTACCAGACGTTCACGGCGACGATGGGGGCCTTGTGGTCCTCGTGGACGATGAGGGTCAGGCCGTTCTTGAGGACGAACTTCTGAAACGGGATGTCGGGAACGCCGGCCGCGGCCGGCGGGGCGGCGACCTGCGCCACCGCGGCGGGGTGACCGACAACGGTGGCCACCGCGACGAATGCCGCGAGTCGGCCGGAGAGCCGAGTGCGCACTACTCCTCCTTTAGAGCGGGCCGAGGCGTCCGGTTCGTACGACACCGCCTACGCCGATCTTGGTTGCCTTGTTTCATACTGCGGCGTGCCGGTGGAGCCAGTACGATTCGACTTCGCCGAGCACGGAGCGAAGTGTCTCGAAGACGACCGGCTTGACCACGACGCTATTAGCACCGAGCCCGAGCGCACGGGCGGTGTCGGCGGGGGAATCGTCCGAGGAGAGGATGACGATCGGCAGGGTGCGGAATCGGGCGTCGGCCCGGAGCCGTCCAACCAAGCCCAGTCCGTCGCCGCCGGGGAGGCGGGGATTCAGCAGGACCACGCGGGGGGCTAAGCTTTCGACCGCGCGAAACGCCTCCCCGGCGTCGCGCGCGACCGCCACCCGGGAGCGAAGGCAGCGACTGGCCAGTTCGGCCTCCGCCGGATCCGGCTCGACCAGGAGCAGGTCCGCGCGCGACCCGAACGCCGGCGCTGTCACCGGGAGCCGACGGAGCCCAGCGTGAGGTAGAAGGTCGCGCCGCCTCCCGGCTCGCCCTCAGCCCAGACCCGTCCGCCATGCTTCTCGACCACACGCCGAACCAACGCGAGGCCGAGACCGCTGCCGTCGAACTGGTCGGGACGATGAAGTCGTTGGAAAAGGCCAAACAATCGGCTGCTCTGACCAGGCTCGAAGCCGACCCCGTTGTCCCGCACGGCCAGCCCGGCCTCGCCGTCGCCTACCACGGGCAGGATCTCGATCCGGGGATGGGGCGAGTGGGCGGTAAACTTGACCGCGTTGGAGACGAGGTGCTGCAGGGCGAGCTTCAGCAGCGATGGGTCCGCCTGCACGGTCGGGAGATCGCCGACGCGCCATTCGATCGCGCGGCCCTGGTGGCGGCTTTCCGACTGGGCGACGACCTCGCCCGCGAGCTCGGTGAGGGCGACGGGGGTGCGCATCAGTTCGTGGCGGCCAACCCGCGCAACCTGCACCAGCGCGTCCACGATCGCCGCGAGGCGAACCACGGACTCCCGGACGCGTCCGGCGGCGTGCCGGCCAGTGGGTTCGAGGGCGGTGCCGCCTTCCAGCAGCAGAGCGGCGTAGCCATCGAGCTGGCGGAGTGGGGCGCGGGCCTCGTGAGCCAGCCCGCCGATCAGCGCGTCGAGGTCGCCACCCAACTCCCGCACCGCGGCACCCCGTTCGGCCAAGCGGCGCTCGTGCTCCGCGGTGCGCCGGCCGATCTCGTCGCGCAGTCGCGTCTGTTGAACCGCGACCGACAGGGGCGCCGCCAGCTCCTGCACGATCTCGCGCTCCTCGGCGCCGAAGGCGTTCTGGCTCTGCGCCATGAGATTCAGCTCGCCTAACGCCTGGCCGTCGATCAGGAGCGGCGCGGAGAGGAAGCTCCGCACCCCCCGATCGAGCAGCCGCCGCAACCGCGCCGACGGTGCCTCGACCGTCGCCAGGTCGGCGATGCACTGGACCACGCCCCGGCGGCGTTCGTCGGGCCCGCCGTACCCTTCCAGCGGCACCCGTGACGACGGCAGCGCGTCATCCCCGTCAACCGCCGCAAGCCGGACGGCCTCGTCGCGGTCGGGCTCGTAGAGCACGACCTCCGCGCGGCGGTAGGGGACCACCCGGCGGAGCCGCGCGAGCACCACGCCCGCGATGTCGGAGGCCGGCCGGCCGGCCAGCACCGCGTGGTCCACATCGTGGAGCATCGCAAGGCGCTCGGCCGACCGCCGCAGCCGCTCCTCGGTCCGGCGCCGCTCGGTGACGTCCGTGATCATGGCGACCGTGCCCACCCGCGCGCCGTCCCGCCGGATCAGGGGACTGGCCGACACGATGGCCCAGAGATCCTCGCCGTCGCCGCGGCGGAACCGCAGATCAGTGCGGTTGCTCGCGCCGTTCTCCCGCCGCGCCAGCACCTCGCGGGCCGCCGCGCGGGCTGGCTGATCAATGAAGTCGTACAGCGGACGGCCCAGGATCTCGCCCTTGGGGCACGCCAGCAGGTCGGCCAACCGCTGGTTGATGTAGGTGGTCTGGTCCCGCTCATCCAGCACGCAGATGCCCTCCTGCGCGTGATCCACCAGCTGCTTGAAGCGTTGCTCGCTCTCCTGCAGCGCCTGGGTCCGTTCCTCGAGCCGGGCCTGGCGGGACTCGAGGAACGCGGCATGGTCGAGCGCGGTGCCCATCAGGCCGGCCATCATGCGAAGGGCCCGCACGTCGCGGTCGCCGAACGCATTGGGCTTGGCCGCCACCACCTTCAGCACGCCCAGCACCCGGCCCTCGGCCTTGAGCGGAACGGCCACGAGAGAGCCCACGCCGAGCCCCCGAGTCACCTCGGGATCCACTCGCCGATCGTTGGCGGTATCGTCGCACCGCTGCACTTCTCCGCTCCGCACGCAGAGTCCGGAGAGGCTGGTCTCGGTGCGAGGCGCATTGGGACTCGCGGTGTCGATTCTCGGCACCAGCGTGTCTCCCTCTTTGAGCTCGATCAGCGCCGCATCGGCGTGGGTGAGCGCGTGCGCCCGATCCGCGATCGCGTGCATCACCGTGCGGGACTCCAGGCCAGCGGCCACGATCGCCCGTTGCATCTCCCCGATGGTCTGGAACAGCTCGACGTCCATGCGGAGGTCGTGCTCGGTCCGCTTTCGCTCGGTGATGTCCAGCTCGGTCCCGAGGTAGCCCAGCGAACGACCCCGCGCGTCCAGCAGCGGACGCCAGGAACCCGCGCTCCAGCGGACCTCGCCCGTGCGAGTGACGATGCGGTATTCCTGGCCTTCGATGGCCTCGCCCCGGTCGAGCCGCTCCCATTCTTCCAGCAGGAGTCGGCGGTCGTCGGCCTGGATGTATTCGAGGAAGTCGCGATCGCGGAGGTCGGCCAGAGTGTAGCCGGTGAGCCGCTCGAAGGCGCCGTTGACGAACCGGACGTCCCGTTCCGGCCCGCAGGAAACAACGGCCTCGTGCAGGTTGGCCGTGAGCACACCCAACCGGGCCTCGAGTTCGGCACGCTCCCGTTCGGCCACGCGGCGGCGGCGGCGCTCGGACCGGTAGCCGAACCCGAGCGCAGCCGCGCTCAGGACGGCGCCAGCCGCGCCGGGGCCGAGGATCGGCAGGAGACCGGGGTCTATCACTCGCGCTCTTTATCGGTCACAGGTCCCGCCTAGGCGGGAACCCGGATCGTCCGGGTAACGGGTAGGCGGAAGCTAAGACCGGGCTGCCGGGGCGTCCAGCACCTTCCGGATCTTCTGCAGGAGCTGTCCGAGGGCGAAAGGCTTCTGAAGGAACTCGGTGCTCGGGGCGAGAACCCGGTGCCGGGCAATGGCGTCGTCGGTGGTTCCGGAAATGTATAGCACCTTGATGGCCGGCCGGTGGATGGTGAGCTGGGCCGCGAGCTCTCGCCCGCTCAAGCCAGGCAGCATCATGTCGACAACGAGCAGGTGGATCGGGCCCGGATGGCGGTTCGCGAGCGCCACGGCGGCCTGCCCGTCGGGAGCGACGACAACGGCGTAGCCGGCTCGCTCGAGGATCCGTTGGGCCAGGCTCCGGACCTGCTCCTCATCCTCCACCAGGAGGATCGTTTCGCCCGCGTCCGTCGGACCCGGCGTGGCACTTGGGCTGGGTTCGTGGTGTTCCACTGCCGCGAGCAGGATGGTGAACGTGGTTCCCTGTCCCGGCTCGCTGGCGGCCGTCACGTAGCCGCCGCTCTGGCGCACCACGCCATGAACCGACGCGAGGCCGAGCCCGGTTTCGCCCCCGCCGGGTCCGAACGGCTCGAAGATCCGATCGAGTGCGCTCCGAGCCAACGCCGGTCCGGTGTCACGGATCTCGAGCGCCGAATAACGGCCCGGTCTAAGCCCGGAGCCGGCGTCCGCCTTGGCTTCCTCGACCTCCACCGGTGCCGTCGCCAGCCGTAACCGTCCGCCCGCCGGCATCGCATCGCGCGCTCGGAGCGCCAGGTCGACGATGGCCTGTTCCATCTGCGCCCGGTCACCGAGGACCGGGTCGAGTCTCGGCGCGAGGTCGATCTCGAGCTCCACCCCCTCGCCCAGCACTCGCCGCAGCAGGCGGCCTACGTCCTGCACCAGCTCGTTGAGGTCGAGGAGGCGCGGCTGAAGTACCTGGCGGCGACTGAACGCCAGCAGCTGATGAGTCAGCTGCGCCGCGCGGGTGGCTGCTTTGCGGATCTGCTCCACGTCCTCCCGGGTGTCCGGGTCGAGCTCGGGGTTCTCCAGCACGATTTCGGCGGAGCCGAGAATCGCGGTGAGCAGATTGTTGAAGTCATGCGCGATGCCCCCCGCGAGGTGAATCACCGACTCGATGCGCTGGGTTCGCCGCACATGCGCCTCATGCGCCCGCTCCGAGCCGCGCCGGATGGCGTCGGCTGCCAGCATGCCAAGTTCGCTGAGATGCCCCTGCTCCGTGTCGGTCCAGCGGCGCGCGCGCCGGTCGGCGACTACCAGCAGCCCGGTAGGGCCGTCCGGTGCGCCATCCCCAATCGGTGCCGAGACCCAGGCCGTGATACCAGCGGTCTCGGCCTGGCGCGTGGGATCCTGACCCGCGCCGAGCGTGCTCAGCACGGCCTCGAAACCAGCGCGCGCGGCGGGCTCGAGGCCGTGGCTTGCCGCCAATCGAATCGAAACGCCTTCCCGCACGCCGAGGCCGGCGAGCGGTGCGTCGAGGAGGCGCGCGGCGAATCGGGCGAGTCGGTCGAGCGACTCGTCGCCAGGCTCGTGGTGGGAAGGTCGCATGGCCACGGAAGTGCTCAAATCTACACCGATCGCTGCTGGCGTCGCCTCCGGCACCCGTCTACACTTTGAGCCCATGCCCTTCCTCGACACCCGCAAACAACGCGCGTCTGCATTGATCCTCGTCCTCGGCGTCGGGCTCGCCGTGGCGCTGTGGCCGTACGTGACGGGATTGATCGCCGCACCGGTTTTGTATGTGATCTTCGCGCCGGTGTATGCCTTGCTGAGCCGGCGGCTCAAGCCGGTGCTCGCGGCGGGCATCACGCTCGCGTTCGCGCTGGCGGTCATCGTCGTGCCGGGTGGATTGCTCATCGGCCTCATCGCGAGCGAGGCGCAGGGCATGGCGTCCGGTATCGTCGACAGCCCGTTGCTGGACCGGGTGCGCGACCTTCGCATCGGCCCTTACGATATCGGTGGCCAGCTGCAGCAGATCGGCACGCGGGTGATTTCCTTCCTGGGCGCGAGCCTGCTCGCGCTGGTGGGCACCGCCACGCGGCTCGCGCTGCAGCTGACGATCGCGTTCTTCGGCCTATTCTACCTGCTGATCGAGCCCGACCAGGTGTGGCTCACCGTGCGCCCATTCATTCCCTTCTCGACCGAGAACGCGGACCGGTTGAAGCAGCGCTTCAAGGACGTCGCCGCTTCGACGCTGATCGGCACCTTCGCCACCGCCGTGGTGCAGGGCGTGGCAGTCGGGCTCGCTTTCGCCGTGGCCGGCTTGGCGAATCCTCTGTTCTGGGGTGTCGTCACGGTGATCGTATCGATCCTGCCGGTGGTCGGCAGCGGCTTGATCTGGGGGCCCGGGGCGATCGCGCTCGCGCTCGAACACCGCTACGGCTGGGCCATTGCCATGGTGGTGTGGGGGGTCATCGTCGTGGGCAACATCGACAACGTGATCCGACCGACGGTCTTCCGCCGCTGGGCACGAATCCATCCGTTCGTCACCGTCATCGGCGCGTTCGCTGGACTTCAGTACTTCGGACTGCTGGGGCTTTTGATCGGCCCGCTCGCGATCTCCTACTTCTTCGAGCTGATCCGGATGTACCGCGAGGAGTATCTGTCGAACGGCAACGCCGCAGATCCGGTCCTCGCGCCGGCTACGGAAGCGAGCCCCCGCGGGGTCGCCGCCAGCTAGCGCAGCGACCTGCCCCTCAAGCCTACCCCGCTGACACTGCACCAGACTCCGCGCCGCGGGCAACCATGACGTACGACCGCGAGAACGGTAGACCGTGGGCTGTCATCGCCGCCTTTGCCGCGGTGTACATCATCTGGGGCTCGACCTACCTCGCAATCCGGTTCGCCATCGAAACACTCCCGCCATTCCTTATGGCGGGCACGCGCTTCACCATCGCCGGGCTGCTGTTGCACACGTGGGGTCGGCTCCGCGGCGGGGCGGCGCCGTCCCGCGCTCATCTCCTGCCGTCCCTGGCCCTCGGTGCGCTCTTCCTCATGCTTGGAAACGGTGGGGTGGTGTGGGCCGAGCAGCGAATACCGTCTGCCCTCGCCGCCCTCCTGGTCGCCGTGACGCCGGCGTGGACGGTCCTCTTCGAATGGGCGCACGGCGGCAGCGCGCCGGGGCTTCGCACCATCGCCGGTCTCGCGGCAGGGCTCGCCGGGGTCGGACTTCTGGTCGCCCCGTCCGACCTCGGCGGCGCGCGGATCGACCTCGCCGGTGCCGCCGCGTGTCTGCTCTCATCGGTGAGTTGGTCGCTGGCCTCGGTCCGGTCGCGGTCGGTGCGGCTGCCGTCTTCACCGCCGATCGCCTCGAGTCTCCAGATGCTTGCTGGCGGCGGGCTCCTCTTGCTGGTCGGGCTCGCCACCGGAGAGCCGGCCACGGTGAACCTGGCGGGGGCGTCGACCCGCTCGCTGCTCGCGGTCGCTTACCTGATCGTCTTCGGCTCTCTGGTCGCCTTTACGGCGTTCACCTGGCTGCTGCGAGTATCTACCCCCTCCCGGGTGGCCACCTGTGCCTACGTAAACCCGCTGGTCGCGGTGCTGCTCGGCTGGGCGTTCGCCGGCGAACGGCTGGGCACCCGGAGCCTCGTGGCCGCCGCGGTCATCGTCCTCGGCGTCGTACTGATCACGACCGCCAAGCGCAGGTAACGCCGTAAACGAACGGCGGCGGGCTCGCGCCCGCCGCCTTCGTCACCCTGTCCGGTCGGGGACCGGCCAGCCCGTCCGCCTCAGTTGAGCCGGTTGAGCTCCACCCGGCGGTTCTGCGCCCGACCTTCCTCGGTCTTGTTCGACGCCACCGGGCGCACCTCGCCGTACCCACGCGAGCTGATCTGCGCCGGCGACACGCCGTTCGCCTCGAGGAAGTCTTCCACTGCCTTCGCCCGCTCGCGGCTCAGGGCCAGGTTGTAGGCGTTGGTTCCCTTCGAGTCGGTGTGGCCGCCCACCTCGACGCGGACGCCAGGGTTGGCCGCCAGCGACTTCGCCACCTCGAGCAAGATTGCCTTCGAATCCTCGGTCAGCGTCGCCTTGTCGAAATCGAAGTTGACGCCCTGCAGCACTACCCGCTTCTCACCGCCCTGGAACAGGATCCGGCAGCCGCGCTCGTCCACGGCCGCGCCGTTCGGAGTGTTGGGGCACTCGTCCTTGCCATCAGGCACGCCGTCGGCGTCGGAGTCGCGCGAGCAGCCGCGCGAGTCAACCGGCTCGCCGGCCGGAGTGTCGGGGCACTGATCAGCGGCGTTGGGTACGCCATCCTTATCGTTGTCGGAGCACCCGTCAGCGTCCACCTTCTCGCCGGCCGGGGTGTCGGGGCACTTGTCGGTCGCGTCGGCGACGCCGTCCTTGTCGGTGTCACGCTGGCTGGCCGAGCACCCATTGGCGTCCACCTCTTCGCCGGCCGGCGTGTTGAGACACTTGTCGCTGGCGTCGGTCACGCCGTCCTTGTCAGCATCCTTCTGGCCGGCCGAGCAGCCCTCGGGGTCGACGGTTTCGCCCGACGGGGTGTCGGGGCACTTGTCCGCATTGTCCTTGACGCCGTCACGGTCGCTGTCCCGCTGACTGGCCGAACACCCGTTGGCATCCACCGGCTCCCCGCGCGGCGTGTTGGGACACGCGTCCTGACCATCCTTCACCCCGTCCTTGTCGCGATCGTAGCTGTTGCCGAACAGCACGCTGACGCCGGCCTGCGCTCCCCAGTTCTGGTTCTCGTCGGCCGGGCGTAGCTCGGGGCTGGAGATATAGTCCAGCGTTCCGTTGAGCCGGAACGCCCAGTTCTCGTGCAATCCAATGCGCACGCCGGCTATACCATGGATGCCATTCTCGTCGGCGTCGACGTCCTCGCCGTACATATTGCGGACATAGCCTGCGCCGATCTGGAGCGCGCTGGAGAATCCGCCCAGCGGAATGTTGTATACCAACCGGGGGATGAGCCGGACATGCGAGACGCTGTTGCTGAAGAAGTCCTTGGTCTTGTGGTAGGTCACCTCACCTTCGAGCGCCAAGTTGCGCAGAAAGTAGAACCCCAACCCACCACCACCGCCGAAGCGATCGTCGAGCTGGGCCTCACTGTCGTAGAAAGTGTACCGGCCGAAGCCGTCGATCTCGAACGTGCCCCCGGATTGCGCAACCGCCGGTGGAACCGCGGCGAGAAGCAGGGCACACGTCAACGCGCGAATTCTCATCCGTTTCCTCCTCACCGATCTCGTTTTCGAGTGCGCTTGCGCCAGCAACGGGACTGCGGATACGAGCTAGATTGTACACTCACCCCGGCAATCATACCACCCGGCAGGACGCATGCTCCTGGTGACCTCGTACCGCCTGCGCCTGCTGCTAGCCGGCGCCCTGGGCACCGCCGCGCTTCACCCAGGGACCCCGCTCAGGGTCCTCCGGTCCGGTCCTTCCCAAAATGCGGCTCCCACCGCCGCGATCACGGTGACGTTCGACCGGCCGGTCGCGGGGTCACTGGATCGCACGGTTGACCCCCGCGGCATCCTGACCGTGGAACCGGCGGTTCCGGGCCGGATCGAGTGGCGCGATCCGGTCACCCTGCGCCTGCGTCCGGCTCGGCCACTCGCGCCCAACACGACCTATCGGGTGACGGTCGCGGACCGGTTCGAGGCGATGGACGGGAGCCGCCTGGCTGAACCGTACACCTTCGCCTTCCGGGTGCGGGGGCCGCGGGTTCTGGCCGGCGTGCCGGTGGGGCCGGAGCGGCAGGCGCGATTTCTCTCGCTTCGGCCGACCTTCGAGCTGGTGCTGGACGCTGCGACCGATCCAGCCACCTTGTCGCGCGCGATCTATCTCGAGCTGGACAAGCGGTGTAGCTCGCCCGGGAGCGTCAGGCTCCAGGCACAGTCGCTGCGAACCGTGGTCGAGCAGGACCGATGGGAATTTCGCGACGCCGGCGGCTGGGACCGCGACCGGTCGGCCGACTCGCTTCGCCGGGTGGCGGTCCTCAGACCGGATCAGGCCCTGCCGCGCGACTGCAGTGGGCATATGGTCGCCCCCGCGTCGCTGGACGACCGAGGACGCGATTCGCTGCAGCGCTGGCCGTTCTCCACCTACGGCGATTTCCGGATCTCCCGAGCCAGCTGCCGATGGAGTCAGGACTACTGTCCCACCGGCCCGGTCACGGTCGCCTTCACAACCCCGGTGAAGGGGTCGGAGGTGCAACGGCACCTGAAGCTTACCCCCGCGACGCCGTTCACCGTCGGCGACACCGCCGAAGCCCGGGACGAGTGGGCGCTCGAAGCCGAGCTGGCGCCACGCACCTGGTACGCGGTGGTCGCCGATAGCGGCCTAACCGACGTCTTCAACCAGCGGCTCACCGGCAATCCGGTCGCCACCGCCCGGACGACGGGCTTCACCCCGGCGATCAACTACGCCTGGGGACGGGCAGTCGTCGAGCGGAAAGGGCCGCGAACGCTCGCGGTAACCCACGTCAACGTGGATACCCTCGAGATCGTCGTGGCGCCGGTGCCCGACTCGCTCGAACGCGAGTTCATGTCCCGCAGCGAGTGGCAGTGGAACGAGCTCTGGCCCGCCGTGCGTCCGGGCGCCCGGCGGTATCGGGTTGCGGTCGCGAGCACCACTGACAAGGTCGGCATCTATGGAGTTCGGTTGCCCGAGCCGGCGGCAGGGCGCCGCTCCGCCACCCTGATGGCCGTGCAGGTCACGAGCCCCCGGCTCGATAGTCTCAGCCGGCGGAATCGCCCGGTCGCGCTGATACAGGTCACCGATCTGGGCGCGCACGCCCGTATCGGCGCGAGCGATGGCGCCGTGTGGGTGACGGGCGCGAGCGACGGGCTGCCCCGTGCCGGCGCGACGGTGACACTCCACGCCCCCACTGGAGCCGTGCTGGCCGCCGCCAAGTCCGGTGCCGACGGCGTCGCGCGGTTCGCGAGGATCCGCCGCCCGCCCGCGCGAAACGGCGCGGTCGACTCCGAGGATTACAGCCGGCTCGAGGGCTATGTCGCGGTCGCGCTCGGCGCCGATCGCACGCTGGTTTCGCTCAACCGGTACGATCCCGATCTGAGCCCCTGGCGCTTCAACGTGTCGGGTGCCTACGGCTCGGCCCGGCTCCCGTTGGCGGCCGGGGTCTTTACCGAACGCGGGATCTACCGCCCCGGTGAGCGAGTGCACGCCAAGGCCATCGTCCGGATCGGACTGCTCGGCGATCTCCGGGTACCCCCACGGAGCGACTCGCTCCGTTGGGTTTTCTACGACCGGAGCGGGCAGGACGCCGAACGCGCCCGACTGCAGGAGAAGACCGTCGCGCCCTCCGTGTTCGGGACCGCCGAGGCCTCGCTGGTGGTGCCGCCAACGGCGGGAATCGGAGTCTACGAAGTGGCGCTGGAGCTCCGGCGCGACGGGAAGTGGACCGAGGTGGCGAGCACGTCGTACCGGGTGGCAGAGTACCGGCCGCCGGAGTTCCTGGTGGACGTCGCCGCCGACTCCGGCGCTCATTTTACCGGCGATTCGATCCGCGCCGCGGTCGATGCCCGCTACTTGTTTGGCGCGCCGATGGGTCGCGCCGTCGTGACTTGGACCATGCGCCAGCAGGCCGATGGCTGGGGGCCCGCCATCCCGGGGGCCGACGACTACGTCGTCGGCGATGAGATCTGGTGGTGGGAC
>DATAFP010000178.1:0-16484 GCA_036257415.1 Gemmatimonadales bacterium
CGATGAACCACTCGAAATCGGCCCGGGCTCGCGAGTGGACCAGCGCCGGCCCGACCACCCAGATGAGGAACCCGCCATCGCGCCTCTCTTCACCAACCCGCGCCGCGAGCTCCTCGTAGTTCACCGGCCGCTCCCTGCTCACCTCCGTGGACATGAACCGGAATTCGTTGGCGCCGTGACTGCCACCGAGAAATCCCTCGGCGTGCACCACGATCCCGTCGGTCCCGTCCTCCGCCAAACCCATGGCCACGAGGTCGCCCTTCCTGAGTCGCCGCGGCTCGATGGTCTCCAGCTTTCCTTGTCGCTGCGCGATGACGCAGTCCATGCGTGGGCGCTCGGGCATCTGCCAGCGACCACCGACGTGGACGTATGTCGGGAGGTTCGAAGTGGAGAAGAAGTCCTCCGGCAAGACACCGTCGGCGGGAAGCGGTGCGAAGCGGGCTTCGGGCGCACCGGCGAAAGGCGGCTTGGTGAAGTCCGGCAACTTGTAAGAGGAATCAGCCATAGACGGCCGAAACTTAGAGTCGAACGGGACCCCTTATCAAGCTGGTGATTCGACCCAACCGCATCCGGGTTTGCGGTTGATCAAGGCGTGGCCAAGCCATTCTAAGTCGTTGCCAGCCGAGCAATTTGCGTTTCCATTTCATTCGATGGCTTGACCGCCCGGCCTGCATCCCCGGGGGCTGACGCCGGCACTGGGGCACCTGCCCCAGCCGGGTTTCGCTTCAACATCAGGGGTACCATGCGCTCTGTTTTGTGTGTCCACCACTCGGTCTGCTTGCTCGCTGCTCTTGCCGGTGCCGCCCCGCTCACCGCGCAGGAGCCGGTTCGTCCTGACTCCACGCCGGCGGATAGCCTGCGTGCGCCGCAGCAGCTCCAGGAGCTCGAGGTAACCGTCACTCGGAACGCCGAGCCGTTGAGCCGGGTGCCGGCGGCGGTGTCGGTGGTTGAGCAACGCGGCCTGCGCCGAGCCCAGCTGACGCTTGGCCTCGACGAGTCGCTGAACAACGTCCCCGGCGTGTACGTAGCCAACCGCTACAACTTTTCGCTGGACCAGCGCCTGTCGATCCGCGGCTTCGGCAGCCGCGCCAGCTTCGGAACCCGCGGCGTGAAGATCCTGCTCGACGGCGTGCCGCAGACGTTGCCGGACGGGCAGAGCCAGCTCACCAACGTCGAGTTCGGGTCGTTAACCCGGATCGACGTGCTGCGCGGCGCATCGTCGTCGATGTGCGGAAACGCATCCGGCGGCGTCATCTCGCTCCAGAGTGAGGCGGCGGACCCAGGGCCATTCTCCCAGTACGCGCGGGTCGAAGGCGGGTCGTTCGGCCTCTTCAAATGGCAAGCCCGGACCAGTGCCCGGCGGGGGCCGGCCAGCGGCGTGCTGTCGATCTCTCGTACGCTCTGGAATGGGTTCCGCCAGCAGAGCGAGGCGGACCTGCGCCTCCTTAACGGGGCGGTAGATGTCGACGTGGCGGAGCGGACCACGGTGGGGCTCCGGTTCTTCGGGGCCAACAACCCGCAGGCACAGAATCCCGGCGCGCTCACCGCCGCCGAGTTCGCCGCAAACCCCGACACGGCAGCGGCGGGCAACATTCGCCGTGGGGCCGACAAGGACGTGCAGCAGTATCAGCTGGCCACCACGCTGCGCCACAGTGACGACCGGGGAAATTCTTATGACGTCGCGTTGTTCGGGCTGACGCGCGATCTGGAGAATCCCTTGGCCACGCCCCCGCCTCAGGGGCCCGGCCCGACCATCGGCACCTACGTTCAGATCGACCGGCTGGTCGGTGGTGCCCGCGCCTCGGCCACCCGTGCCCTCGCCGCGAGTCCCTTCGCGCCGCGCATCAGCGTGGGCGCAGATCTGCAGTACATGCGGGACGACCGGCGGAACTTCCGCTCCGAGGCGGGCGTCCCCACCGATAGCACCTACGTGGATCAACGGGAGAAGGTGCTCGAGCTGGGGCCCTTCGTGCAGCTCAACTGGCCGCCGATCGCCCAGCTGATGGTCAGTGCCGGCGCCCGATACGACCGGGTGGAGTTCGACGTGACCGACCACTTCTTCGCCGACGGGGACGACGACAGCGGCGAGCGGACGCTCGACTCCTGGAACGGCAACCTCGGCGCGAGCTGGTTCGCGTCCGAGGCGCTCGTTCCGTATGTCAACGTCTCGACCGCGTTCGAAACGCCCACGACGACGGAGCTCGCCAACCGCCCGGACGGCGGTGGTGGGTTCAATCAGGAGCTGGGGCCCCAGCGGGCGTGGAACTACGAGATCGGCGTGCGGGGACGGGTGGGCAGCAAAGTGGAATACTCCGCCACCGGCTTCCTGACCCGAGTGAGCGATGCAATCGTGCAGTTCTCCGAGGTAGGCGGCCGGGCTTTTTTCCGCAACGCCGGCAAGACTCACAACGACGGCGTAGAGCTCGGACTGTCGGTAGCCCCCATTCCCCAACTCCGGCTGAACGCGGCGTACACGTACGCCCACTACATCTTCGCCGATTACAGCTTTCTCGACGGCGCCGACACCGTGACGCTCGACGGCAACCGGCTTCCGGGCGTACCAGAGCATTTCGCAAGGTTCGGCCTGCGGAGCGAGCCGGGCTACGGCTTCGCCATCGACGTCGATCACACGCTCAGCTCATCGATCTTCTCCGACGACGCCAACTCGCCCGAGGGGCTGGTTGACGATTGGGGCGCCGGCGTCACCAACCTGCGGGTCAGCTGGAGCGGCGAATCGGGCAGCGCCGTGGTCCGGCCGTTCGCGGGCATCAACAATCTGTTTGACAAAGGATATATCGCATCGGTCACCATCAACGGATTCGACCGGGTGGTGAATGCCCCGCGCGTGCTGGAGCCCGCGCCCGGCATCAACGTGTACGTCGGAGCGGAGCTGGGTTGGCGGGTTCGTCCTAGTCCTTGACTGACCGACGGGGGCGAGGTTGCCCCCGCGGCCTTCCGGGCGCAGCTTCAACCGCCCCATGGATCCCTTTCTCGATCGCCTTCGCGGCGCCCTCGGTGACCGCTACGCCGTCGAGCGACTGCTCGGAGCGGGCGGGATGGGCGTGGTCGTGCTCGCTCGCGACCTCCGGCTGGATCGGCCGGTCGCGATCAAGGTCATCCGACCCGAGCTTGCCACCGAGAGCGCCATCCAGCGGTTCGTGCGGGAGGCGAAGCTGCTGGCACGGCTCACCCATCCCGGCATCGTGCCGGTACACGACGCTGGCGTCGTGGACGGGTTGCCGTACTACGCCATGGAGTACGTGGAGGGCCGGACACTGGCGGAGCGGCTGGCGGACGGCCCCCTCGACCCCGATGTCGTGATCGCTCTTGGCGCCACCCTGCTCGACGCATTGGCGGCGGCGCACCGACAGGGCGTCGTGCACCGGGACATCAAGCCCGCCAACATCTTCCTCGCCGGCGATCGCATTCTCCTGGGCGATTTCGGCGCAGCGCGGGTCGATACTGCGGACGTAGCGTTGACCGAGTCGGGCGCACTGGTCGGCACTCCGGCATACATGGCCCCGGAGCAGTTGGCCGGTGGTTTGGTGACGCCGCGCACCGATCTCTACGCCGTGGGGATGGTGCTCTATGAGGCGAGCACCGGCGCACGATGGCAGCCTGCCGCCGCTCCGGAGCATGGCGACTGGTCGCGCGTGCCTCATCGACTCACCAAGGCGCTCGCGCGGGCGCTCGCGGTCAGCCCCGACGCTCGCTGGCCGAATGCCGACGCGTTCCGGCTGGCCCTCCGGCCCCGCAGCCGGCTGGGAACCGCCCTGGCGATTGCAGCGGCAATAGTCCTGGTCCTTGCGCTCGTGCTGCTCCGGCCTATCGGTGAGCGGATCATTCCGCTGCCCCCGGTTCGCGGCGGTGACATCGCCGTGCTGCCCTTTGGGGAAAGCGGCACCGCCGGACCGGGGCGCCGTCTGGCGCGCCTGGTAGCCAACCGGCTCGAGTGGTTTCCCGCCTGGCGACTGGCGCCGGTGGCGGCGACCTTCGCCTGGTGGGACGAGACGCCGCCCGATCGCCGCGAGAGCCTGCTCCCCTCGGTCATCCGGGCCCGCATTTACGCCTCGGGCGATCTGGACCAGTCGGGTGTGCTGCGGCTGACGTTGCGCGACTCGGCCGGACGACTGCTCCAGGCCCTGTCGGTGCCGGAAGGCGACGCAGATCTGCTGCGGTGGAGCGCAGCGGCGGCCGACTCGATCGTCGCGCGGCTGTTTCCCGCACATCTCGATCAGTATCGCGAGTCCACGGCGGGCGAGAGCGCGAACGTCAGCGCCTGGAACGAACTGTTGCTGGGACAGGAAGCGTTTCGCCGCGACGACTGGGCGGCCGCCCAAGCGCACTTCGAGCGCGCACTCCAGCTCGATTCCACGTTTGCCCAGGCGGCATGGCAGCTGACGCTCGTGCGTCGCTGGCGCGAGCGATCGTTCGAGAGTGAGCTTCGCGCGCTGCGGGACCGGTTCGGCGCGTCGCTGCCACCGCTGCAGGCGCTGCTCGTCCAGGCGCAGCTCGAGCCTGATCTGCCCACCCGTTTCGCGCTGCTCGAAGATGCGTCCCGCCGCTATCCACGGCGCGGCGAAGCGGCCCTGCTCTACGCCGACGAGCTGGTGCATCGCGGCCCGCTTGCCGGGATTCCGCTCGACAGCGGGCTTACAGCGATGGGCAACGCGGCGAAGCGTGAGGCGTTCTCCACTGCGTTGGAGCACGCTGTGGTGGGCTATGCCCGAATCGGCGACCGAGCTCGGGCCGATAGCGCGCTGGCGCAACTGGCGGCGGCTGGGGCTACGTCGGCAGAGGAAGCTGCTCGACGTCGGCGACTCATCAGCCTGGTGCGCGACCAGCGTTTCCGCCCCACCTGGGGTGCAATCAAGCTCGCGTTCATCAGATTGACGTCGGATTCGCTCACCCGAGACGCGCTCGGACGATACGTGCGCCTGGGCAATTTGTTCGACATCCCGGCCGCCCAGCTCGGCTTCGGTCGACTGCTGGCGGACAAAGGGTCTACGCCCGCGGTGCGGGGCAGCGGCCACGAGGCGCAAGGCCTCGCGTTTCTACTGATGGGCCGTCCCTCGGCCGCGCTGGCGCAGTTCGACACCGCCGCGGGCATTCTCGGTTCCCGCGAGGCGGAGCTGGCCCGGTGGGAGTGGCGCGTCCTTGGTCCATCGTTGGGCCTTCCCGCTGCCGACCCGGCGGCGTACGCCGAGGGCGTTCGCCGGCTGAGCGCGCTTGCGGAGGGTCCGCTTGGACGTCGAGCGGGGTGGGCGCTCGCGATGGCCGCACACGCGCGAGGGGACACAGCCGAGGCGGTTCGGTGGGAGGCTCGCATCGCCGACGCGGACAGCTCGGCGGCCGCCCCGGCGCTCAAACGGCTCGCGGCAGCGGTACAGGAGGCTCGGCGTGGCCGTCCCGACTCGGCGCTCGCGCGAACAGCATCGCTGCTACGGGTCGATCCCAACGGACTCGTGAGCGATCCCTTCGCCCGGGCGATTCTCTATCTTCGGCGCGGGGAATGGCTGCTGGCGACGGGTGATTCCACCGGCGCGGCGCGGATGTGGCAGTGGAGCGACGCCTGGGACATCGAGGGCTGGCCACAGGGCCCTGCCCAGGCGGGAGAGGTGGACGCCGCGCTTGGCGCCGTCGCCCGGCTTCGCCTCGCCGGGCTCACCATGGGGAGCCGTCGCGGCGATGCCTGCGCGCTGGTCGCCCGCGTGCGCGAGCTCTGGGCAGACGCCGAGCCCGCCTTCGATACGCTCAGGGCTGTCGCAGACTCATACCAGAAGGTTTGCCGCTAGGAACGTCAGGATGCCGCCGCCGAACGCAAGCGTCGCTATGCCGCGCCGGCGACCTTGGAACGCGGGGACGAGCTCCGACGCCGCGACATAGAGGGTGACTCCGGCAGACAGCGCGAGTCCGTGACGGGCGAGTGGTGCCATCGCCTCGGTCATGAGCACGCCGAGCACGGTCGCGAGCCCCACGACCGCGGCCGCCGCGATCGCGGCCCGGCGCCCGTGGCCGCCCGCGACCATGAGGCTCGCCACGGTCACCCCTTCCGGGAGCTTGTGCAACAGCACCGAGAGCGCGAGCAGCAGTCCGAGCCGGCCTGACGCCAGAAAGCCCGCCGCGATCGCCACCCCGTCGAAGAAGGTGTGTACCGCGAGTCCGATGAGGCCCACGATGCCGGCCGCCGCGCTGACGCGGTGGGTCTCTTCCCCGAAATGAAAGTGCGGCGCGAGGACATGCTGGGCGGCGTGCACCGCCAGGTATCCGCCGAGCACGTACGCCGCCGCGGATGGCTCGCCGCGGCCCAACACTTCGGGCAGGACACCGAGCAGCGCCACGCTCAGCATGAAGCCGGCGCTGAACGCGATGCCGACGTCGATCGCCCGAAGGCTCGCCTCCAGCCGCCGCACCACGGCGAGAGCGCCAGCGAGGTTGCCGGCGGCGGCGGCGACCGCGAACGCGAGCGTCGTCACCGGAGCGTCCGCACGAGGGCGGTAAGCTGGTCCTTGGTGTTGAGACGGGGATCGGCGAGGACACGGTCGAGCAGCCGATCGAGCATTTCACCGAGCAGCGGCCCGCGCGCCACGCCAAGGGCCGCCAAGTCGTCGCCGTTGAGCGCGAGCTCAGCGCGGGTGACCGGATCTCGGCGAGCCCGGCTCGCCGCGACCTCCCGCGCCCAATCGGGGTCGACACCGTGACGCAGGCGCCAGAGCGCGATCAAGTCGTCCGCCGCGTCGCCGACCCGAGAACGCCAGCGGCGGATCCCCTCCGCGCTCGGTGGCTCCGGCGCACCCGGCCCACGCATCATCGCCTCGGCGCGGCCGATCTCGATGTTGGAGGCCCGCAGACGACGGAGGACACCCGATGCATCGGGCAGCAGCACCGCGGTGAGCAGCACTGGATCGCGCGGCATGCGGTCTACCTCGGCCGTCGTCTGGGGGGCACTGAGACGTGGAAGCCATTCGGCGGCGGCGCCCACGTCCAGCCACAAGCCGACCAGACGGCCGACCGAACGGGCCGTGCGGAGACCCTTGAACCATTCGTCCCGAACCCGCTCTGCGCTGAGGCCGGCGAGCCCCGGGGCCGCCGCGCGCGCCGCGGCCCAGGTTGCGGGGTCGATCTCGAAACCGAAGCGCGCCGCGAAGCGCAGGGCCCGGAGGATGCGAAGGTAATCCTCGCGGAACCGCTGGCTTGCATCGCCGACGGCGCGAATCATCCGGCCGGCGAGGTCAGCGGCGCCTCCGAACGGATCGCGCCACTCGTGACGGAGCGGATGATAGGCGATGGCGTTGATGGTGAAGTCGCGCCGGGCGAGATCGTCCTCCAGGGACACTCCGAACGCGACGACCGCGTGCCGCCCGTCCGTGGTCACGTCGCGCCGGAAGGTCGTGATCTCGTGGAGTGCGCGGCGGCGATCGAGAACGCCTACGGTGCCGTGCTTCACCCCTACCGCCACCGTTCGGCGAAAGAGCGCCTGCACCTGATCCGGAGTGGCCGAGGTGGCGAAGTCCACGTCGGAAGGGGTGAGACCCGCCGCTTCGCCGCCCTCGCTGAGCAGCGCATCGCGAATCCAGCCGCCCACGCACCACACCTCGTGGCCCGCGGCATCGAGGCGCTGCGCGATCTCCAGCACCTCGTCCGAGATGGGAAGGGTCGCGGGAAAGCTCATGCTCGCGCCGGCTCGGCGCGCGCGCCGTAGGCGACGCCGGCCGACAGTGCGATCGTGAGCTCCATCCGCGCCTGGGAGGGCGTGCGTGGCCCCGCTGGAATGACGCCCATGGCCACCAGCCGCGCCCCGCCGCCCTCGAAGGCGTACACCGGCACGACTTCGCCGGCGGGGCACCGGCTCGCCAGCACGACCGGCTTACCCTCGTCCAGCCAGCGCGCCACCGCCGGCACCAACCCCGGCGGCGAATTACCGCTTCCGAAGGCCACGAGCACACACCCGTCGTGGTGAGGGCGTGCGAGATCGAGCATGCGCCCGTCGTCGCCCACCACGGCGGAAATCAGGGCGACCCGAGCCGAAAGGCCGAACGCCGGCGCCAGGGCCGGCGGGCGCGGAGGAGCGTCGTACTGGACCCGCCCCTGACCCACCCGGCCGATCGCCGCCCCGTGCGGCGCGGCGAACGCGTCGGTGTCCACCGTGTGCACCTTCACGGCCTCCTGGCCGGCGAACACCTTGCCCGCGAAGACCACCAGCGCTCCCCGGCCGGTACTCCGCGGCTCGGCGGCGACGGCCGCCGCGTCCACCAGGTTGCGGGGACCGTCCCACCCTGGCTCGCTCGAGGTTCGCATCGCGCCCGTGAGCGCCACCGGCAGCCGCGGCTCCAGCGTCCGGGCCAACAGATACGCCGTTTCCTCCAGCACATCGGTTCCATGGGTGACCACGATCCCATCGGGCCGGGCACCGTACGGCGTGCCGCTTCCCTCCTGGATCTCGCGTACTCGCTCGCGCAGTGCCCACAATCGCTCGGGTCCCAGGTGGCACGCGGGCACGCGCGCCCAGTCCTCGACGTGAAGCGGAGCATATCGCTGGAGGTCGGGAGCGAGCTGCACCAGGCGCTCGCCGTCGTGGGCGGGGACGTTGCCGCCCAGAGCGGAATCGCGCTCCATGGAAATGGTACCGCCGGTGAAGAGGAGATGGATCATGGCGTCACCCGCACAGCACGCTGCCGCCGTTCACGTTCAGAATCTCCCCGGTGATGTGGCGGGCGAGATCGCTGCACAAGAAGACGATGGGGCCCGCGACATCCTCGGCGGCCGCGACCCGGCGGAGCGGAATGGTGGCGGCGATTCTGGCGCCTGCATCCCCGGACAGCGCACCGGCAGCCATCTCGGTATCCACCCAGCCCGGTGCGACGCAGTTGACGGTGATGTCGGGTGCACATTCCACCGCCAGCGACTTCACCAGCGAGATCATCGCGCCTTTCGTGGCGGCATAGTCAGCGTGGTAGGCCTCGCCTCGCTGGCCGGCCGTACTGCCGACCAGCACGATCCGTCCGCCCGGGCGCATCCGGCGCAGCGCCGCACGGGTGGTGAGAAACACGGCATCGAGATCCGCGGCCATCGTCGCGCGCCAGCGCAGCTCGTCCAGGTCGCGAAGGGCCACCTCCTCGGGCGGCCAGATGCCGGCGTTCCCGACGAACAGGTCGAGTGGTCCCAGCTCTTTCACCGCCGCGTCGAAGATGCGTTCTACGGTGCCCGCATCGGCCAGGTCTCCGTTCAGCGCCACCGACCGGCAGCCCACCGCCTGAATCGCGGCGACGGTGCGCTCGGCGTCGGCGGCGCGGCGGTGATAGGTGATGCCGACGTCGGCACCCGCGCGGGCCAAGAGGAGCGCGGTGGCGCGGCCGATCCCGCGGTTGCCGCCGGTGACGAGCGCGACGCGGCCGGCGAGCCCGATCACGGCTCCTCGCCGGACTGATGCCACAGCCGCCGAAGTCGCTCGATAACCGAGACCCGAAAGGCCAGCGGTGGGACGTTGTCGCAGAGGCCGTCGGCTAGGATCGCGGCCGGATTTCTCACGGTCAGCAGCTCGGCCTGCTCGGTGCCGCCGTGCTCGCACAACATGGCGTGGCCGGTGTTTAGCATCCGGCTATCGCCATGGTTGTCCGCAGCCAGAATGTCGGCCAGCCCGTCCGACACAAGCCTCCGGGCTCGATCGCCCCGCCGGCGCGGAGAGAGGAGGGTGGTCGCATCCACTTGCATGACGCCGCCCAGCGCGCGCCACTGTTGGACCGCCACGGGGGTACACGAGCTGTAGCGTTCCGGATGCGCGAGCACGGGCACCAGCCCCAAGCTCACCACGTGGGCCAGCGCATGGCTCACCGTCGCTCCCGCGACCATGCGGGGAAATTCGACGAGGATATAGCGGCTGCCGCCGAGGCGAACGCCGTGATTGGCCGCCGCGGCGCGTCCCAACGGCCGATCCAGCATGACCTCGGCGCCGCGGTGCAGCCGGGGCGTGGGCGGTGCCGCCGCCGTGAGCCGGGCGAACGCAGCATCGTGCGCGGCGGGAACGCCCGACTCGGCTTCGGTCGCGGTGAGGTGTGGCGTGAGACAGATGCCAGTGATGCCGTGCCCGGCCATGGTGCCAAGCACGGCCACCGCCTGCTCGACTGTCCCCGCCCCGTCATCGACCGCGGGAAGGAGGTGAGAATGGAGATCGATCACCGGGTGGGAAGATGCATCCGCAGGAGCCCGTCGGCGAACCGTCCCAGCTGGTCGGGTGCCGTCTCCGCCTCAGCCAGGAGCGCGAACGTCACGAGTGCATCGGCGGCGAGCAGATCCAGCGCTACCGACCGGTCGCCCTGGCGGGTCAACACGCTGGCGAGGGCGGCGTTGCCAGCCGCGGCCAACGCCGCCGCCACGTCGGTGCGCCCCGCCACCCGCCTGGCGTAGTCCCACACTCGCGCGGCGAGCGCGTCGGGGGCGGACTCCATATGGTGGGCGAGCCACGCTCCCACCGAGGTGGAGCGGGGCTCGCCCGCCATCACGTCCCGTTTCCGAGCCACGCGGCGACGAGCGCGGGCGTTGCCTGGCGGGCCTCGCGCAGGCGTGCGACATCGCCGGCGCCCGCGGATGCGAAGTGCGGCCGACCGCCGCCCTTGCCTCCGCTCACGGCCGCAATGCGGTTGACCAGCTCGCCCGCCTTGCGCCCCGCGCTCACCAGGTCCTCGCTCAGGGTCACGTGAATGGCACCGCGCCCGGTGGTACCGAACAGCACCAGCACCGCGTTGCGCTTCCCTTCCCGAAAGCGATCCGCGATCTGCCCCAACTCTGCCCGGTCCTCGGTGGCGGTCTCGGCCATCGTCAGTTGAACGCCATCCACCTGCACTACCTCGCTATCACCGGCCTCGGCGCCGCCCGAACGGAGCGCATCCTCAAGCCGCGTCTCCAGCTTCTGACGCTCCTCCATCAGTTGCTCGGCCCGACGCGCGAGATGGTCAGGCTGCGCCTTCAAGACCTCGGCGACCCGATGCAGCCGGGCCTCGAGTGCCTCGAGGGCCGCGTACGCCTCGGGCCCGGTGACGGCTTCGATGCGCCGGACGCCGGCGGCCACTCCGCCCTGCCCAGTGAACCGAAACAGCCCGATCTGGCCGGTGCTGCGAACGTGGGTCCCTCCGCACAGCTCGATCGAATCACCCATCCGGACGACTCGCACCACCTCGCCGTACTTCTCTGAGAAGAACGCCATCGCGCCGAGGGCCAGTGCATCCCGATAGGCCATTTGATCGGTCGAGACCGGGTGGTTGGCCCAGATCCGCTCGTTGACGTCGCGCTCGATGGTACGAAGCATCTCGGCGTCGATCGGGCCATGATGCGAGAAATCGAACCGGAGCCGAGCGGGCGTCACCAGCGAGCCCTGCTGCCGCACGTGGCTACCCAGGTGCCGGCGGAGCGCGGCGTGCACCAGATGCGTGGCGCTGTGATTCCGCTCGGTGTTACGGCGGCGAGGCTCATCCACCCGTGCATTGACCAGGGTCGGCTCGAAGCGCTCGATCGCCCCGCCCAGCACGGTGCCCTTCGCGTCCTTCCGAACCGTTTCAACCGGGAGCGCCCAGCCTTCGCCGCGCACTGTTCCGGCGTCGCTCACCTGACCGCCGGACTCGACGTAGAACGGGTTTTCTCTCAGCAGCAGCTCGACCTGATCACCGTCCTGGCGGAACGCGAGGATGTCGGAGTCGGCCTCGGTGCGCTCATAGCCCACGAACTTCTGCTTGCCACGCTTGAGCGCGCGCCAGGCGCCCGGCTTCTTCACGTGCACGGCCGGCCCGGCATCAGACTGCGGCTGCCGGGCGGCGCGAGACCGCCGCCGCTGCTCGTCGAGGGCCTGCTCGAAGCCAGCGACGTCTACGCTGACACCGCGCTCTCCGGCAATGATCTGCGTGAGGTCGATGGGGAAGCCGTAGGTGTCGTAGAGCTTGAAGGCGTCATCGCCCTGGATGATCGGCGCGCCGGAGCTGAAGATCTCCTCCAGGCGCTTGAGCCCGCCTTCAATGGTCTCGAGAAAGCGCCGCTCTTCCGCCTCCGTCGTCTCCCGCACGTACTTGGCCATCGCGGTGAGCTCGGGATACACCGGGCCCATCTCGCGTACGACCACGTCGGTGAGCGGAGCCAGCGTCGGGTCCCGGCGACCCAGCAGCCAGGCGTGTCGTACTGCACGCCGGAGAATGCGGCGGAGCACATAGCCGCGCCCTTCGTTGCCGGGATAAATGCCGTCAGCCAGCAGAAAGGCCACCGCACGGGCATGGTCCGCCAGCACTCGATAGGATGCGAAGTCGTCCAGGTTCGGATCGTCGGCGCGGGCATAGTCGTACGGACGTCCGATCAGCTCGCCGGCCCGATCAAGCAGCGGCCGGAAGAGGTCCGTATGGAAATTGCTGGCTTCGCCCTGGAGCACCGCCGCGATGCGCTCGAGCCCTGCGCCGGTATCCACCGACGGCTTGGGGAGCGGCGTCAGGGTGCCGTCCGCCGCACGGTCGTACTGCATGAACACGAGGTTCCAGATCTCGAGCAAGCGTCCTTCTTCGGCAAGGCGCTCGAACTCGGCCTGCGAAACGATCTGCTCCCAGCCGCTCTTGCCCGCTCCCGTCCCCGCCCGCTGGGGCGGCCATTCGAGATCGACGTAGATCTCAGTGCAGGGACCGCAGGGTCCGGTGTCGCCCATCTGCCAGAAGTTGTCCTTGTCGCCCAAGCCATAGATGCGATGGTCGGGCAGGCCGGCGATCTCACGCCAGAGCGATCGAGCTTCCTGGTCGGAGTGGTGTATCGTGACGCTCAGTCGGGCGGGCTCGATGCCGAGGTGTTGCGGCGAGGTGACGAACTCCCAGGCGTATGCGATCGCGTCGCGCTTGAAGTAGTCGCCGAAGGAGAAGTTGCCCAGCATTTCGAAAAACGTGTGATGCCGGCGAGTATGGCCGACCTGCTCGAGGTCGTTGTGCTTTCCGCCGGCCCGCACGCACTTCTGGCAGGTGGTGGCACGGACGTACTCGCGATGCTCCTGCCCCAGGAATGTGCGCTTGAACTGCACCATTCCCGCGTTGGTGAACAGGAGCGTGGGGTCGTCTTTGGGCTCCAGCGACGACGAAGGCACCTCGCGGTGCCCCCGGGCCACGAAGAAATCGAGGAAGCGACGTCGGATGACGGCGGAGCGCATGGGCGAGAATATAGCTAGGGCTATGAGCGATGGGCTCAGAGTGCCCGGCGCACTGCCTCGATGGCCTCCGATCCGTTGAATCCGCGCCGCGCCAGAAACGCGAGTAGCCGACGGCGCTTGACCGGGCGCGGCAGATTACCGAGCTGCGCCGCCCGACGCGCCGCGAGCGCGGCCGCGACGGCGGAGCGGTCGACGTCGGGCGGCCAACGTTCCGCGACCGCCCGGTCGATGACCGCGCGGGCCACGCCAAGGCTCAGCAGATCGCGGGTGAGTCGGGACGGCCCGCGGCCGCGTTCGGATCGGGTCGCCACATAGTGTGAGGCGAACGCGACGTCGTCGAGCAGCCCGTGCCGCTCCGCCCGGTCGAGCGCGGCCGCGACCGCCTCGGCCGCGTGACCGCGGCGCACCATCCGACGGGCGAGATCGGCCCGGGCGTGCGAGCGCCGGTGGAGCGCGCGGAGCACGGTTCGGTAGGCCGCCTCCGCATCCGCCGCGCGGCCGAGGTCGGCGGCGAGCGCGGAGGTGAGTGGCTCGCCCGGCCCGATGCCAGCCACTACCGACTCGTCCACCGTGCAGTAGAGCTGCCCCGCGACCAGCAGCCGGACGGCACCACCCCGCCGAGGATCCGGCTCAATGGCGGTGATGACGCCCGGGCGACCTAGCTCCACTTATTCCTCCTCGTCGTCCTCGGCGGCCGCGCCCGCCGCGATCGGCTTCATGCCGAGCACTTCCTTGACCTTGCCCTCGACCTCGAGCAGGAGCGTCGGATTGTCACGCAGAAACAGCTTGGCATTCTCCCGGCCCTGGCCGATGCGCTGATCGCCGTAGGAATACCACGCTCCCGACTTCTGGATGATGTTGGCCTCGGCGGCGAGATCGACGAGCAGCGAGGTGTGACTGATGCCTTCGTCGAACATGATGTCGAACTCCGCCTGCCGGAACGGCGGCGCGACCTTGTTCTTCACCACCTTGACCCGCACGTGGCTGCCGATGACCGCCTCCCGCTCCTTCACCGGGCCGATACGGCGGATGTCGAGCCGGAGCGACGCGTAGAACTTGAGGGCCTTGCCGCCGGTGGTGGTCTCGGGATTGCCGAACATCACGCCGATCTTCTCCCGGAGCTGGTTGATGAAGACCACCGCGGTGTTCGACCGGTTGATGGCGCCGGCGAGTTTGCGAAGCGCCTGGCTCATGAGGCGAGCCTGCACGCCCACGATGGCGTCGCCCATCTCCCCCTCGATTTCCGCCTTGGGCACCAGCGCGGCCACCGAGTCCACGACGACGAGATCGACCGCGCCGGAGCGAACCAGGATGTCCACAATCTCCAGAGCCTGCTCGCCCGTGTCCGGCTGGGAGACCAGCAGGTCCTCGACGTTGACCCCGAGCTTCTTGGCATACTCGACGTCGAGCGCGTGTTCGGCGTCCACGTACGCCGCCACGCCACCCGCCTTCTGCACGTTGGCGACGACGTGGAGACAGAGCGTGGTCTTGCCCGACGACTCCGGCCCATAGACCTCGGTGATGCGCCCGCGGGGGACCCCGCCGATGCCGGTGGCGGCGTCGAGGTTGATGGCGCCGGTGGAGATAGCGCCGACCTTGACCCGCGGGGTATCGGCCCCCATCCGCATGATGGCGCCCTTGCCGATCTGCTTCTCGATCTGGGAGATGGCGAGCCCGAGCGCCTTCCGGCGGTCGGCTTCGAGCCGGGTTGCTTCTGGGGCCATGTGGGGTCCTCAGGATATTGATGTGACTGATTTTGATTCACTACAAAACGTGACTGCGAATCTACAACCGAACATCATCCGAAGCAATGGCCTAAAGTGGAGCGAAATGAGCCACACACACTTATTGCCGCTCCAAGCGCCACGCATCCACCACATGGTCGACCGACAGCGCGCCGTCCGGCCCGACCAGGATCGATAGAAGGTCGAAGCGATACCGGTCCCCCCGCCGGCCATACCGCAGCCGCCAGCGCTCCGCCGCGCGGGCGATCGCGCGACGCTTTCGCCAATGCACCGACTCCAGCGGTGAGCCGCACGCCGACGATTGCCTGGTCTTCACTTCAACGAAGGCGACCAGGGAACCTTGTCGCGCCACGAGGTCGACGTCATGGCGGCCGGCGCGATAGCGGTGGGCCTCGATGGCCCAACCGCAGGCCGTGAGAAACGCCAGCCCCACCCGCTCTCCCCACACCCCTCGCCGCTGACCGGGATGCCCCCATTCGCGGACCGGTACGAACGCGCGGCGAGCTTCTGGGTTGGGAGCCACGCACGCAACATCGCCGCCCACGGCGCGTGTGTCGGCATCCGTCGGGCGCGGCACGGCACCGAAACGTTGCGATCACGGGCATCGTGCGCTCCCCCTTCCCCGTCCAGCGCGGTCGCGCGCATCCTTCGGCATGACCAGGCCGTGGCTGCTGCCGCTGGTGGGGCCGGTCGCGCGGCTCGTCACGAACGCGTACTACCGAGTGACGATTGCGGGACCGGAACCGTCTGCGGTCGATCCGCTGCTGCTGGTGGCAAATCATCCCAACATGTTGTTCGACCCCGCCCTGGTGGCGACCGCGTCGCCCCGGCCGGTCCGTTTCCTCGCGAAAGCGCCGCTGTTTCGGATTCCGATCGTCGGGTCACTGCTTCGGTGGGCCGGGTGCCTGCCGGTCTATCGGCCGAAGGACGACCCTTCGCTCACCGCGCAGAACCAAGCCACATTTGCCGCGGTAACCGAGGCACTGAGACAGGGCGCGACTGTGGCCATCTTTCCCGAAGGCACCAGTCACGACGAGCCGGCGCTGGTGCCGCTCAAGACGGGCGCGGCGCGGCTCGCACTCGGTGCGACGGCGCGCGGCGTTCGGCTCGCGGTCGTCCCGGTAGGCCTCGTGATGGCGGATCGCGACCGGGCGCGCTCCGAAGCTCTGGTCGTGCTGGGCCCGCCCATCGAGTGGGACGATCTTCGGGGGGCATCGGCCGACACCCCCGCCGCCGTGCGCGAGCTGACCGAGCGGATCACCAGCGCGCTCGCCAGCGTCACCATCAACCTCGACGAGTGGGCCGACGAGCCATTGGTGACCACTGCCGAAGCGATCTATGCCGCGGCGCGCGAGCTCCCGGCCGACCCGGCCGACCGGGTCCGCCGATTGTGGCGCGCCGCGCAATGGCTGCGCGCGCTGCGAAAGACGGGCGACCCGCGCTACCCGCCGCTCGCCGCTGCAGTCGGCGCCCATGGACGCCGCCTCGCCCAGCTCGGGCTGACACCCGCCGATCTGAACGAGCCGACCGATTTCGAAAGTGCGATCCGCTGGACCGGGCGCAGACTCCCGTTGATC
>DATAFP010000272.1:0-6827 GCA_036257415.1 Gemmatimonadales bacterium
GCTTGGTCGGGTTGGAGTCGAGGTCCACCATGTTCCCCGCCTCGCGCGCCGCCTGGGTCCCCGTATTCATCGCGACGCCGACATCGGCCTGGGCCAGGGCCGGTGCGTCGTTGGTCCCGTCGCCGGTCATCGCAACGAGCCGCCCGCCCGACTGCTCGCGCCGGATGAGTGTGAGCTTCTGCTCCGGGGTGGCCTCGGCAAGGAAATCGTCTACCCCCGCCTCCGCCGCGATGGCGGCCGCGGTGAGCGGATTGTCGCCGGTGATCATGACGGTCCGGATGCCCATTGCCCGGAGCCGCTCGAACCGGTCCTTGATTCCGCCTTTGACGATGTCCTTGAGGTGTACCGCCCCGAGCACGCGTGTGCTGCCGTCCTCCCGGGACGCCACGACCAGCGGCGTTCCACCCTGCCGCGAGATGGTCTCCACGATCCGCGTGGTCTCGGGCGGCACGGCGCCACCCGCCTGGGTCACCCACCGGCCGACTGCGTCGGCGGCTCCCTTCCGGAGCTGCATGCCTCCGACGTTGACGCCGCTCATTCGGGTCGTCGCCGAGAACGGCACGAAGGTGGTTGCGCCGTGGGCGGGTGACTCCGCCACCGAGCGTTCCCTGAGGTTGAAGCGCTGCTTCGCGAGCACCACGATGCTCCGGCCTTCGGGAGTCTCGTCCGGCAGCGAGGCGAGCTGCGCCCGGTCCGCCAGCTCCTCGACCTTCACACCGCTCACCGGAAGGAACTCCACCGCCTGCCGGTTTCCCAGCGTGATCGTACCGGTCTTGTCCAGCAGGAGCGTGTCCACGTCGCCCGCGGCCTCGACCGCCCGGCCGCTCACGGCGATCACGTTGTGCTGGATGAGACGGTCCATGCCCGCGATGCCGACGGCGGACAGGAGGCCACCGATCGTGGTCGGGATAAGGCAGACGAGGAGGGCGACCAGCATAGGTAGCGAGACCGAACCGCCGCTGTAGATCGCAAACGGTTGGAGCGTCACGACGGCCGCGAGGAAGACGATGGTGAGGCCCGCCAGGAGAATCGTCAGCGCGATCTCATTGGGTGTCTTCTGGCGGGTCGCTGCCTCCACCAGCGTGATCATCCGGTCGATGAACGTTTCACCGGGGTTGGCGGTGACACGCATGACGATCCAGTCGGACAGCACCTTGGTGCCCCCGGTGACCGCCGAACGATCGCCGCCGGACTCGCGGATCACCGGGGCCGACTCGCCGGTGATGGCCGACTCGTCCACCGACGCGACCCCTTCGATCACCTCGCCATCGCTGGGGATGATGTCGCCAGGCTTGCAGAGCACCAGGTCGCCGACGCGGAGGTCCGTCGCCGCCACCGAGAGGAAGTCGAGGTGGTCGCCGGGGCGCTTCATCCGCTTGGCCCGGGTGAGCTGCCGGGTGGCGCGAAGGGCGTCGGCCTGCGCCTTTCCCCGTCCTTCGGCCATCGCTTCCGCGAAGTTGGCGAAGAGCACGGTGAACCAGAGCCAGACCGCCAGCTGAAGCGTGAAAGCGATATCGCCGCGACCGGCGACGATGTCGCGCAAGAGGGCAATCGTCGTGAGCACGCTGCCAACCAGCACCACGAACATCACGGGGTTCCGTGCCATGTGCCGAAGCTCGAGCTTCCGGAACGCGTCCCGAATGGCGCGGCGAACCAGCGGGGGCTCGAACAGAGGACGCCTGACGGCGGCCATGGCTAGAAGACCCTCCCGGCCCGTATCAGCAGATGCTCGACGATGGGTCCGAGCGACAGCGCGGGGAAGAACGTGAGTGCGCCCACGATCAGGATCACGCCGATCAGCAGGATCACGAAGAGCGGCGTCGTCACCGGAAACGTTCCCGCGGATGCCTCGGCGGCGGGCCGCTCGGCGAAGAAGCCGGCCAGGGCGAGCACGGGAACGATCAAGGCAAACCGGCCGACCAGCGTCGCGATCCCGAACCAGGTGTTGTACCAGTACGTGCCGCCGGTGAGCCCGGCGAACGCGCTGCCGTTGTTGCCGAAGGTGGAGGAAAACGCGTACAGGATTTCGGACAGGCCGTGCGGCCCGGCGTTGTTGCGTCCGGCGAGCCCTTGCGGGGCCACCGCGGAAATCGCGGTGAAGCCGAGAATCACGATCGCGCCCGCGAGAACGAACAGCATGGCCACCTGGACCTCGCGGGCCCGGATCTTCTTCCCCAGATATTCGGGCGTGCGGCCCACCATCAGCCCCGCGATGAATACCGTGAGTACGACCATCACGATCATGCCGTACAGACCCGCGCCGACGCCGCCGAAGATCACCTCGCCGAGCTGGATGTTGAGCAGGGGCACCAGTCCGCCGAGCGGCGTGAACGAGTCGTGCATGGAGTTCACCGCCCCGCACGACGCGTCGGTGGTGACCACTGCGTAGAGGGCTGAATTGGCGAGGCCGAATCGGACCTCCTTGCCCTCCATGTTCCCGCCCGGATTCCCGGCACTCGGGGTGATATCCACTCCGCGTTCGGCATGGATCGGGTTTCCCGCCGCCTCGGCGCTGTAGGCGACGGCCGTGCCGGCCATGAACAGTGCGAACATCGCCGACCAGATCGCCCAGCCGTGCCGCTGGCTTCGCACCATGCGCCCGTAGGTGTAGGTGAGAGCGGAGGGAATCACGAAGATCGCGAACACCGACAGGAAGTTGGTCCACGGCGTAGGGCTCTCGAACGGATGCGCCGCGTTGGCGTTGAAGAAGCCGCCGCCATTGGTCCCCAGCTGCTTGATGGCTTCCTGGCTCGCCACCGGTCCCATCGCGAGGGTCTGCTTGGCTCCCTCGAGCGTGGTGAGCTCGACGTACGGGCTGAAGTTCTGAATGACACCCTGCTGCACGAACAGGAGCGCGAGCACGACGCAGACCGGGAGCAGCAGGTACAGCGTCCCGCGTACTAGGTCGGCCCAGAAATTCCCGAGTCCCTGAGGGGACCGGCGCGCGATTCCCCGCGTCACGGCGACGGCGATCGCGATGCCCGCCGCCGCCGAGATGAAGTTATGGAACCCGAGCTGCGTCATCTGCGAGAAGTACGACATCGTCGACTCGCCCGAGTACGACTGCCAGTTCGTGTTGGTGGTGAACGAGGCCGCGGTCTCGAACGCCTGCCGGTCCACCACCGGCCCCAGGCCCGCTGGATTGAGCGGCAGGAGGTGCTGCAGCCGCAGCACGACGTAGGTGAGCAGCATCGACACCGCGCTGAACACCAGCACGCTCCCGGCGTACTGGGTCCAGTGCTGGTCGGCGTCCGGGTCGATGCCGGCAAGGCGGTAGAAGGCGCGCTCCACCGGACGGAGCCAACCCATGGACCCGTCGTACACCCGCACGAGGTATATCCCCACCGGTTTGGTGACCAGCAGGACCGCGGCGGAGAACAGCAGGATCTGAAGCCAGCCGTTGGCGGTCATCTCAGAATCGCTCCGGCCGAAGCAGGGCGTAGAGGAGATAGGCTAGTAGCCCGCCGGCGGATGCGGCGGCGATCCAGGCTTCAACGGTCATGGTGGTGATCGCCGTCGCGATCGCGGCCCAGCCCCGCGCAGCCGGAGACGTAGGCCAGCATGATCGCGAAGAAGGCGATGGTCAGGAGGATGTAGCCGAAATCCAGCAAAGCCGTCTCCGATTGGAGGACGACGAAAACTGGAGGAGGCGGCGTCAGGGAGGGGTAAAACTAGAGGTCGGCCACGTCAGCAAAGCATCAAGATGCCGTGTCAGCTCAGGCCGGGAGCGAGGCGCGACGTCATTCCCACCGGTGTCCGGTAAGCCGGAAGAGTGCCCCGACAATCGGCCACCGCCAACCGACGCCGAGGATGAACAGGCCCAGAAGGGTCATGCCAACGACCGAGAGCCAGAAGGCGAGCGGCCGGGTCTCCTCGTCGATCCGTCCCATGTCGACGTCGTAGAGGGTGCCTCGATACATGGAGATGGCGGAGTACAGGATGAACCCACCGCCGATCAGGGTCGCCATGACACGGAGCCCCTCCAGGGTACCCATCGTCGCTTCGATCCTGGTGGCGGTCGGTTAGAACGTACAACCTGCTTGCCGTACGGTGGTCGCCCACGACGACGTGATATATTATCGGCCAACCGGAGCCCGATCATGCATCGAACAGCTGCCGCTCTCCTGCTGTTGGCGGTCCTCGGCGCCTGCCGCGAATACCAGATGTACCCCCGGCTCTCCAGCCAGGACGGCTACGTCCCCGCCGACCAGTACGCGCGCTACGGCCGCGAGCAAGCGCAGGAGATTGCGATTGGACGCGAGTTCGCCGCCGCCTACCGTGGTGACCTTCCGTCCGACCGCGCCGCTCAGGCTCGGGACGCGATCGCCTACGCTTCCAAACTGCCCGACGTGAAGAATGTAGTGGCGGACTCGCTGGGATTCCGCCTGACGGTTCAGTTTGCGAGCGGTTGGCGGGTCGGCATCGTGCCCATCGCCGACGGCAAGCGGGGCGCGGATACTCCCGGCCTCCCGGGAGGCGCGGCGCCGGCCAAGTAGCCTCGACGCCGCTCGAGCCACGTGGCCGCCGACTGCTGCCAGGTCACCACCACGGTCGCCACGCGGGCCGAGGCCGAGCGGATCGCGGCGACGCTGGTCGAGGAGCGGCTCGCCGCCTGCGTGCAGATCGCCGGGCCGATCGCGAGCGTCTATCGCTGGAAGGGGGCGGTGGAGAACGCCCCCGAGTGGTACTGCTACTGCAAGACCACTCGCGCGCGCTATCCGGCGTTGGAAGCACGGCTCCGCGCGCTCCACCCGTACGAGACTCCCGAGATCATCGCGGTGCCCATCGTGGCGGGCCTCTCCGCCTATCTGGCCTGGATCGAGGACTCCGTGCGATGACCGCTTCGCCCACCCAGACCGGTCCGACGCCGCCATCGCCCGAGCTGCTGTACCTGCTCTCGGGCGACGAGGAGGATTTCGAGGCGGCGTGCGCGGACTTCCTGCCCGCCGACATCGCCGAGGGCATCAACGGGTTGCCGGTCGTGGCCGCGATCAAGGTGGCCACCGCCCTGCCCTTCCACCGCGCCGTGCAGGTGTTCGACGAGCCCCAGCTGCAGCGGCGCGGCGAGCTGGTGGGTGGGATGGATATCGCGCGGGCGACACCGCTCATCGAGGCGCTCTCCGCCGACCAGCAGGTCGAGCTCTTCCGCGAGCTCAGCAACGAAGCCCGGGCCCGGCTCATTCACCTGCTCGACGCCCCCACTCGCGACGCGCTCCAGCTGCTGCTTCGCTTCCCGCCGCACACGGCCGGCGGGATCATGACGACTGAATTCCTCGGCGTGGCGTCCACCTGGACGGCCGACCAGGTGAAGAACCACATCCGCGAGGTCGCGGCCGCCAAGGAGACGGTCTACGCTATCTACGTGCTCGAGCCGCGCGACCAGCGGCTCGTGCGGGTGGTGTCGCTCCGCGACATCATGCTGGCCGAGCCCGAGCGGCCGGTGATGCAGGTGGGCGAGACGCGGAAGCCGGTCACGGTCAAGCCGCTCATCGACCGCGAGGAGGTGGCGCGTCTGATCTCCAAGTACGATCTGCTCGCCATTCCGGTGCTCGACGAGGGGGGCCACGTGCTCGGCATTGTGACCGTGGACGACGTCATCGACGCGCTGGTCCGGGAAACCACCGAGGACGTGCAGAAGTTCGGCGGCATGCAGGCGATCGAGGAGCCCTACACCCAGGTCGGCATCATCGAGATGGTCCGCAAGCGGGCGGGCTGGCTCGCCGCACTGTTCATCGGTGAGATGCTCACTTCGGTTGCGATGCAGGAGTTCGAGCACGAGATCAGCCGAGCGGTGGTGCTTGCGCTGTTCATCCCGCTCATCATCTCCAGCGGCGGGAACTCCGGCTCGCAGGCTACGTCGCTGATCATCCGGGCGCTCGCGCTGCAGGAGGTGCGGCTTCGCGACTGGTGGCGGGTCGCGCTGCGGGAGTTGCCGGCCGGCCTCGCGCTGGGCGCCCTGCTCGGCGCGATCGGCGTCGTCCGGATTCTGACCTGGCAATGGCTCGGCTGGTACGATTACGGCCAGTACTACCCGCTGGTGGCGCTGACGGTGGGGTTCTCACTGGTAGGTGTCGTGGTCTTTGGTTGCATGGCGGGGTCGATGCTGCCGTTTCTGCTCCGCCGGCTGGGTTTCGATCCGGCCAGCGCGTCGGCGCCGTTCGTTGCCACGCTGGTGGACGTGACCGGGCTGGTGATCTACTTCAGCGTCGCCCTGGCGATCCTGCAGGGGACCCTGCTCTGACGCCCGCCAGCCACTCGGCCAGCGCTCCGATCGGCAACAGTCGGTCCGCGCCTCCTCGCTCCGCCGCCGCGCGGGGCATCCCGTAGACGACGCAACTCTCTTCGCTCTCCGCCACCGTAATGCCCCCGCCGGCCCGAATGGCCAGCATCCCATCGGCGCCGTCGTCTCCCATACCGGTGAGCAGCACACCCAGCACCCGCCCCGGACGCACCCTCGCCGCCGACAGCATCGTCACGGTCACGCTGGGCACGTGGCGCGCGCCCAACGGGTCGGGCGAGAGCACGACGCTGAGGCTGGACGTGAACGTGAGATGCCTTCCCGCCGGCGCAATCAACACCTTCCCCCGCGTGAGCTCATCGCCATCCTTTGCCTCCGCGACCGTGAGCCGGCAATGGGCGTTGAGCCGAGAGGCGAATGGACCAGTGAATCCAGGCGGCATGTGTTGGACGATGGCGATGGGCACCGGAAAGTCGCCGGGCAGCTGCTCGAGCACCTGCTGGATTGCGGCCGGGCCGCCGGTAGACGCACCCAGGATGCAGAGATCGACGGCGAGCGCCCGTTCCCGCCCGTTCTCGCCCGTTCTCGC
>DATAFP010000008.1:0-2772 GCA_036257415.1 Gemmatimonadales bacterium
CTGTTGCTCGTTCCCAAGCTGGTCACGACCCTCAAGACCTACACCCGCGAGCAGCTCGCCGCCGACGCCGTCGCCGGGGTCATCGTGGGCGTGGTGGCGCTGCCGCTCGCGATCGCGTTCGCCATCGCGAGCGGGGTCACGCCGGACCGTGGGCTCTACACCGCAGTGATGGCCGGGTTCCTGATTTCCGCCCTCGGCGGCTCCCGGGTGCAGATCGGCGGGCCCACCGGCGCCTTCGTCGTGATCGTCTACGGGATCGTGCAGCAGTACGGGGTGGACGGCCTGCTCGCCGCCACGCTCATGGCGGGCTTCATCCTGCTGACGCTCGGTCTGGCCAAGCTCGGCGGCGCCATCAAGTTCATCCCCTTTCCGGTGGTCACCGGGTTCACTGCGGCGATCGGTGCCCTGATCGCAATCCAGCAGCTGCGGGATGCCTTGGGCCTCGAGATGGAGGCGCCGCCCGCGGAGCTGGTCGAGCGCCTCGCCGCCTACGCGGAACGGATCGGGACCGTGAACCCCTACGCCGTCGGGCTGACAGTCTTCACCCTGCTGACGCTCGCGTTCTGGCCGCGGCTCAGCCGCCGCGTCCCGTCACCGCTGGTCGCCCTGCTGGCCGGCACCGCGGCCGCCCAGCTGCTGGACCTGCCGGTCGAGACCATCGGGGCACGGTTCGGCCACATCCCGTCCTCGCTGCCGTCGCCGGTGCTGCCGTCGATCTCCTTCGCCGAGCTTCGGGAGCTGGTGGGCCCGGCGCTCGCGATCGCCACGCTGGGCGCAATCGAGTCGCTCCTGTCGGCCGTCGTGGCCGACGGCATGATCGGCGGGCGGCATCGCTCCAACATGGAGCTGGTGGCGCAGGGCGTCGCGAACATCGTTTCGCCGCTCTTCGGCGGCATGCCGGCGACCGGGGCGATCGCGCGGACGGCGACCAACATCAAGAGCGGCGGCCGCACACCGGTCGCCGGCATGGTGCACGCCCTCACCCTGTTGCTCATCACCCTCTTCTTCGGTCGCTGGGCGGAGCTCATTCCCCTCGCGGTGCTCGCGGGCATCGTGCTCGTGGTGGCGTATCATCTGAGCGAGTGGCGGGTGTTCGTCAGCGAGCTGCACGCGCCCAGGAGCGATGCGCTGGTCATGATCACCACCTTCCTGCTGACCCTGCTGGTGGACCTGACGGTCGGGATCGGCGTGGGCATGGTGCTGGCGGCGTTCCTCTTCATGAAGCGGATGTCCGAGGTCACCAACATCAGCATCCTGCGGGAGGAGTTCGAGGAGATCGGCACACCCTCGGGCGACGACCAGGGGGCCATCTACCGTCGGCAGATTCCGCCAGACGTGGAGGTCTATGAGATCAACGGACCCTTCTTCTTCGGCGCGGCGGAGAAGTTCAAGCAGACGCTGGGCGAAGTCTCGCGGAAGCCGCGGATTCTGGTGATCCGGATGCGCCACGTGCCGGCCATCGACTCCACCGCCATGCACGCGCTCAAGGACCTGGTCCGCCGCACCCGGAAGCAGGGTACCGAAGTCGTCCTGAGCGACGTGCACTCCCAGCCGCTCATCGCGCTGGGACGGTCGGGCCTGCTGGACGAGATCGGCGACGATAATCTGTTCGGGAACATCGACGAGGCGCTGGAGGCGGCGCGCCAACGTTTGCAGCCCACCCCGGCCTGATCGCCCATTCGGCTTGCCTGACCTCGGGTCCCGGGCGACTTTTCGGCCATGGATCCCGACCTCTTGCTCGCGGACCTCACGGCCGGCAAGACGGCCGCGCTGGCGCGGGCGATCTCGGCCGTCGAGAACGGACGGCCGGGGTTCGAGCGACTGCTCGCCGGGGTCCACCGCAGCCTCGGCCGCGCCCGCCGGATCGGCATTACCGGTCCGCCCGGCGCCGGCAAGTCCACCCTGGTCGAGCGTCTGGTCCTCGCCTACCGCGCGGCGGGCCTCCGCGTCGGCGTGGTGGCGGTGGATCCAACCAGCCCCTTCACCGGCGGCGCCCTGCTGGGCGACCGTATCCGCATGGAATCCGTTGCGCTTGACGACGGCGTCTACATTCGTTCCATGGCGAGCCGCGGCTCCCTCGGTGGACTCGCCACCAGCACCCGGGAGGTCTCCGACCTCCTCGATGCCGCCGGGTTCGACCGCATCCTGATCGAGACGGTGGGCGTCGGGCAGTCGGAGCTCGACGTCGCCCGGATGGCAGACACCACCGTCCTCGTGCTGGTCCCCGAGTCAGGGGACGGCATCCAGACACTCAAGTCCGGCGTCATGGAGGCCGCGGACATCTTCGCGGTGAACAAGGCGGACCGGCCCGGGGCCGACAAGCTTCGCCGCGAGATCGAGATCACCCTCGGCATCCGGCGGGGGAACGCCTACCGGAACGTGCCGGCGCACCATGGCGGCGCAGCGGCCAGGCGCGCGAAGCCGGCCGCGCCGGAGCGATCGGATGCCTGGGACCATCCCGTGGTGCTCACCGTGGCAGTCAAGGGCGAGGGTGTCGACGATCTCATCGCGGCGCTAGACCGTCACCACGAGTGGCTGTCGCGCAGCGGCTCGCTCGAGGAGCGGCGCCGCCGGCGGATGCTGGAGCGGACCCGCGAGGTGGTGGAGCGGGCCGCGCGGCGCTGGATGTGGCGGGAGACGCGGGCGGAGCACGTAATCAGCGAGCGCCTCGACCAGGTCGTCGAAGGGACGCTGAGTCCGTACGACGTGGCGACCGAGGTGCTGGACGGTCTCAAACAGGGTGCCCGGCTATGACGACCTATGGAACCGAGC
>DATAFP010000058.1:0-3885 GCA_036257415.1 Gemmatimonadales bacterium
CGGCCGGATGGGTTGGACGCCCAGCGGGAGGTGGCCCAGCCGGGCCCGGTAGGGACTTGACGAGACGCCCCGCCTGGGGGCATCGTGGCGGCTGCGTTGCAGGATGAGGGCGCGGGAAGGGCTGGGCCTTCCGCGACGCTCCTCATGGAGGACCGCATGAACATCGATCGCCGACGGTTCATCGAGAGTCTCGGAGGGGCCACGGCCGTCGCGCTGATGACCTCCGAACAGAAAGCCGATGCGCTGGAAGAGTACATGGAGAAGGAGCTCGACGCGGCGGTAACCCTTCAGCAGGGCGGCCCCGAGAAGTTCCCGACCATGGCCGAGATTGCCGAGCGCAACGCCAAGCGTACGGGCGTGCGGCCCGGCGCCGGCAACCTGTTCAATGCCAGCAATCGCGACGGGTCGCCCCGTGGCCCGCTGCCGCAGATGTCCGACGCGCCGACGCTGCTCGAGTTCTTCGAGAAGCGTTTTGCGCCGGCCAGCCACGTCCTGCAGAGCGCCACGCGCGCACTCAAGACCGGGATGCCCGAAGAGGTGATCTTCGCCTGCCTCATGCACGACACCGTGCAGGGGCTGATCAAAGTCGACCACGGCTGGTGGGGCGCTCAGATCATCGAGCCGTACGTGCACGAGAAGGTCGCCTTCGCGATCCGCTACCACCAGACCCTGCGCTTCTATCCAGACGAGGCGTTCGGCTACGAGTACCCGGAGAGCTACCTGCGGACCTTCGGCGAGGACTACAAGCCGGAGCCGTACCTGCAGAAGACCTACGAGATGGTCCGCAAGCACAAGTGGTACGACCACCCGCGCCTCGTGACGGTGAACGACCTCTACTCGTTCGACCCGAACTCGAAGGTCTCCATCGAACCGTTCATCGACATCATGGGCCGCCAGTTCAAGCAGCCCAAGGAGGGCCTCGGCTACGACAACAGCCCCGTGGCCCACATGTGGCGGACGATCATGTTCCCGGACCGGCCGCTTTAGGCTTTTAGGCTCTAGAATCCAGGCTCTAGGGAGAACTCAGAGACCGGGCAGTTGGCTTCGCCGGCTGCCCGGTTTCGTTTTCGCAGGAGCGCCTTCGCTGTCGAAGATGATTCGGGCAGCGGCACTGGTGGTGGCCGGCGTGGCCGTGGCGACGATGACGTTGGCGGCACAGTCCTCGCCGCAGACCTACAAGGGCCTCGAGGTCGCGGTGAGCGGCGTCGAGCGCGCCAGCAACGTCAGCCTTACCGACTGCCCGCCTGGCGCCAACATCGTCCGCGGCGTGATCAAGCCTGGGGACCCGATGGAATTTGCCTCGGTGAAGGTGGACTTCAAGGTGCTTCCGGCGTTCAAACCCGGACCGCTGCCCAAGCCCATGCTCTACGACAAAGCGGGCAAGTCCTACAACACGGCGCAGTCCTTCGCTGAGGTCGGCGCGTCTTCCTCGTTCTCGTGCACGTTCTCGTTCAGGGTGCCGACCGGTACTACGCCGGCGCGATTCACGCTCGACACGCTCTCGATCGACCTTGGCGCTCTGGCGAAATGAACAGCCGCCCGCGCGGCCGTAATTCATCCGCACATCGGCGCGATCTACGGCGTCGAGCCTGCAACCGCCGCTACCCCTCCCGCGCTGGTCCTTGAGCTCGTCGAAGGCGACACGCTCGAGGAGCGCCTGAGGCGCGGACCACTGCCGCTCCCGACCGCCCTGGACCTCGCCCGGCAGATCGCGGATGCATGGACTTCGCCCACGAGCGCGGTGTCATTCACCGCGATCTCAAGCCCGCGAACATCAAGATCACGCATGACGGACTGGCGAAAGTGCTCGACTTCGGCATCGCCAGGGCCATTGGCGGCGCAGGCGAGCTGCAGCCGTAGCTGATTCGGCGATTGCCGAAGCGTGCAGCGCCGGGCAGGCGCGGCGAATCGCAGCAGCTCGGTTCGAACGCCGTAATGCGCGACTCGCTCCCGGTCGATATTCCGCTCGAATGTCCGGAACCGGCGGGGAATTGGGAGGTCGATCCAGCCGAGCTCGACGGGCGGCGCTCGCCGTCCTGCCGGTGCTGCTGATGCTCGCCGCGTGCGACAGCGACGGGACCGATTCGCCGGTGTCGCCGACCGATCTCCCGTCGCTGACAATCCAGGACCTCGTCAGCTCCGTAGAGGCGCTTGGCGTGCAGGCGGCCGTGCGCGGTGGGACGGCGCCCGCGCCGGGCAACGGCCCGCGCATCACGGTCTCCGGTAATTCCACCGTCGTCAACGGCGGCACACTGTCGGCTGCCGTTGCCGGCGCAGCCCCCTTCCAAACCCTTTACTTGTACGTGGCGAGCGAGACCACCGGGCTGGCAACGGCTGCCCCCGGCGGCATCGATGGCTACTACGAGCTGCGGCTGCCGTCTCCGCGGTCCGACGCGGCGTTGCTGCTGGGGATTGCGCAAAACATCCCGCTCAGGGATCTGGACCTCATGTTCGCGGTCGCCGACCCCGCAGGAGCGATCGGCCCCTACGCCCGCCTGTCGACCACCGTTACCACCGTAGGCACCGGTGACGTCCAGGTGACGCTGTCATGGGACAGCGACAGCGACGTCGACCTCCATGTCATCGATCCCGCGGGAGAGGAGATCTATTACGCCCACACGCGCGCCGCAAGCGGCGGCGAGCTCGACCTCGACTCGAACGCCGGCTGTTCCATCGACGGCGTCCGCAACGAGAACATCACGTGGCCGGTCGGCGCCGCGCCGCGCGGCACCTACACGGTACGAGTGGATTACTGGAGCAGCTGCGGCGTTCCGAGCACGAGCTACTCGGTCCGCGTCAACGCCGGCGGCAACGTGCAGATTTTCACCGGCAGCTTCACCGGGCCTGGCGATCAGGGCGGGGCGGGAAGCGGACGGAACATCACGACTTTCGAACGGCTGACTGGACCGACCGCGGCCCCACCTCCGCCCGGGTCCGGAGTGAGCACCTCCGGCGCGGGCGTGAAGACTCGCGTGGTGCCCCAGAGGTGATCGCGTGAAACTGCTGGCCGCGGCGCTCGCCGCCACCCTCGTGTTCGTCGCCTCGCCCGCCGGCGCCCAGACGCCGGTCCGCGTGCGGGTTGTCCAGGCGACGCCGGTGATGGAGACCCCGCGCGGGGACAGCGTGGTGTTGGGCCGTGTCACGCCCGGCATGGTGCTCGAGCGCTTGCAGGAGAGCGGCCGATGGATACAGGTGGCGGCTCCGGCCGGCGCCGGGGGACCGAGTTGGGTGCGGGGGTGGATTCCCGCTGATGCCGTGGAGTTCGTCGACGCTCCACCGCCGGCGCCGGACGCCGACCGCGGCGAGTTCATGATTCGCGGGTTTGGCCAGTTCGGCACCCAGCTGTTCACCGCGAGCGACAGCTTCGAGGCGGTGCTGGACTCGAAGTGGGGCGCTGCCTACGGTGCCGGGGCGCAGGTGGTGTTTCCGAACGGGGTGTTCGTGCAGGCCGGGTTCGATCGGTTCGAGGAGACGGGTTCCCGTGTGATCGTGTCCGAGACGCAGGTCTTTCGCACCTCGATCCCGAACACGGTCACCCTCACCCCGATACTGGCGACCATCGGCTACCGCGAGATCACGTCGCGCCGCGTGCTCGGCTACGTCGGCGGCGGGGTCGGCTGGCACGTGCTCGAGGAGGAGTCGCCGGCGCTCGCCGCGACTGGCCACTACAAGGAAGAACACATCGGGTACCACGTCAGCGGGGGCGCGGAGTTCCGGCTCGCGCCCTTCGCGTGGCTGGCCGGCGAAGTCCAGTGGGCGAGCGTGCCCGATGGACTGGGCGAGGCGGGCATCGGCGCGGTATTCGACGAATCCGATCTGGGTGCCACCACCTTCCGCCTCAAGGTGATCATCGGGCGCTGACGCTCACGCCCGCTCGGCCCGCCA
>DATAFP010000062.1:0-10452 GCA_036257415.1 Gemmatimonadales bacterium
TCGCTGGGTGGCTTCTCAAACCGTTCCGAATCGCGATGGCGCCGCTCGCGTCCACGGGCTCGCAATCGTGGACCGTCGCCATCGCCCCTGCGGTGATCCTGCTGGTGCTGCACTACGTGTGGGTGTTTCGCTCCGACACCGCGTTCGAGGAAGCCGCGGCGGAATGGTCGCTGGAGCGAGCCCGTCGCGGTCCCGAACCTAGCAGACCCCGGCCGCGCCGCCCGGCATCACCGACGTTGCTGCCACTCGCCCCGACAGGCCGGCCCGCCACCGCCCTCCTCTGGAAAAACCTGGCCGCGGTCTTCCGGCGCCGGCGGGTCCGCTTCGTCGCCTTGGCCTACACGGCGCTGCTCTGTGGACTCGGCGCGGCCTCGCTTGCCGGGGCGCGCGGAATCGCGCAGGGAGCGGCCGCGCTGGCGCTCACCTGGGCCGGGTTCGCCGTCCTGCTCGGCCCGCAATGGGTCCGCAACGATCTGCGGCGCGATCTCCGACAACTCGACGTGGTCCGAAGCTACCCCTTGGCGGGGCGCTCGGTGATCGCCGCCGAAGCCGCCGCGTCTACAGTCTCGCTCACCCTCATCCAGTATGGCTTGCTGGGAGCGGCATGGGCCGCGCTGATCGGGGAGCCGGCCGGCACAATACCGCTGGGCGAGCGCAGCGCCCTGCTCGCCGGCTCATTCCTTCTGCTCCCGTTGCTCAACTTCGTCGCGCTGCTGCTCCAGAACGGTGCAGCGTTGCTCTATCCAGCCTGGATGTCCGCGATCGGCGACGGGAGCGGGGGGCTCGAGGCGCTGGGTCAGAATCTGCTTGCGACGGCCGGGTTCGCGCTGTTGCTGGCGTTGCTACTCGCGCCCGCCCTGGGCGTCGGTCTGGTGGTCATGTACCTCGCAGGTCGTGGAGCGGTCGGTATCGGGCTCGGGGCGGCGGCGGCAGTCGCGTTGCTAGCGGCGGAGGCGGCGGTGCTCACGGGGGCGACGGGCACGGTGTATGACCGCACCGATGCAACCACGCCGGGAGTCAAATGGTGATCGTGGCGGCGCCGCGCGAGGCGGCGTGACGGGCGCGCTCGATGACCCGTCCCAGATCGCGAACGGCGTCGAGCAGATCCAGGCGCACGCCGGGCCAGCTTTGCGCGGTTGCTGCCCCCATCCGGGCCAGCTGCACCACGACTTCGTCCTCGGCTCGGCGGATCGCGAGCAACGTTTCTTGCGGGGCCGGCCCGGCAGCGCTCTTGAGGCCCGTGCGCAGCACGGCCGATTGTCGGCAGAGATCGGCCAGATGGTGTTGCAAGTCGGCCTGGAGGCGAGCCCGGTCGGTCCACCCGTACGACTCGGGCACGTCCAACGGCGCGGGGCGGGCGAGAAGCCGATCGACCGGATGCACGGCGAGGGGTCGGGTCGCATGCCTCCCGGCGGGGCCGTGCTGAGGTGTGCAGCCGGCCACGGCAACCAGAACGACGGCCCCGCTGATGCCTGCGCGCCATTCGCCCCGAGCTCGGCGGGGCGCCATGGCTAGTGCCGCGAGGTGTCGGAGCCGGTCCGTGTGGTGTCGGTCTTGCCGCCCATCGACGTATCCGCCATGCCCCCCTGCCCGCCGGTCATGGTCGTGTCGGTCGACGTGGCGCCACTCGACATCCCGCCTGACGTACGATCGGTATCGCTGCCCCTGGGCTTACATCCGGCCAGGCTCGCCGCGATCAGCGCGGCCGCGGCCAAGTACTTCATCGTCATCGGATCCTGCTCCTCGTTGCCGCAGCCTGCCTGCCGCCCAGCGCGGTGGCCTCTGCGGGTTGCCCACCATACGCAGGCCCGACACCGACAGACGTGACGGTGGTCACGCCCGAGGGTGAAAGCGCTTGTGCACCGACCGCAGATACTCGCGATCCACGTGAGTATAGATCTGGGTCGTCGAGAGATCGGCGTGGCCGAGCATCTCTTGCACCGCACGAAGATCGGCGCCGCCCTCGAGCAGATGCGTGGCGAAGCTGTGCCGCAGCGTGTGCGGCGTCACCCGCTTGGTTATGGCGGCGCGCTCGGCGCACCGCTTCACTACGGCCCACGCGCCCACGCGCGAGAGCGGGTCGCCCCGGACATTCAGAAGCACGCGCCCCCGGCTGCGGCCCCGATCCAGCGTCGGCCGGAGCACGCTCAGATAAACGGACACCGCGCCGATCGTCCCACGACCGATCGGCACCAGTCGCTCCTTGCCCCCCTTCCCCAGGACCCGAACCAGGCCCTCTTCGAGCAGCAGCCCCCCCAGCTCGAGGCCGCACAATTCGGAAACGCGGAGGCCGGCGCCGTACGCCAGCTCGAGCAGCGCACGATCGCGCCACGCCAGAGGCTCCTCGACCGCCGGCGCGGCGAGCATCGCCTCCACCTCTTGCACCGACAACGTATCGGGCAGCGTGCGCCAACGCTGAGGGCTCTCCAGCCGGTCGCTGGGATCGTTCGCCAATCGCCCTTCGCCGACGACGAACGAGAAGTAGGTCCGGATGGCGGAGACGCTTCGCCGAATGGTCGCGGGGCTGAGTCCGAGGTCCTTCAGGAAAAAAACGAAGTCGCGCAGGTGCGCTCGAGTCACGCCTGCCGGATCGCGTACCCCCTTTGAAGCCGCGAATTGAGCGAGGCGCCTGAGGTCACGTAGGTACGCGTCCACCGTATTCGCGCTGTTGCCGGCCTCGAGCGCCAGATAGTCCCGAAACGGCTCGAGCCAAAATGCACGCTCGATCTCCTCTATGGTGCGGGTCACCCGGCGGGGTCCCCCTTGTGAACGGCATCTGAGGCGAGCGAGCGCCGCCGGGCCTCCGTCAACTCCTCGGCACTGAGTCCGAGCAATTGGCCGGCCCGCCGCATCAGGAGGTCCTGATGTACGCCGATGGCGCCATCGGCAAACGCCGCTTGCCACATGCCCTCGATCAACGCCAGTCGCCTGGTCCGACCGAACCGGTTCACCAGCCGGTCGCGGTAGGCTCGAAGACGGGATTCGGCCTTGGCCTCCGGCACGGGCTGGGGCGCGGTAGCGGGCTGTTCGAGGCCCCAGCGCGACCGGAGGTGCTCCACCACCAGCGAGCGCTCCTCGGCGGTCAGCGCATCATCCGCGTAGGCGAGCTCGAGCATGAGCATCGCGGCCTCGCGAAGATCGATGGGGCCGGTGTCGTCGCCGGCCGCGCCGGGGCCCAGTGCGCGGGTGACAGCAGCCCACACCCGTTCGCGGCGCCGGCGCCGAGCGGCAAGGTACGCGCGCGTTGCCCATACGGCCGTGAACGCCAGCGCCGCGATCCCCAGCGTCCGGTTCACGTTGCCAAGGATGCCAGCAATGCGCTCCCACTCGGCGCCCAATACCGAGCCCAGGATCGTAACGCCGCCGTACCAGAGCGCGGATGCGAGCGCGATGGGAATGATCGTACGGGCCGGGGAGAGATTGACGATACCCGCGAAGGGCGGCACCACGGCGCGTATCCCAGGCAGAAACCGCGCGAAGAAGATGCCGGCGATGCCAAAGCGAAGGTACTCGCGCTCGATGACCGCCATGGACTCCGGCGCCAGGAGACGCCGCCCGCGCGGCGACGCGAACAGACGGCGACCGTACCGGCGCGCGACGAGATACACGGCGATCGCGCCCGCCGTATTCGCCATCCATACCACGGCGAACACGACGAACGGGTCGGTAACCCCGCGCTGGGAGAGGAATGCGCCGAGCAGGACGGCGGCGTCCGCAGGCACCGGCGGAACCACATTCTCGACCACCGCCAGCACGCCGAGCGCGAGGTAGACCGCAGTGGACGGAAGACCCGCCAACCAGGTCAGAATCGATTCGATCAGCCCGCCTCCACCGTCGCAACGGCGATCACCGCCAGCCCCTCTCCCCGACCGATGAAGCCCATCCGCTCGTTTGTCTTGGCCTTCACACTCACGAGACCCTCAGCCAGACCGAGCCGGCGGGCCAGGTTGTTCGCCATGGCGTCCACGTGAGGCGCGAGCAGTGGCTGCTCGGCGATGATCGTCAGGTCGGCCTGTACGCAGGCGAAACCGCGAGCCCGAACGGTGTCATGCGCGCGAGCGAGCAGCTCCAACGAATCTGCGTCCCGCCACTGAGGATCGGTGTCCGGAAACAGGCGCCCGATGTCACCGGCGCCGGCCGCACCCAGGATCGCGTCGGTGAGCGCGTGCGCAACCGCGTCGGCATCGGAATGGCCGGCAAGCCCGTGGGAGTGCGGAATACGAATGCCGCCCAGCACCAGTGGGCGGCCTTCGGTGAACCGGTGGGAGTCGTAGCCGATTCCGAGGCGAATCTTCATCGACAGGCAGATGGGCCGAGAGCCGTCCATCCGCCCATCATGCAGCGGCCGGCTCTTCGATCAGCGAGTAATCCTGCCGCCGGCGAACCGGGCGATAGCCGGCATCGCCGATCAGCCGCTCGATCTCTCCCAGCGTGGTCCGGTAGGTCGTTCCGGCGGCAGACACGACGTTTTCCTCCATCATGAGGCTGCCGTAGTCGTTCGCTCCGAACCGGAGGGCGATCTGCCCCACCTTGTGGCCCATGGTGACCCAGGACGACTGGAGATTCGGCACGTTGTCGAGCACGACCCGCGCGATGGCGAGGGTCCGGAGGTAGCTCACCGCGTCGGTCTTGCGGTAATGCGACATCTCCGGCGTGCCCTCGGGCTGGAGCGGCCAGCAGATGAACGCCGTAAACCCGCCGGTACGCTGCTGCACGGCCTTCACCCGCAGCAGGTGCTCGATGCGATCCGCATTCGATTCGCCCATGCCGTACATCATGGTGACCGACGTGCGCATGCCCTGACGGTGTGCCTCTTCCTGCACCTCGAGCCACTGATCGGTCATCGCCTTCTTCCGCGCGACCCGCCGCCGCACCTCATCCACCAGGATTTCGCCGCCCCCGCCGGGAATGCTGTCGAGGCCGGCCGCGCGAAGCTCCCGGATCACCTCGGGAACCGTCATCCCGAACCGCTCGCCGAAGAAAACCACCTCCGACGGCGAAAACCCGTGTATGTGGATCGGATGGTGCCGCTTGATGTACCGCATCAGGTCCAGGTACCACCCGAACGGGATGTACGGATTGTGCCCGCCTTGAAGCAGGATCTGGACGCCCCCGATAGCCTTGCACTCGTCGATCTTGCTGCCGATCTGCTGGAAGCTCAGGACATAGCCTTCCCGGTCCTTCGGACGCCGGTAAAACGCGCAGAACCCGCAGTCGGCGACGCAAACGTTGGTGTAATTGATGTTCCGGTCGATGATGTAGGTGACCACCGGGTGGGGATGCTGGCGCCAGCGCTCGGCGTCGGCCAGCTGCCCAAGCTCCAGCAGGTCGGCCCGCTCGTAGAGGCCGAGATAGTCCGAGAATTCACCTGAACTCCGATCCACAACGTCAACCATAGCAGCGTCTTACGCAGCGGAGATGAACGACAAGGAGCCGTCCGGCACCAGGCCATCTTGCGCCAGCCGGCGGAAGAAATCGGTCAGCCCGGCCAGGTGGCGGTACGACAGAGCATAGTCCAGTCCGCCGAGATACTCCCGGCAGACCTGCTCCGACACCCCGGTTGTGGCCGCCGCCTCGCGCGATAACTCCTCCAGGTGCGCGAGGCCCCACGCACGGGACTCGAGCAGCCGCTCGTGAACCCGATGGACATCGGGCCGGTGGGCGCTGCGACATGCGGCCCAGACTGCGAAAACGAAGGGCAGCCCGGTCCACTCCTTCCACGCCTCACCCAGATCGACGCGGATGGGATACTCCCGCCGCGAGGCGAGCATGAGGGCGGCATCGCCGATGACGAGCACTGCCTCGTGCGGGAAGCCGGTCAGCGCACCGAGGTCGCTGGCTTCGGCACGCACGGTTGCGAAGCGCGGCGCGACCGACCACCGATGCCGGCACAGGAGCTGGAGCAGGAGCACCGAGGTCCGGGAGGACGCAGACAACAGGACCGTCCGGGCGTCGAGCTCCTCGAGCGGGCGGCGGGAAAAGAGGGCCACGCTGTGAACCGGGCCATCGCAGCTTATCGCGAGATCGGGCAGAAGGTGGTATCCAGCCGCGTTCCGGGCGTATTCCACCGCCGAGACGACGCTTACGTCGAGCTCGCCTGCGGCGAGCAGGTCGTTGAGCTCCGAGGCGGTCCCGGTGACGAGCTCCGCCGGCAGCGGTACCAGGCCGCGATCCACCGCCGCGTACACCGGATACGCGTTGATCCAGGGGATTCGGCCGAGCCGCATCACGCCGCGTGCACCACCGGCAGGGCGGCGCCGCGGCGCACCGCCGGAGCCTGAGGCGGCGGATCGTCGAAGGTGTCTCGCACCGCACGGTACAGGCTGTCGCGCTCCACCGGGCGCCGCGCCGCTCCCCGAATGAGTTGTACGATGTCGAGATATGGCAGATGCATGTCGGTCTGCGCGCCGGCCTCGTGGTAGATCCGCTCGTACACCACCGTCCCCTCGACGTCGTCGCAGCCAAAGGCCAGCGCGATCTGCGAGAGAAACGGCGTGACCATCGGCCAGTGCGTCTTCACATGCGGAATGTTGTCCAGGAACAGCCGGCCGATCGCGATGGCCTTGAGGTCCTCGTATCCACTCGTAGCGGTTCCTACCCGGCCGAGCGCTTCCCCGAGCTCGTTGTGGTCCGGGTGGTAGGCAAGCGGGATGTAGGTAAGGAAGCCGCCGGTATCGTCCTGGAGCGAGCGCAGGGCCGCGAGATGTTCGATACGGTCGGCAGCGGTTTCGACGTGGCCGTACAGCATCGTGCAGTTGCTGGGAATACCGAGAGCGTGGGCCTCGCGGTGCACGGCCAGCCACTCCTCGCCGGTGAGCTTTCGCTCAGCGATGGTGGCGCGAACCGCGGTGCTGAACACTTCCGCGCCCCCGCCCGGGAGGCTGGTAAGACCCGCCTCTTGCATGGCGATCAGGACCTCACGAACGGACCGTTTCTCGATCCGCGCGAGATGCGCGATCTCGACCGCGGTGAGCGCCTTGATGTGCACGGCCGGATGGCGCTCCTTGAGCCCGCGGATCATGTCGGTGTAATAGCTCAGCCGGAGCTTCGGGTGCAGCCCGCCCACGATATGGAATTCCCGGGTCGGCATGCCGCGCGCCTGCTCGGCCTCCTGAAAGACCTCCTCCAAGGAACGAGTGTACGCTCCGTCCTCCTTCGGCATCCGCGCAAAGGAGCAGAACACGCAGGTGTTCCGGAGCACGCAGACGTTGGTGGGATTGATGTGCTGGTTGGCCGAAAAGAAGACCCGATCCCCGTTGATGCGCCGGTTCGCGTGATCGGCGAGCAGGCCGAGCCCGAGCAGATCCGCGGTTGCGTAGAGCGCGAGGGCATCGTCGGCATCGAGGCGCTCACCCCGAGCCACCTTCTCGCCGACCGGGCGCAAGCTGGGATCGCGAAGGCGGCCGAGGTCCAGCACGGCGGACATGCTATCTCCTTGCGGCGTCGAAGGAAGCGACACCGTAATCTATACCCCGCCGGAGTCGGGGTGCCAGCCGTGCTACGGGGTGTAGCGAAGCTCCTTGTAGGTGCGCCGGTAGCGGCCGTCGGGCTCGGGCTCGTACACGTGGCAGTAGGTCATCTCGCCGCCGTACACGTGCAGGGTCACCGCCGGCGTGTCGTCCGGGTTGACCAGCCGGTGGTACTCGAACGGCGGGATCAGGGCGCCGGCTTCGCCAACGCCCGCGGTGACCACGGACTCCTGCTCGAAGATGACCAGATCACGCTCCGGGTCGCCGCCCCGCACCGAGTAGGACGTCACCCGGATCCGGCCATCGTAGACACACTCGACGCACCAGATGCCCGCATGATCGTGCAGACCGGTGCCCTGCCCCTTGTCCCACACCATCGCAAGGACCGAGTAGCGCCCTGCCGGATCGAGATGCACCAGCCGACGGGCGTAGCGGTCGGGTGCCGGACGCAAGAAGGCCGCGTCGAGGAATCGCTCGCCGCGGCCGATGACGTCGGTCAGCACTTGTTTCACCCGTCGACAACACGCTGCGTCGTCGCGTACGCCGACCGCTTCGTCCAGTCGGGTGATGAGCTCCTGGATGACGGGAGCGTGAATGGAAGTCATGGGGCGCCTCGCTACTCGGTCATTCCCATGCCCGGACGGCGAGCGTCACGTTGTGGCCGCCGAAGCCGAACGAGTTCGACAATGCCACGCGCACCTTTCGCTGCAGCGCCCTGTTGGGCGCCGACGGCAGGTCGCACTCCGGGTCTGGGGTGAATTGGTTGATAGTGGGCGGAATGGTGCCGCACCGCGCCGCAAGCAACGATACCGCGAACTCGACCGCGCCGGCCGCGCCAAGCAGGTGGCCGGTCATCGACTTGGTGGAACCGAACACCAGCTGGTGGGCGCGCTCCCCGAACACCGTCTTCACCGCCTGGGTCTCGGCGGCATCGCCTTGCGGCGTCGAGGTGCCGTGGGCGTTGATGTAGTCTACCTCGTCCAGGGCGATGTTCCCGTCCGCCAGGGCATCGCGCATGGCTTGCGCGGCGCCGCGTCCTTCCGGCGCGGGCTGCGTGAGGTGATGCGCGTCGGCGCTCATGCCATAGCCCAGCACCTCGCCGAGGATCCGGGCGCCCCGGCGCTCGGCATGCTCCAGGCTCTCCAGCACCACGGCCCCCGCCCCGTCGCCCAACACGAAGCCGTCGCGGTCGGCGTCGAACGGCCGGCTCGCGGTCTCGGGGGAATCGTTCCTGGTGGAGAGCGCCTTCATGTTCTGGAAGCCGGCCACGGTGAGACCCGTGATGGCGGCTTCGCTTCCTCCAGCCACCATCGCGTCGGCCATGCCGTGCCGGATCATGGTGTACGACTCGCCGATGGCGTGCGCCGACGACGCGCACGCCGACACGGTGCACAAGTTCGGCCCCTTCAGGCCGTAGCGCATGGAGACCAGCCCCGCGGCGATGTCGGGGATGTACATGGGCACGAAGAAGGGGCTTACTCGATCGGGGCCCTTGGTGAGATAGATGCTGCAGTTCTCTTCGTAGGTCTGCATCCCGCCGATACCGCTGCCGATGATGACGCCGACCCGCTCGGGCGACGGCACCTTCGCCTCGAGCCCGGCGTGAGTCATCGCCTGATGCGCAGCGCCGAGTGCGAACTGTGCGAAGAGGTCGTACCGGCGGGCTTCCTTCTTGTCCATGTACCGCGCGGCGTCGAATCCCTTCACTTCGCACGCGAAGCGGACCTGAAGCTTGGCGGGATCGAACTTCGTGATCGGCGCCGCCCCGGACTTCCCGGCTACCAGACCGGACCAGGTGGATTCGACATCAGTGCCCAGCGGAGTCACCAGCCCGATGCCGGTGACGACGACGCGGTGCGGCAAAATTACTTCCCGATTTTCTGGTGCAGGTAGCCCATCGCATCGCCGACGGTGCGAAGCTTTTCAGCCTCCTCGTCCGGGATGTCAATGTCGAACTCCTTCTCGAACGCCATCACGAGCTCCACCGTGTCGAGGCTGTCCGCGCCGAGGTCCTCCATGAAGCTCGCCTCGCCGGTGAGCTTCTCACGCTCGACCCCCAGCTCCTCGACGATGATGTCCTTGACCTTCTCTTCGAGGTCGCTCATGCCATCCTCTCGTAACGGGATTGAGGTTCGCTTAGATGACCATGCCGCCGTCCACCACCAGCACCTGGCCGGTGATGTAGGCGGCCAAATCCGACGCCAGAAACAGCACGGCGCCGGCCACATCTTCCGGCCGCCCCAGGCGGCCGAGCGCAATCTGGTGTAATAAGGCCGCCCTTGCCTCCTCCGGCAAGGCGTCCGTCATGTCGGTTTTGATAAAGCCGGGCGCGATGCAATTGACCAGGATGTTGCGACTGGCGTACTCCTTGGCGACCGACTTGCTGAAGCCGATCAGCCCCGCCTTCGAGGCCGCGTAGTTGGCCTGCCCCTTGTTCCCGGTCAGGCCCACAATGCTGGTGATGTTGATGATCCGCCCCGACCGGCGCTTGAGCATGCCCTTGGTCACGGCGCGGGTAGTGTGGAACGCTCCCTTCAGATTCGCGTCCAGCACCGTATCCCAATCGTCGGCGGTCATGCGGAGCAGGATCTGGTCCCGGGTAACCCCGGCATTGTTGACCAGCACGTGGATCGGGCCCAGCGCCGATTCCGCGGCGGCGATCGCGGCGTCGACCTGGGCCGAATCCGCGACATCGCAGCCGACGCCTGCCGCCCCCTCGCCCAGCTCGGCGGCGCGGGCCCTGGCCCGCTCGGGATCGCGGCCCACTACGGCTACCTTGGCCCCCGCTCGATGCAACGCGCCTGCGATCGCGCTCCCGATGCCGCGGGTGCTGCCGGTGACAAACGCGGTCTTCCCGCTCAGGTCGATGCAGTGCATCAGGCGGCGATAAAGCGATCAACTTCGTCGGCCGTGCCAAGCGTGACGGCCCTGGCCTCGGGCACGATGCGCTTCAAGAGTCCGGTGAGGACGCTCCCGGGCCCTG
>DATAFP010000089.1:0-11219 GCA_036257415.1 Gemmatimonadales bacterium
TAATCCCGTCCGTCGGTTTCGCCCGGCCGCATCGCCCGAGTCGTGGCCGATACCGAATAGTCCAGGTCGCGCCGCACCTCCAGCAGTCGTCGGGCAATGGACGTCTTGCCGGCGCCGGAAGGCGACGACAGGACCAGCAGAAACGGCGTCACTCCAGGTTCTCGAGCTGCTCCCGCACCTTTTCGAGCTCGCCCTTCATGGCGATCACGTGTTGGGCGATGGCTGGATCGTTCGCCTTCGAGCCCATCGTGTTCACCTCGCGGCCGAGCTCCTGCGCGAGAAAGCCGAGCTGCTTGCCCACTGGCCGGTCCGAAGCCAACGCTGCGCGCATGGCCGCCAGGTGGGCACGGAACCGTACCAGCTCCTCCGTGATGTCGAGGCGATCGGCCAGGAGGGCGATCTCCTGTGCCAACCGGTTCTCATCCAGCGACCGCCCGTTCAGCAGCTCGGCGACGGATGCCCGCAGCCGGTCGCGTTCCCGGACAATCCGTCCCGGCGCTGCGGCCGCGACTGCCTCGCCGGCCGCCTCGAGCAGATCGAGCCGATGGCAGATTTCCTTCGTGAGCGCCGCCCCCTCACGCTGGCGCATGGCGCGGCAGTCGGCGGCAGCCGCGGCCACGATCGGCTCCACCGCATCCCACGCGATCTCGGCCCGCTCCGTCGACTCGCTGGTCAGGACCGCCGGCTGCCGCGCCACCAGCTCCAAGGTGACCTCGCCCGCCAGACCCAAGCTGTCCCGCAGCTCCTGCAGCCGCGACGCCACCAGCCGGGCGCGCTCGACGTCAACCCGGAGCCCCTCGTCCACCGCCGCGGTCTCCACCCACCGGGCGTACACGGCGACATGCCCGCGCTCGAGGTCGCGCCGCAGTCGTTCACGCAGCTCGCCTTCGAGTGGCGCGAGGTCGGCGGGGAGCTTGGGAGCGAAGTTGAAGAACCGGTGGTTGACGGTCCGGATCTCGATCCGGAGCCGGCCCGCGGCCACCGGTCCTTCCGCGGCGCCGAAGCCGGTCATGCTGAGCGCCAACGCGGACCCCCGATGCGGGAAAGCCGAGAAATCTAACTCCGGCAGCGCTATGATACCACCGATGCGGCGGCGAGTCGTGGGTATTATCGGCGCGGGCAACGCGAGCCAACAGTGCCTCGTGGACGCACGTGCGCTCGGTGCGTTCGTGGCACAGCGGGGTTGGATCGTGCTGACCGGCGGGCGGCCGGCCGGCGTCATGGCGGCGGCGTGCGCCGGTGCGAAGGACGTGCCCGGCAGCGTGACGCTCGGCATCCTGCCCTCCGCCGCCGGCGGCGTCGGGCCCCACGTCGACATCGCCGTGTTCACCGGAATGGGCGATGCCCGGAACGTGATCAATGTGCTCACCAGCGACGTCGTGGTTGCCTGCGGCGTCGAGGGCGCGGGGACGGCGTCGGAGGTAGCGCTCGCCATCAAAGCGGGGACGCCGGTGGTATTGCTCGGCGGCAGCGCGTCCGCCCGTGACTTCTTCCGGGGTTTGCAGGGAGGCGAGAGCGTGCTGGAGGCTGCGACCGTCGAGGAAGCCGTGCGGCTGATCGAGGCCGCGCTCCCGCATCGTCCGGTATCGTAGGAGTCGGCAGCAACCCGCGCCCGCCGGGTGCACACCATCCTCGAGCGGCAGGACTCTGACGCAATCTGATGCTCGACGCCATCCGCAGCTTCGTGAGCCGCACTATCACCCGGTCGCCTGCCACGCTGGCGGGGGAGGTTGTTTCACGTCCCACTGGCGTACAGGTGGCCGCGGCCGCCCTCCTGCTCGAAGTCGCCCATGCCGACGGCGAGTTTAGCGAAGCCGAGCGGGTGCACCTCGAGAGTGCGTTGGGCCGGCACCTCGGCCTCGACGAGGCGACCACCCGGGAGCTCATGGACCTGGCCGAGGTCGAGCGACGCCAATCGATCGACCATTTCCAGTTCACCCGGCTGATCGCCGAGCACTACGATCTCGGCCAGAAGATGGTCCTGGCGGAGGTGATGTGGGGTGTGATTCTCGCAGATGGCACCATCGGCAACCACGAGGCGTATCTGGTCCGGAAGATCGCCAACCTTCTGAATCTCGAACCGGGCTATCTGGCGGAAGCCCGGCGAGCCGCCGCCGAAACCCCGCGCCCGCCCGCACCGTAGCGACTCAGGTCCCTCGCACTCACAAGCCCGAGGTCGATTCGTGACACGTGCCCACGTGCCCCTGATCCTGTGCCTGCTCCATGTCAGCACGACGGCGCCGGCGCAGACACCGCAGTCCGGCTTCGGGCTGATCCGGGTGGCCGACGGAGTGTACGCCGCTGTGCGCACCGACTCGAGCGCGAACGTGGTCCACGGAAACACCACGGTCATCGTCAACCGCGCCGACGTGGTGGTGGTGGACGCGGCCGGCACGCCGGCCGCCGCTCGACGCGTGATCGCCGCAGTGCGTCGCCTCACGCCGAAGCCGGTGCGATATCTGGTGAATACCCATTGGCACGACGATCACACGATGGGCAATCAGGCGTGGAAGAAAGCATTCCCGGGCCTCGAGATAATCGGGCACCCCCATACCCGCGCGGACATGACCGGCAAGGCAGTGGCCAACCGCGAGCAGTACGTGAAGTCGCTCCCGGGCATCCTTGACTACATCGACAAGCAGCTCGCCGCGGGCAACGGCCTCGACGGAACCCCGCTGGGTCCGGGCGAGCGCCGCTCGCTCGAGGCCGATCTGCGGCTGGCCCGCGAATACCTGGCGCAGGCGCCGACGTTCCGGGTCACGCCGCCCACCCTGACGGTCGAGCGGCGGCTGGTGCTCATTCGGGGCGAACGCACAATCGACATCCGCCACTTCGGTTGGGGGAACACTCCGGGCGATCTCGTGGTGCATCTGCCCCGTGAGCGGATCGTGATCGCGGGCGACCTCGTGGTGGCGCCCACCCCGTTCGTGTTCGATTCGCATATCCGATCGTGGGAGGCTTCGCTCGATAGTCTGCGGGCTCTTGGCGCGACGGCACTCGTTCCCGGGCACGGGCCCGTCATGCACGACTTTGCTTATGTCGATCTGGTCGCGACCGCGCTCCGCTCGGTGCGGGAGCAGACCGAGGCCGCCAAGAATCGCGGACTGGATGCGGACAGCGCACGCAAGGTCGTGGACCTGGCCGCCATCGGCCGGCAGTTCACGGGCGACGACAAGGTCCGCCGTCTCGGCTGGGCGAACTACTTTGTCGGCCCGGCAATCCAGCGTGCGTTCGAGCAGGCGGGCGAGGCTGCTCCCCGTTAGCTTCACGCCTCAGCGATGAGCGTGAGCCCCGGCTTCCGAGCCTTCGTGCTGGAGCAACTCGGGCGAGCCGTTCCCCAGCTTCGGTCCCGCAGCATGTTCGGCGGCGTCGGACTCTACAGCGGCGCGCGCTTCTTCGCGCTGATCGACAACGACACGCTGTTCTTCAAGGTGGATGACGTCACCCGCGGAGACTTCGAACGCCGAGGCATGGAGCCGTTTCGCCCGGGCGGCGCCGATGGCGAGACGATGGGCTATTACGAGCTGCCGGCCGACGTGCTCGAAGATCCCGATGCGCTCCGTCAGTGGGCGGACCAGGCGGTGGCCGTCGCGGCACGACGCAAGCGCGGGCGTCCCCGTCGCACCCGGCGAGACCCGGATTGACGAACCGCGTCCCGCGCAGCATACGTGGAGGCGCGCTTACGTCCCGCACCTGCGAGGAGGCTGTCATGGCCAAGCACCTCCGCTGCCGCGATCTCGGCATGAACTGTGACTTCGAGGCCCGCGGCGCAACCGACGAGGACATCATGCGGCAGGCAGCCGCCCGCGCCCGGCACGCCCACCAGATTTCCGAGATGCCGCCCGAGCTGGCCTCACAGGTCCGCGCGGCGATTCGCACGGAGTAGCCGGGTTGCCGCTCGAGATGCGGACTGTCTGCGAGCGGTGCCAGGCGCCGCTCGCCCACGAGGACCTTGCGTTCATCTGCAGCTACGAATGCACGTACTGCGCGTCGTGCGCCGTCGGCCTGGCGCAGGTGTGCGGCAACTGCGGTGGGGAGCTGGTCCGCCGACCGCGTCGGGCCCGAACGGGCGTAGCGTCTTTATAGAAACGCTTGGGATATGAACTCGGGACCTCTCTTTTCGGCGGCAGTCGCCGCATTCATGGCCGTGCTATCGGTGCCGGCCGCCGCGCAGACGGTGATCGTGCCTGATCCACCGCCCGCTTCCAAGACAGATTCGGCTAAACCGCCCCCACCGCCGGCCACCCCGGCGCCCCCGGACACCGCGCGCCCTGCCTACACCCCGTCGGGTATCACGCCAGCACCGAACCCTCCGCCACGTGCCGCTGCTGCGGCGCCCGCCCCTGCCCCCGCCCCGCCCCCTCCGGCGGCAGCCGCGGATCCGCTTCCCCGTGGCATCTGCGCCGATGCCGCGCCGGGCGAGTCCGCGCCGGACGTTCTCGCGATCGTGTTCGAAGCGGGCGTGAGCCCCGCCGCTCGCGACTCCGCGATCGCTTCGGTGTCGGGGAAGCGGTTGGAGGGAACAGCGGAGAACGAAGTGCAGTACGTAGCAGTGCCAGCGGGAGGCAGTGAGTTCCGGCTTCGGGCGCTGGCGGACAAATTGATCCGCCGACGCGGCGTCAACGAGGTCGGGCCGGTTACCTGCCCCGCGCAGGCGATGCCCACCCCGAAGCCTGATTCATCTAGTTCATGAAGGTCCAGCGGATACCGAACTCGCTCGGCCGGCCGACGATCGGTAGGCCTGGCACGTAAACGCGGTCCGTGGTATTCAGGTTGGCGCGGTCCCAGTAGAACTGCAACGAGCCCAGCGCCACCTGAACCAGGCTTCGGAAGAAGGTGGCTTCGGCGATCGGAGCCGGGTTGCCGCTGGCGTCGCGTCCGAGCACGCCGGCGCTCCAGTGCTCGACCGCGATTCGAAGCTTCACGTCCAGCACGCCGCTTGGAAAAATCCGGTGCAGCCGTGTCCGGATCGTCCCGGCTGCGAGCGAGTGCCGTGGCGGCAGACCTTCCGGCGACCCGGCCCTCGGATTGCTGTACCAGCCTTCCAGCGTCAGCCACGACAACGGCGTCAACCGGCCCCGCGCCGTCAACCATTCGGTGGCCGGCGCGGGCGCGATCGAAACGATTCCCGCGTACGGCTGATAGGCGAACGGCGCGAAGGCGGCAGTTCTGGCGTACCCCCCCTCCACCTCGATCCACGAGCGGCGCCAGAGGGCGCTGGCCTGCCAGTCCCGAAGCGAACGGGCCGAGTCGGAGGCGATGGCGGGCGCTGCCACCGCCTCTCCCAATCGTCCGCTCGCGGCCAACTCGAGGCCGTATGGCAGCGACAATCCGGCGCGCACGCCGGCCCAACGCGACGTTCGGCCGCCGTCGTGGCGCTGATATGCCAGCTCGGTACTGACTGTCACGGCGTGCAATGGACTCCATCCGCCGGTCACCCGAGCGTCGAGGGAGGTCCAGCGTGAACGCCAGAAGGCAGAGGCACCGACGCCCGCGGCGGGTGCGCGAATGACGCCAACTACCCCCGCTTGCCAGACCTCTTGGGTGGGCGCGATGCTGTCACTCGCCCGCATCCGGCCCCCGACGAGATCGACGCGGGGGCCGAGGCCGGTGGTGTCCCGGCGCCAGAAGGCGCGGAGTTGCCAATCGCTTCTCTTGGCTTCGATGAACCCGCGGCTCAGCGTATCCGCAGCGGATCCCAGCACCGGATCCCGATCCGGCCGAGATCGGACGTATTGGAGCGACAGGCCGAGTTGCGGCGACGGCAGCCAATTGCCACGAGCGAGGATCGAGGTGCTCCCGAAACGGGGACGAGTGCCGCTTACAGCCGGCACGTCGGTGTTCTCCGCTGCCAGCGCAAAGCCGAATCCGCTCCTGGTTCGCTTCTCCAGTGAACCCTGGTAGCGGGCGAAGTCGCCCGCTCCGCGGGCTATCGCGATTCGGGAGCGGGGAGCCACCCGGTCGTGGACCATCGTAAAGAGGCGAACCCTAAGGAGGCCGGGCCAGCGATCGATCTCGATTCGATCGAGCAGGCTGAGCGGCAGGAGAGATGGGTCCACCCCGACGCTGTCGGTACCGGCGGCGACGTAGGGCAGACCATCGAGGTAGTACTCGACCGACGTCGGACCGCGCCCCTGATAGTTCGGATACTCGGGCTGGCCGGTCCAGCCTCCCCGCCACAGGTATACACCGGGCACGCGTTGCAGCAGGTCGGCGAGCGTGGCTGCGTGGCCCCAATCGATCGAATCCCGCGTGATCACCACACGGCTGCCCGCGGGCTGCGGCCCGTCGAGCTCGAGACGATGCGGTACCGGCACCCCGACCCGGGTGAGCGCCTCGGCCGCGAGGTAGCGCTGCAGCTTGCTGGAATCCGGCGGGGTCCCGATGCTGTCGCGGATCCGGGCAGCCACGGAATCGGCCAGGGCGCGCGCCGAATCGCCCGGGGGTGTCTCCGGCGGACCTGCTTCTGTCTGGGTCGTGTCGGGAGGCGGCAGCGTGTCGGGCACCTGAGCCAAAACGACGCTGAGCGGTAAGGAGTGAGCCGCAAGCAGGAAAACCGCGCCCGCCAGCCATCGCGAGCACCAGCCCGCCATCGGCCGCGGCAGGCCGCTCACCGCCTACGCTCACCGCTCACTGCTTACTGCGGTGGAGCACGAACTCGGTGAAGAGGCGGACCCCCATGCCGGTCGGACCTTTGACCCGCCCCGGCTCGTCCCGCTCAGTATAGGCCGTGCCCGCGATGTCGAGGTGGGCCCAGGGGAAGCCGTCCACGAACTCCCGGAGGAACCAACCGGCGGAGATGCTTCCAGCCGGCCGCCCGCCGGCATTTTTCACATCGGCGATGTCGGATTTCATGAGCTCGCGGTACTCGTCCCACAGCGGCAGCGGCCACACCCGCTCGCCCGCGCGCTCACCCGCCGACCGGACTTCCTCGATCAGCGCCTCGTCGCTTCCCATCACGCCAGCCGCGGTGTGGCCCAGCGCGATGACGATGGCGCCGGTCAGGGTGGCGATATCCAGCACACATGCTGGTTGATACCGCCGCGCATACGAGAGAGCGTCACACAGGATCAGGCGACCTTCGGCGTCGGTGTTGATGATCTCGATCGTCTTGCCGAACTGGCTGGTCACCACGTCGCCGGGACGCACGGCCGTGCCCGACGGCATGTTATCGGTGGACGGGATCAGCCCGACCACTCGGACCTTCGGCCGCAGCCGTCCGAGTGCTTCGAACGTGCCCAGCACCGCAGCGGCGCCCGACATGTCGAACTTCATGTCCTCCATGTTCTGCGCCGGTTTGATCGAGATGCCGCCGGTGTCGAAGGTGACGCCCTTGCCCACCAGCACGATGGGCGCACCGGGCGCCCCCTTGTACTCGAGGGCGATGAACCGGGGTTCCTCCGCGCTGCCCTGCGCGACACACAGCAGCGCGCCCATCTTTTCGCGTTCGATCGCGGCGCGATCCAGCACCGTCACCTCGAACCCGTGCTGCTTCGCGAGCTCCTCCGCCGCGCGACCCAGATAGCTCGGCGTGCACACGTTACCCGGGAGCACCTGAAGCCCGCGGGTGAGGGTCTGACCGGCGCCGATCGCGGCGCCGATGCGATGTCCGGCTTCCAGCTCGTCGCCGCCCTCCGGCGCCAGCAGCGTGAACGATTCCAGCACGGGCTTCAGGTCTTCCGGCGGCTTTTTCAGCTCGGTGTACACCCATGCGCCCTGCGCCAGGCCCTCGGCCACGTGTTGTCCCACCTCCCGCCAGGTGAGAGCACCGCGCCCCTCGGCCGCCAGATGGAACGCGCCCGAAGCGGCACCGAGCGTCCGGGCACGCTTGGCTGCGATCGCTGCCGCGCGGCGCACGTCCGGCCGCGCCGCCCCATCCACGGTGCCCATCCCCACGAGGAGGACCCGGCCCGCGGGACCGGATGGGTACACCACCGCGACCTCGTCTCGCTTGCCCACGAAGTCGCCCGCCGCATAGATCCGTCCGAGCGCACCACCGGCGGAGGCGTCGAGCGCGGCGAGCGACGAAGGGAGCGCGGTGCCCTGGGGAACCGCGACCGCGAGGAGCGGCGTGGCAAAACCGACAGGCGCGGTGGCGGCGACGGTGGTTTGGAAGGCCATGGCGTCCTCGGTGACGGGCTTGGCGGGCCGGCGCGCTCAGCGCCGCCGCGCCAGCGGTTGAAACTCTTCCCGTTCCGCGCCGACATAGGCGGCACGCGGGCGGATGAGTCCCGGTTGGTCGTATTGCTCCAGGATGTGCGCGGCCCAGCCGGAAATCCGTGCGACCGCGAAGACCGGTGTAAAGAGCTCCGGTTGAATCCCCAACGCGTGATATAGGGGCGCGAGGTAGAAGTCTACGTTGGGATAATTCCCCGTCACTGAGCGCACCCGCTCTTCGACGGCACGCGCCAGACCGAACCAGTCGCCGCAGCGGGCGACCTCGCACGCCGTCGCCGCGGCCTCCCGCATCGGGGGCGTTCGGGGATCCTCACGGTAGATCGGATGGCCGAACGCCGGTATCCCACCATGCGCCAACCGCTCCGCTATCACATGCTGCACCCGGTCGGGAGTGCGGATCTCCTGCAGCAGGCGATAGGCGCCGAGACTATGTCCGCCGTGCTGAGGTCCCGCGAGCGCGGCCAGAGCCGCCGTGACGCAAGCGTGCACATCCGCCTTGGTGGCCGCCGCAACCCGAGCCGCAAACGTCGAGGGATTGAGTTCATTGTCGGCTCGGAGTGTCAACGCAGCGTCAAACGCCCGGACCAGCTCCGGCTCGGCCTCCCGCCCTTTCATGAGGTAGAGAAAGCCAGCGGCGATGCCGAGGCCGCGCTTTGACGCCAAGGGCCGCTCGCCGCTTCGGATGCGGTGCATCGCGGCGACCAGTGGTGGAAGTTGCGCCACCAGGGCCGTGGCGTCGGCATATGGTGAGCTCTCCCGGGGGCAAAGGCCGAGCGCGCTCACCGCGGTCCGAAGCACCGTCATCGGGTCGGCAGCGGGACCGGCGCGCCGAATGAGCGTGACGATATCGCGGGGGAGACGCTGCGCGGTCCGCAACTGGCGGGTGAACTCCCGCAGAGCGGTCCGATCGGGAAGCCCCCCCTGGAGCAGCAAGAAGGCAGTCTCCTCGTAGGTCGCGCGACGGGCCAGGTCGGCCACGTCATACCCCCGGTACGCCAGCCGGTTGTCGTCGGCCGAGAGGAGACAAATCGACGAATCGGCCGCGATGGCGCCATCGAGCCGATGACCGACATTTGGAGGAGCGCCTGCGGAAGGAGCGGCCATGACGTTCCATTCAGTGAGCGCGCAAGCTAACCCGGTCGGAAACCCGGTGCGAGACGCATGGGGATGCTGTGGTTAAGGGGTGGCGGTTCTGCCTCTCGCTAGTCCAACCCTCCGCCCGGCTCGGGGAGCGGCGCGGGGTGGGCCTTCCGCGGCCCGAAGACCCGCCGCACCCGCGCCAGCAGCCACTCGCGCGCCTGATCCATGATCTCGTAGAAGGTCGGGATCACCAGCAGCGTGAGCAGCGTAGAGGTAATCGTCCCGCCAATCACCGCGCGGCCCAGCGGTGCGCGAAAGTCGGCGCCCTCCCCCGCCCCGATGGCCACCGGGATCATGCCCGCAATCAACGCGAGCGTGGTCATGATGATGGGCCGCAGCCGGATCCGTCCGGCCTCGATCAGCGCCTCCCTCAGCGGCTGACCGCGCTCCCGGGCCCACTTCGCGAAATCGATCAGCAGAATCGCGTTCTTCACCACGATGCCCATCAGCAGGATCACGCCGATGAGGCTCATGATGTTGAGGGTACTGCCGGTGATCCACAGCGCCAGCACCACGCCGATCAGTGACAGGGGCAGCGACACCAGAATCGCCAGGGGGTCCAGGAACGAGCCGAACTGCACCACCAGGATCAGGTACATGAGCAGCACCGCGACGCCGAGCGCCGTGAAGATGCGGGTGAATACTTCCGCCTGATCCCGCGCCTCGCCGCCCTGGGTGATCTCGTACCCGGGCGGAAGTTTGAGCCGTGTCAGTCGTTCGTTGATTCCCATGGTGACCCCGGTCAGGGGCTGGCCCGATACGTTGGCCTGCACGATGATCACACGGTCGCGGTCGAGATGATCGATCTGCGCCGGCCCCACCCCCGAGCGAATTTCCGCGATCTGCCCGAGCGGCACCATCGCCGGCGCTGCCCCTGGCCCGCCGCCGACGACGAGCGGCAGCTGCTCGAGGTCGCCGGTCCGCTCGCGCGCCTCGGGAGCGAGCCGCACAGTCACGTCGCGAGTCTCTCCGGAGGGATCCACCCAGTCGCCGGCATCGAGGCCAGCAAACGCCGGGCGCAACGCCTGAGCGACCTGCCCGACCGTCACGCCCAGGGAGCCGGCGAGCCCGCGCTTGATCTCCACCTCGAGCTCCGGTTTCTGGCCTCGAGTGGAGAGTCCCACGTCGACAGCGCCCGGCACCTGTTCCACTTCCTTCTTCGCGCGCTCGGCCAGGCTGGTGAGCACCCGGGCGTCGGGCCCGCGCATCTGCAGCTGGATCTGTTTGTAGGCGTCCCCGAAGCCGCTGGTGAAGACCGACACCTGGACGCCGCCGACACGGGCGACCTCGGGCCGGAGGCGCTGGCCGAAATCGGCCTGCCTGATCGACCGCTCCGACTTGGGTACCATTCGGACATAGATCAGCGCCTGGTCCACCGAGGGCGACTTGCCGGGCACCGAGGTTCCCACGGTCGTATAGGTGTAGCGCACCTCGGGATGCCGTCGGGTCATCGCGGCGATCTCCGCCGCCTTCTTCCGGGTGAACTCGAGGCTCGAGCCCGGCGTGGCCTCGACGATCATGTTCACCTCGCTTCGGTCGCTCACCGGCACGAACTCGGAGCCCACGACCCCGGTCACGATCATGGCGATCGCGGCGACAAACGACCCGCCGGCGAGCACCACCATGGCCACCCGGTGGTCGAGCGCCCACGCGATCACTTTCTTGTAGCCGTCGGCCACCCGGTCGAACCAGCGGTTGAACCGGTCGAGCGCGCGGGCGATGGGATTGCGCCGCTCGTGCGCTTCGGTCTGGGGATCGGGCCAGTACGCCGACAGCATCGGGTCGAGCGAGAACGAGACGAACAGCGAGACCAGCACCGAACAGACGATCGTCAACCCGAACGGCTTGAACCACTGGCCGGCCAGCCCGGGCATGAATGCGACCGGCACGAATACCACGAC
>DATAFP010000136.1:0-7142 GCA_036257415.1 Gemmatimonadales bacterium
CTGGCCAATGCTGAAGCGATAGCGCTGGCCCGCGAAGGGTGCCGTGTAGCCGAACAGCACATTGTCGAATACCAGCGCGGCACTAGGCTGAAGGTATGACTTCGAAGCGACGTCGAACTCCTGCACCGTGACTTCGCGGAAGATGTTGAGCGGCTCCACGATCCGATACACGTCCTCGTGTACGTTGGTGGCGCGGAGGCCCAGCTCGAGCCGCTGGAACCGACTGAACGGATAAGTCGCCAGCCCAAACGCCGAGCGGAACACCAGGCGCCGGATGTCGGTGACCAGACTGACCTCGCCGGGAACCGGCACATTCGCCACGTACGCGCTCAAGTCGGTGTAGAAATACGGCTCCTGCTGCAGACCCACGGCCCAGTTGAGCCGGCGTGACAGGTTGGCGTATGCCGCCAGCAGCTGCGCTTCGGTGATGCGGCCGTTCACGTATCCGGCGAACACCAGGTTATGGTTGCCCAGCATGTCGCTGAGCTGGACCGCACTGCCGCCGTACAGTCCCTGGCCGAAGTTGTCGCGGACGTATCCAATCGTCGGGCGCGCGACGTAGTCGGCCGAGAAGCCCACCTTGTACGGCTTGAGGGTGAACTCGCTGGTATCGGGCAGCGCGAAGCTCGCCGAGTCCAGCAGCGACGCGATGCTCACCGGCGCCGCCGCCCTGCTGGTGTCGCTGAGGCGACCGAGATCGGCGGAGGAGCGGAACCCCTGGGGCCCGCGGTAGATCGACCCGCCTTCGCCAACCTGGGGTCCGGCGGGTGCGGTATCGGCCGCGCCTGCGGTCTCGGCATGGGCCCGAGCCACAAGGGTAGCGCTGTCGGCCGCCACCGGCGCGTAAGGCGCCCGCTTCCGTCCACGGGGGTTCGACAATGAATAGACGTCGTACTTGCCGCTCTCGTAGTACACGAAGGCGAGCCGGTCCGCGACACGGGCCCACGAGAGCACGGGCGAGAGCGGGGTGATCCCCTGCACGCCGGTGAAGAAGTCGGTGATCTGGTAGATGTTCCGCGCGTCGAGGTCGTAGAGGAAGACATTGCTGACGCCGTTCCGGTCGGACACGAAGGCCAGCGAGTGACCATCGGGCGACCACTGCGGGCTGACGTTCTTGCCTTCGTCCATGTGGTCGAGCACCTCGACCGCACCGGTGTCGAGCCGATACAGCGCAATCCGCCAATTGCCGATCCGCAGCACCCGGAAGTCGGTCTCCGGCCCCCGGTCGGTGGCGAACGCGATGGTACGCCCGTCGGGTGACCAGACCGGATGCAGGTCGGCGTACTTGTCCTCCGTCAAGCGACGAAGACCGGTGCCGTCGGCGTTGACCACGAACAGGTCCGACAGGCCGCCGTCGTACCCGGTGAAGACGATGCGTTCGCCGTCGGGACTCCAGGACGGGGTGGCTGCGCCGTTCAGTTTCAGGGGGATCTCCCGAACCCGCTTGTTGCGGGCGACGTCGGCGATCACGATATGATCGCGAGGGCCTTTCTTGGCGACGAACGCGAGATACTTGCCGTCGGGCGACCACGCCGCCTGCGAGTTGATGAACCGGTAGGTCTCGTAGTTGCTGCTGAAGGTCGACTTGAGGATGCGGCGCTTCACCTTGCCGGTAACGCCGTCGGCCAGGTACAGGTCGACGAAGTAGAAGTCTTTCTCGCTGAAGTACGCCACCTGCGACCCGTCAGGGGACAAGGCTGGCGCCAGGTGCAGCGTACCGTCGGAGCGGTCTTCGGTCAGGAGCGAGTCCGACACCGCCCGGGCACGCACCCGCGACCCGACTTCGGGCAGGTATTGTTTCTGCACCGCATCCCGCCACTGGGCGGACAGCTGGTTGAGGCTGAGCCCGGTCACCCGCTTCACCGAGTTCTCGATCCCGCCCTGGATGCTGCCCCGCAGGATGTCGCCGATCGCCTCGTCGCCCCAACGCTCGCCAATGTAGGACCAGATCGCGTGGCCGAACCGGTACGGGAAGAAGCGCGGGTCGTAGGTCAGCTGCTCGATGGTGGGCAGCGAATCGGTGAGTGCGGCGTCCCTGAGCCACATGGCGGTCTCGGGCGTGGTGGGCCCGAGCGAGAGGTATTCCGCCATGCCCTCCATGAACCAGAGGGGCGGCTGGACTTGCATGACTCCCTGGAGCGCCGAGCCGCCGCGGCCGTGGGAGAAGACGTCCAGCTGGAACTGGTGCGTCATCTCGTGGCTGAGCACGTGATCGATGTCGGCGTACGCCCCCGTGAGCGGCATGATGTTGCGCTGCTTGAAAAAGTCGGTGAAGCCGCCGGTGCCCTCGCCGACCTCGCCGGTGGTCGTGTTGGTCTGCTGGAAGTCCGAGTGCGAGGCGTAGAGGATGATGACTTTTCGCTCCCGGAAGCGGTGCCCCAGCACCCGGGAAAGCCGGGCGTAGGAGCGCTCCGCCATGCGGGCCGCGTCCATCGCGGCCACCCGCTCCTCGGGATAGAAGTGAACGTCGAAGTGCTCGGTCTGGATGACCTGCCAGTCGAAGGTGGTGTATTGCACCTTGTTCTGGCCGAAGTACTGCGCAGACAAGAGCGCGGGCGTGCCCAGTAACAGGAGCAGCGCTACACCGCAACGACGAACCATAACGTCTCCGCTCAGGAGGACCGGATCAGGAGCTCCGGTGCGTCGCCCCAGAGGCGCTCGAGCTGGTAGAACGAGCGCGTCTCGGGATGAAACAGGTGAACGACAAAATCGACGAAGTCGAGCAGCACCCACTTACCGCCCGGCAGGCCCTCCACGTGATGCGCGCGATGTCCCCGGCGTTGCAACGTTTCCACCACTCGCTCAGCGATTCCGCGGACGTGGGCGTCGGAGGTGCCCGAGGCTATGACGAAAAAGTCGGTCGCATTGCTAAGTCCGCGCAGGTCGAGCACCACAGGATGTACGGCTTTCAGGTCGTCGATCGTTTGGAGCGCCAGGTGGAGCGGCTCCGGTACCCGGGGCGTGGACCCGCTCACGCGGCGTCCTCCACCTGATAGAACACCGCCCAGGCGCCGGGCCCCACGTGAGTGCCCAGCACCCCGGTGGCCATCGCCACGATGCAATCACGTGGCTCGTAGGCGGCGACCAGGGCGGTCCGAACCCGTTCGGCCACCTCCGGAGCGTCGGCATGCGCCACACCGAACCGCACGGCTTTGGGCCGGGGGGTCAGGTGCCGGTCGAGCACCGACAGCATCCGAGGGACCAGGTTGGCGCGCCCGCGGACCCGGTCCACCGGCACGACTCGGCCCGACTGATCGATGGAGAGGATGGGCTTCACGTCGAGCATTCCGGCCAGCCAGGCCTTGCCTCGCGTGACGCGTCCGGAGCGGAGCAGGTAATCGTAGCGGTCCACGGTGACAAACATACCCGATTGCCGCCGCACCCGGTCCAGCTCGCGCGCGATGTCCTCTCCCTTCCATCCTGACTCCGCCAGCTCCGCGCCACGTAACGCGAGCAAACCGACGCCCAGCGAGGCCGTGCGGCTGTCCACCACATGCACCCCGGTGAGGCCGGCTGCTCGGACCGCGGCCAGCGCCGACTGCCACGTGCCGGACAGGCCAGCACTCAACAGCACGGCGACCACCTCGTCGGCCTGCTCCCGCGCATCCCGGAGGACCCGGACGAACTCGGCGGGAGTGGGCTGCGACGTGGTCGGCAGCTCCTTCGCCCCGCGGAGCCTGCGGTAGAACTCGTCGGGCCGGAGCTCCACCCGGTCGCGAAACGTCGCATCCCCAAACATGACTTGGAGCGGCACCATCGCGATGTGATGACGGTCCAGCACGCCGTCGGGAAGATCCGAGGAGCTGTCGGTCACCACCACGACAGGGCGCCGCTCCACATGTGCGAGGCGGCGGTGCTGCACGCGCATGTCATCGGCCTTGGTCGCCTCCACCCGGCCCCAGCGCGCCGCATAATTGAAGACGGCCTCGGGCATGTCCGTATGCACATGCAGCTTGAGGATATCCGAGATCACGGCGACCACGATCGAGCCCCCGAACGCGTGCATGGCGGCCCGCACCTCATTGGCAGGCGGCAGCTGCTCCCCGCGCACCAACACTTCGGTACAGAACTGGAAGTCCCGCTCGGCAGCGACCTCTACCAGCGCGGCGGGGGCGACCACCGCCGCGAGCTGGTCCGCCGGCACGGCCAGGATGGGATCTCCCTCGATGAACCGCACCACGCCCTCGATCATCCGAACGAACCCCTTGCCCCCCGCGTCCACTACGCCGGCCTCCTTGAGCACCGCCATGAGCTCGGGCGTGCGGGCGAGGGCGGTCTCGGCGTCGGCCAGCAAGCGGGCCATGAACTCGGCGATATCGGCGGAGACGGCGGCGGCACGCTCGGCGGCCGCGGCGGCGTCGCGGGCGACGGTCAGGATGGTGCCCTCGCGCGGGTCGTCCAGAGACTCGTAGAGCCGGTCGGCACCCCGCCGAAGCCCCGAGGCGATGTCGGTCATGGATGCCTGCTGGGTGTCGCCGATTGCCTCGGCGAAGCCCATGAGGAAATGGGCCAGCATCATTCCGGAGTTGCCCCGGGCGCCCAGGACGGCAGCACGGGCCGCGGTGCGCGCGGTGTCCGGCAATGGCGCGTCGCCGAGTGCCCGGAGGGCATCGGCCACGGCTCGGAGCGTGAGGGTGAAGTTGGTGCCGGTATCCCCGTCGGGGACCGGAAACACGTTGATGCGGTTGATCTCCTCGCGTCCGGCGGCCACCCAATCGGCCGCGGCGAACAGCGAGCGCGAGAGGCGCGGCCCGTCGACGTACGCGATGCCGACCGTCATCGCGGCGGGGCCGTTACTCCGGTACCACCGTCAGCCGCACGTCGGCATGCACCTCGGGATGGAGTCGGATGGCGACGGTATGGTCGCCCAGCGTCTTGATGGGATGCTCGAGCTCGATGCGCCGCCGATCCACGGTGTGACCGGCCTTGTCCAGCGCAGCGGCGATGTCCTGCGCCGTGACCGAGCCGAACAGCTTGCCCTCTTCGCCCGCCTTGCCTCGCAGCGTGAGCGTGAGCGCTCCCAGTTTCGCCGCAGCGGCCTCAGCCTCCGACTTTTCCGAGGCGAGCCTGGCGTCGCGGGCCCGGGTCTCGCCCGCGATCCGCTTCTTGTTCCCTTCGGTGGCCTCGTAGGCAAGGCCGCGAGGGAGCAGGAAGTTGCGGGCATAGCCCGGCTTGACCCGCACCAGTTCTCCAGCCTTGCCGAGCGACCTCACGTCCTCGCGCAGGATCAGCTCCATCATCGGTGTTACCCTCCGGTTGCCGGCGTCGCCATGCGGCGCCGGAAATCTAGCCAGGTATCGGCGAGCCCGAGCAGCGTGAGCCCACCCACGACGAACGGCAGAAAGACGAACGCGGCGATGGCGGCCGCGGTGGTGGCCGGAGCGCTCACCCGGCCGGCGCCCGACCGGACGATGGCCATGCCGCGAGCGGCGTAGAGCGCGATCGCAACCAAAACCAGGTTGGCCCCGATGTCTCGCGACGTTGCGTCGGGCCCCAGCAGGGCGAGGGCGAGCCCGATGACGGGGAGCCAGACGAACTGATCGCTGAATCGGAACCCCGCAAACGCGCCGGGTCGCCTGCCGATCGGGCGCCGGGCGATCGCGTGATGCAGCATCCAGCCGAGGGTCAACCCGACGACTGCCTGCACGAAGACGACGGCGGGAACCACCGCGGCCCAGCCGCGCGCGAGCTCGGCCGCTTGCCAGAACGGAGCCGCGGCGTCGGCTCCGACGGTGAGCTCAGCTTGTCGGGCAACGTCCGACAGCGACTGCCCCATCTCGCGTCCGACGGCCGCCTCCAGGCGGCTCCATCCCACCCCGAGCGCCGCACACCACACCACGAGGCCCGCAAACGCGGCGGTGGTCGCCGCGAGGGCACGGGGGAAGATGGGCCAGGGGCGCGCGAGCGACAGCGCGAGGAAGCCGCCCGTGGCGAGTACGCCGACCGCGCGGAGCGCCTGCGCCGCCACCGCGCCGGGTTGCCAGAGCCAGACGGCGAGCCAGGCCGCCGACGCGCCGAGCCAGAGCGACTCGCGCAGCGTTGACGGCCTGGAGAGCAGCAGCAACCCCGCCAGGGGGCCGAGCAGGAACACGGGTGGCGCGACGAGCAGGTACAACAAAGCCAGCACGGCCGAACCACTCCGGCGGCCGGCTTCGCTCAGCCGGCCTGACCCTTGATGTAGGGCAGCAGCGCGAGCTGGCGCGCGCGCTTGATGGCGGTACTGAGCTGCCGCTGATGTCGCGCGCAGGTACCCGAAAGCCGGCTGGGCAGCATCTTGCCTCGCTCGGTCAGGAATCGCTGCAGGGTGCGCTCATCCTTGTAGTCGACGATGCGGACGCCGGACTCGCAGATGGTGCAGGTTTTCTGGCCGCGTCTCATTCGTCGTCCTCCTCGTCGCTCTTGCCGCTGGCGACGGGCACCGGCTGGGCGCCTTCGTTCACCACCACCAGGAAGCGCAGCACGCCTTCGTCGAGCTTGATGGCGCGCTCGAACTCGGGGAGTGCGCTGCCCACCGTCTCGAACTTGGAAACCACGTAGTACCCGGTCTCGTGCTTTCGAATCGGATAGGCGAGCGTGCGCTTGCCCCAGTGGTTCACCTGGGGCTGCTCGGTGTCCGGCTGCTGAATGAGAGCGTGGAAACGCGCGAGCCGCTCGTTGATGGCCGGCTCTTCGAGCGCGCTGTCGAAGATGTACACTACCTCGTACGGACGTACCATGTGACCGCCTTCCCGTGGACTGGACGCCCCGGCCGCTCGCGGCCGAGGAGGAGGCTCCGATAGAGCGACCTAACTTAGACGCCCCCGGTTGGCAACGGAAGTCAGCTGGAGAATCGGAACAGCATCACGTCACCGTCGCGGACCACGTATTCCTTGCCCTCGGCCCGGGCCAGGCCCTGTTCGCGCGCGCCCTTCCAACCGCCGAGCCGTACGAAGTCTTCGTAGGCCACGGTCTCGGCGCGGATGAACCCCTTCTCGAAATCCGAGTGGATCACGCCGGCAGCGGCCGGCGCCTTGTCCCCGCGGTGGATGGTCCAGGCACGAACCTCCTTCTCACCCGCGGTGAAGTAGCTCTGCAAGCCGAGCAGATGGTAGGCCGCGTGCGCCAGGCGGTCGAGCCCGGATTCGGTCAGGCCAAGCGAGTGA